>CABUWD010000058.1 GCA_902495155.1 uncultured Collinsella sp.
AGGCCGGTTACCCGGATCTGCAGCTGCTCGGCATTGGCAACAACGGCCACATCGGCTTCAACGAGCCCGATGACCACTTCTCCAAGGGCACGCACTGCGTCGACCTCACCGAGAGCACCATTCAGGCCAACAGCCGCCTGTTCGACAGCATCGACGATGTTCCCCGTCAGGCCTACACCATGGGTACCCAGACCATCATGTATGCCCGCATGATCCTGGTCGTCGCCAACGGCGAGGCCAAGGCTCAGGCCGTGCACGATATGTGCTATGGTCCGGTTACGCCCAAATGCCCGGCTTCGATCCTGCAGCTGCACACCAACTGCGTTGTCGTTGCCGACGAGGCCGCCCTTTCGCTCTGCGAGTAGCGCGAATCCTGCAGCTCGACATAGCCTTGCCTAAGGCCTCCGCTTTGCGGGGGCCTTTTTGCTATCCCTTTCCGCCCACTTGACCAAAAACTTGCCGCAAGCTTGACGAATGCCGGATGTCCAACAGCTTGATTCATTCTATACCAGATTCTATGCAAAAATGCCACTAGAAGGTCGTAGACGGTAGCGGGTGCTAGGCGAGTTGAATGACATGGCTGAACCTTGTTCATCTGCGTTACACTGCCGCTTAGATGGGACAAGCTGACAAGCTCATTTACCTGCTTAAAGACCGATTAGTCGGGGGATTAATAACAATCGGCCCTCGCTGTACAAAAACTTGCCGCTTGCGTACCAAAAGACAACCTAAAACACAAGGTCGCTCTATTCATAGCGCGGCTTGTATGGTCTTGCGGCTACAGTGTCCATACGGTCGAGTTGAGGAGCGGGCATGGTAAACGATTTGAGCAGTATAGACGAGCTCGAGCTGATGCCGCTGGGCGGAGGCTATATGGTGCGACGCGAACGCTTGATGAATGAGCTTATCGCCAAGGGCCGAAAGGCCGGCATCGTGGTTCTTTATGCGCCCGACGGGTTTGGGAAGACCTCGGTGCTGCTGCAGTACACCCATGAGGTTAAATGCAACCCGACGCGAGGCCCCGTGCGGATTATCGAGGCCGATCGCGCCACTGGGCGCGAGGTGTTTATGCAGCTCGAGGTGGTTACCGAAGAACTCAAAGACAAACCGCACTCCCTTATCGCGATTGATAATGTGCCAAACCTCGATCAGCACGATACCGAAGACCTCATCGACAGGATTCGCGGCCTGCGCGCTATGGGGATAGGGGTCTTTATCTCCTGCCGTCCTTCAAATCGTCAGCTGATTCATGGGCTGGGCGATTCGGTTAAGATCAATGCGCAGATGCTCAAGGTGCATGCCTATGAGTATTCGGCGTGGGCATCGGCGTTTTCGATCAGCACATCGCTCGACTTTTATCAGCTCACGCAGGGCGTGCCCGAGCTCGTTTCGGCATTGCAGACGGGTCTGTATGGCCAAGGCGACGTAGCCGGCCTGCTCGAAAACGAGATTGTCAACGTATATGGCGCGGCACTTGCCGATCTGGCTTCGCTCGACAATAATGCGCTGTTTTGCGTGGCATGTCTCATGGTTTTGATGGGCGAGGGCAATATCGCAGAACTCGAGGCTTGTGGGGTAAGGCTGTCGATGGTCGACCAGTCCTACTTTGTACGCGACTACCCGATTTTTGGCTTGGACCCCGCCGAGCGGAGTTTTACGTGTCTGGGCACGGAGGATAACGGACGCTTGCGTTTGCGCAAGTTGGTGGCCGAGGTTCGCCCCGAACTTGTTCCGAGGGCGGCCCGGATTTTGCTTAAGGCGGGCCGATGCGATGCGGCGATGGGCCTGGCGGACGCCTTTTTGGACCGTGAAGCGATCCTTGAACTTGCTGGACAGTATGGGGTCGATCTTGCTCTGACGGGGCACGGGGCCGATATCTGCCGAGCAGCGTTGGGCACGATCGATGCCGACGATCCGGCTCCAGAGCCAACGCCCGCCGAGGCGCTCGGCGTATATCTGGCAGCGGTCAGCGTGTCCAATACAAAGCTCGCTCGCTATATGGCATCGGTCGTCGAACGCGGGGGCGAACGGGCGGCCTGCGAAATAGACCCTGTTTCATGGAGGGTGGCCCAGACACTGACGGCTGTTTGCTATGGGGACAACGGGCTTGGGCTTCCTACGAACCTGGCCGTGCCAGAAATAGAGACGTCCCATACCGCACTCGATATGTTGTCTGCGCATATCGAGGTCAAGCGCTGTCTGACCGAGCGGGGAAATGACGGCGGCGTTCTACGGCAGCTCAAAACGAGCAAGGCCTACGACTGCGAGCTCGACATCGCGGGGATTGTTATACGGGCCGATAGCATGCTGGTGGAGCTCTTTGACGGGTCGTTTGCGGGAACCGACGAGCGCGACGACGAGATGACGGTGATGCGGGAGGCGCTCGACGTACGTGGGCTTAAGGCGATGGCTATCTGGGTGCGCATGGTGTTGGCGGCACGGCGGCTCCTTTCCGGCTTGCCGGTAACCGACGATGCGGCGTTCAACGAGCTCGATCGTTTTGCCGTCCGCATGCGCGACAACCAGATTCAGCTGTTTGGCCTGTTGCTAGAAGGCTGGCAGTCGCTGGCAGAGGGACGGCCGGTTAATGCAAAGTTCCGTGCGGTCCAAGTGCTCAAACTTGCCGAGGAGTCGATTGCGTACATGCGCGATAACGCATTGCTGCTGGAGCGCGTGGCATATCTGCGTAACACCTCGATGGTTTCGGTGCGCGAGGAAGCGGAGCTACTCGATATAAGCCAGACGCAGGTTGGTGGCGCAGAAGCCTGGATGGTGGCGCTGCATTTGGCCTGTGCGGGCCGAGACAGCGACCTTGCGGCCTGGATGTCCATGAATCGTGCGGGGATTCTAGAGCCATCGTTTCGGCTCTTTGCGCGCCTTGCCATGCATTGTCTGGGCGAGCCGGCGGGCAGGATACGCAAGAAGCTTCCCGTGCGCGAGCTGTCGCGGTACTCGCTGCGCGACGATTTGGAAGGGGAGGGCGAGCGCCTGTTCCAGGCCGGCGAGGTTGAAGCCGTTGATACCATCGACCATATCGAGATTCGCATGTTCGGTGCGTTTCGCGCCGAGCGTGACGGGTTTCCCATCACGGACAAAATGTGGCGCCGCAAGAAGGCGGCGACGCTTGCCGAGCGGCTTGCACTGGGCATGGATGCGCTCGTCGATCGTGAGACGCTGGCCATGGAGCTGTGGCCCCATGCCGAGTTCAATAGCGCCCGCAACAATCTGTACTCGACGATATCGCGCTTGCGGTCGGCTTTGGGGCCGACGCCGGATGGCAAATCGTGTGTGCTCATTCAAAATGAATGCATCGGACTCAACGGCGACTACGTCAAGACCGATGTACGGCTGTTTGACCAGATAAGCCGCGAGGTTTTGGGAAATCGCACGGGTGCGCGCGGGCCCCATTTGGTTGAGCTGTGCCTTAAGATTGAGCAGCTTTATGCCGGACCGCTGTATGTTCCCAATGGCTGTAATCCCACCTACTTTTTGCGCATGCGGCGCATTATGCAGTCAAAGTACATCGATTGCATGATTAAGGGAGCAAATGCCGCTCTAGAAGAAAACGATCTGCAGTCGGCGATTTGGCTGGCGGAGTCGGGGCTTCGACAGGAAACGGCGCGTGAGGATATGGTGCGCTGCGCCATGCACGTCTACAGTGCGGCGGGGCGGCGGCGCGATATCGTCGAGCTGTACAGCGGGCATATGCACCATCTGAGGGAGCAGGTCAATGGCGTGCCCGAGCCCGAGACGCGGCGTCTATACGAGCGCTTGGTGGAGGGGCGGCTCAATCGCGTGCTGGTCGAGCGATAAAAAACGGGCGCCCGAAGTACTTGGGCACCCGTAAGCTTGCTATGTGTTGGATCGCCGGATCATTGGCTCTTAGACGAGCTTGATCTTCTCGATGTCCTTGCGCGAGGACTCGCGATACAGTGAGAACTTGCGGCCGATGACCTGGACGACCTCGGCGTGGCAACGCTCGGCGAGCTCCTCGGCGGCCTCGCGGGCGGAAAGGCTGGAGCCATCGAGCACGGAGCACTTAACGAGCTCGTGCTTCTCCAGGTAGGCGACCGTTTGCTCGACGGTGCCCTCGTTGACATCGGACTTACCGATGATGATGGCGGGGTTGAGGTGATGGGCCATGCTGCGAAGCTGCTTGACCTGTGCTCCTGTCAGTGCCATGGGTTCTCGCTTTCTATGTATGGGGCGCCCCGCAATGGGGCCTTAATCTACGTGAGCTGTCCCACGATAGCGCAGGAACGGCGCGGTGTGGGGCGTGTTTGCCCAGTTCAAAAAGAATGCGGATGCCGAGCGGGAGAACAGCGCGGGTTACAGGCGGACGTGTACGGCAGCCGAAAGCGGTCTATGGACGGCCCGAAGAGACCGGCTCCCATGCAATAAACGCCCAACGAACCTTGCGGACATGATCGAGCATATAGCGCCCCTGCGGCACGCCCTTGGAGCCCGGCTCACCGGCATGGGGGTTCTCAATCATGTGTTGAGCGATGTAGTCGCGCAGGCGGTCGATCTTATCCTCGTTACCGTGCTCGAGCATGCGGGAGAAGTCCGCCACGCCCGCCTCAAGGCTATCGAAGGTATCGCGACGAGGCGATTCAAAGTACGTAACCTGCGGCAGGGCACCCATCTGAATGAGAATGTTAAAGGCATACACAAAGCCATTGCTGCAGGTAACGGAGGCACCGATAGCGTTCATCAAGTGCAGATCATAGCGCGGGCTGGAGTTGGCGACCATCGTGACAGCACAACGCCGACGAGCCGTACGATCAAGCTTGGCAAGCGCGCCTTTTAGATTGGTCGTCGTAACCGACCGACTGGCAAAGACAACATCCACCGCCTTCGCGACCGGCCCAACCAAATCCCAATCATCATTCCAAGCAAGCTCAAGCGGCGTAATCAGGTCTTCGAGCCCATAGTACTCAATGCCAGCATCAAGCGTGCCCAACATAGCAGGGGAAAAGTCAGCAGCAATCACAGGATGCCCAGCCTGAGCAAGCGGAATAGCAATCGACCCAGCCCCACACCCCATATCGAGCACCGACTCGCCGGGCTCAAGCGCCAACAGCTTTATAAAATCCCGAGCATAAGGGGCAGTCTCAAGCGGCCGAAAATGCCGAGCCCGCTTATCCCATTCAAAAGAATCATCAGCCCGCCGCCGACCAGCCTGCAAGCGCATCCATTCCTCATTCCAATCCGCAGAAAGCAGCTCAGAACGAATCAAATCATCAGCCACGGGCCATCCTCCTCACAACAAAAAAGCGACTCCTCCCAAAAGAAGAGCCGCAACCAGCATATATCAGAAAGAACCGATCCAACGCCAAACCGTCATACCAGCAAAGTAGGGCAGAAGCGAAGCGACTGCCAAAGGGATAGAACCCAACCGAGGCCCCGTTGTGCGGGAGCCCCGGGGAGGGCAAATATATAAGGTCGATCGCGAGTTCCGCACGAGCCGGAGAGCACTTAATGTGCTCTCCGTGCGAGTCAGGACTGTCCGAGCAGGCGACCTTATATATTTGCCCTCCCCGGGGCTCCTCGCCAGTCCCCCTCAGCTAGTTCTTGAGCGAGTTCAGCGGTGCCGGGAAGCGTCCGCCGCGGTGGGCAAGCACGGTGCCGGCGTTGGGGTTCACCGGCATGATGGGCGCACGGCCGAACAGGCCACCGTACTCGACGCAGTCGCCCACGCCCTTGCCGATGGCGGGAATCACGCGGACGGCCGTGGTCTTGTTGTTGATGACACCGATGGCCATCTCGTCGGCGATGATGCCGGCGATGGTCTCGACCGGGGTGTCGCCGGGGATGGCGATCATGTCCAGGCCGACGGAGCACACACAGGTCATGGCCTCGAGCTTCTCAAGCGAAAGCGCGCCGGCTTCGACGGCGGCGATCATGCCGGCGTCCTCGGACACGGGGATAAAGGCGCCGGAGAGACCGCCCACGCTGGAGCTGGCCATGACGCCGCCCTTCTTGACGGCATCGTTGAGCATGGCGAGCGCGCAGGTCGTGCCGGGGCCACCGCAGGTGCCCACGCCGATGATCTCGAGGATGCGGGCAACGGAGTCGCCGATGGCAGGCGTGGGAGCCAGTGACAGGTCGACAATGCCTTTCTCGACACCCAGACGGCGGGCTGCCTCACGGCTCATGAGCTCGCCGGCGCGGGTGATCTTAAAGGCGGTCTGCTTGATTTTCTCGGCAACCTCCATCATCGAGGCGGAGTCGGGGAGCGTCTCCAAGGCAGCAGCCATAACGCCGGGGCCCGAGACGCCAACGTTGATGACGGCGTCGGCCTCGCCACCGCCGTGGACGGCGCCCGCCATAAACGGGGAGTCCTCGACCATGTTGGCAAAGCAGACAAACTTGGAAGCGCCGACGGAATCCTGGTCGGCCGTGAGTTTAGCGGCATCGATGATGGTCTGGGCGGCCATGAGCACGGCGTCCATGTTGATGCCGGCGCGCAGGCTGGCGACGTTGACGCTGGAGCAGACGCGGCTCGTGGTGGCGAGCGCCTGGGGGATGGACTGGATGACGCGGCGGTCGGCGTCGCCGATGCCCTTCTGGACGAGTGCGGAGAAGCCGCCCAGGTAATCGATACCGAGTGTCTCGGCCGCGCGGTCGAGGGCGTGCGCGATGGGGGTGAGGTCCTCATCCTTGCAGCACGCGGCGATCTGCGCCACCGGGGTGACGGAAACGCGCTTGTTGACGATGGGGATACCGTACTCGCGCTCGAGGTTCTCGGCGGTCTCGACCAGATGCTCAGCCGTGTGCGTCACGTGGTCGTAGATCTTCGTGCACATGCAGTCGAGGTTCTCGTCACCGCAACCCATGAGCGAAACACCCATGGTGATGGTCCTGATGTCGAGGTTCTGCTCCTCAACCATGCCGCGGGTTTCCGCGATTTCTGCGGGCGTGATCGCCATCCTTGCGCTCCTATCTGCCAAAACGAGCATAGTCTTATCTATTCTAACGTGCCGCACGTGCCAAGTGGCGCGTGCGGCACGTTTTGGTGCTCGGTTGTTTCCGTTGTGTTACTGCCCAAAGACCTCTTCGGCGATACGAGCGCTTTCGGCGGCGTCCTTGGCGTAGTAGTCCGCGCCGATTTGCTTGGCGTATTCGGGGGTGAGTACGGCGCCGCCCACGATGATCTTGACGCCCGGCACCTCGGCATGAAGCAGCTTGATGGTCTCCTCCATGGCGACGACCGTGGTAGTCATAAGCGCCGAGAGGCCGACGAGCTTAATGTCACGCTCCTGCACGGTCTTGAGTACCTCCTGCGGATCGACGTCGCGACCCAGGTCAAAGACGGTATAGCCGTAGTTATCGAGCAGCATCTTGACGATGTTCTTGCCAATATCGTGGATGTCGCCCTTGACGGTGGCCACGCAGATCTTGCCCTTGTCGGCAATCTCGCCGGCGGGCATCAGGCGCTTGATGGTGTCGAAGCCCACGCGTGCGGCCTCGGCCGAGGCCATAAGCTGCGGCAAGAAGAACTTGCCCTGGTCAAAGAGGACGCCAACTTCGTCGAGGGCGGGGATAAAGTGATTGTTGATGAGGTCCATAGCGTCGTGGTCTGCCAGCAGACGCTCGGTTTCGGCAGCGATCTCGCCTTTGCGGCCCGAGACGACCATGTGGCGGATGGGGTCATCGTCAACGCTGGTGGCGGTGCCCGCGGCAGGCGCGGCATCACTCGATACAGCCTGAGCTGCTGCCGGGTTGGCGGCGATCTTGTACGGATCGGTCCAGCCGGCGTAGCGCTCGATGTATCCGGTCGAGCCCTCGTCCTCAACGCTCAGGACGCGATAGCTGTAGACGGTATCCATAAAGCGCTTGGAACCCGGGTTCATGATGGGGGCGTCCAGGCCCGCGCCAAAAGCGGCAGCTAAAAAGACCGAACCCAGCAGCGGCCGCGCGGGCAGGCCAAAGCTGATGTTCGACACGCCGAGTGCGCATTTGACGCCCAGACGCTCCTTGCACAGGGACATGGCGCGCAGGATCTGCTCGGCCTGGCGTTGATTGGTCGAGGCGGTCATGACCAGGCAGTCGATGAGGATACGGTCCGGGCCGATGCCGTAGCGGGCAGCCTCGGCCACGATGCGCTCGGCGATGGCGAAGCGGGCCTCGGCGGTATCGGGGATGCCGCCTTCGTCGAGCGTAAGGCCGACAACGTTGGTGCCGTAGTGGGCGACCAGCGGAAAGATCTCATCCATGATCTGCTGCTTGCCATTGACCGAGTTGATGATGGGCTTGCCGGCGTAGCGGCGCACGGCGGCCTCGACGGCTGCGGGATCGGTGGAGTCGATCTGCAGCGGCAGCAGCGTGGAGCCCTGGAGCTGCTCAGTGGCCTGTTGGATAATCTTGACCTCGTCGATCTCGGGCAGGCCCACGTTAACGTCCAGGATGTCGGCGCCCTGTTCCTGCTGGCTGATACCCTGGCTCACGACGTAGTCCAGGTCGCCGTCGCGCAGGGCCTGCTGCAGGCGCTTTTTGCCGGTGGGGTTGATGCGCTCGCCGATGACGGCGATCTTGTGGCCGTCGCAGGGAAGGTCCACCACGGTCTGGGCGCTTGTGACCGACATGCTGGGCTTGCGGTGGCGCGGGCTGGGCGTGTGGTTGTCGATAAGCGTGCGCAAGGCCGCCATGTGCGCCGGCGTGGTGCCGCAGCAACCGCCCACGACGCTCACGCCGTCGGCGATCATGCCGGCGACGGCCTCGGCGTATTCGGGGGCCTGGATATCAAAGACGGTGTTGCCGTCGTCGTCCACATGGGGGAGTCCCGCGTTGGCCTGCACCATAATGGGCTTATCGGTAACGGTGAGCATACGTGCGGCGAGTCCTCGTAGCTCGGCCGGTCCCTGGCTGCAGTTGATGCCCAAAACGTCGGCGCCGATGGCATCGAGCGTGATGGCGGCCACCTCGGGACTCGTGCCCAGGAAGGTGCGACCGTCTTCCTCGAAGGTCATGGTGGCAAAGATGGGCAGGTCGGAGTTTTCGCGACAGGCGAGGACGGCCGCCTTGATCTCGGCCAGGTCGGTCATAGTCTCGATAATAAAGAGGTCCACACCCGCGGCGACGCCGGCGCGCACTTCCTCGGCAAAGAGGTCATAGGCCTCGTCAAAGCTGAGGGTGCCTAAGGGACGAAGCAGCGCGCCGATGGGGCCGATATCGCCGGCGACGTAGCGGGCGCCGGCCTCGCGGGCGCAGGCGACAGCGGCGGCAAAGACGTCTGCCACGGTGGCGGCGCCGTCGAGCTTGTGGGCGTTGGCGCCAAAGGTGTTGGCGGTGATCACGTCGCAGCCGGCCTCGACATATTGACGCTGGATATCAGTGATAACCTGGGGCTCCTCAAAGTTGAGCAGCTCGGGCAGGGCGCCGGCCTTCATGCCGGCCGCTTGCAACATGGTGCCCATGCCGCCGTCGAACAGCAGGTGTCCCGTGCCCTCGATGGCCGCACGCAGGCGATCGTCCTTAATGCGCAGATCGTCGATCGTGTGCGTCTTGTACGTGGCACCGTTGCGACGTGCGGCATCAACGGGTGCCGCCAATGCAGTGCCGTCAGAATCATGAGTGATAAGCGGAGTAAACATCGAGGGCTCCTAATGGCTGGAATAGCAGGTGGTGTGGGCGGCGCGGAAGCGGCAGTGCTCGCGCATGCGGCAGATATTGCAGGTGGGGCGGCTCTGGGCGTCGTGGACCTCGCCGTCGAATAGGCCGATCACCGCGGTCACGCTTTTGGTGGGCATGAGCAGGCTGGTGGGCGTGACGGTAAGCCCGATGAGCCGCGTGGCGTTGAGCGCATTGACGATCGAGCGCTGAGCCGAGAGCGGGCAGTCGCCGTAGCCGGGACTAAAACGCCAGTTGCCGGCGAGCCCGTGTGCGGCGGCGTCCGTCTTGACCTGCTGGTCCATTTGCTCAACGGCGGCTTCCACGTAAGCGGAGCACGCGGCGTCGAGCACGGCGCCCTCCAGGGGATGTTGGGCTCCCGTGGTGCGCAGGCGACGCTCGGCGTCCATGCCGAGGGTGCATGCCATGAGCGCGGCAAAGCGGGCATCTTTGAGATGTCGATAGATATCGCGACCTCGCAGCTCAACGTTGGTGCCGACCAAGCGAATGCAAGGCTCACTTTGTTCGTCCACGCCCGTGGCATCGACGGCAAACACGCGGCGCACGCCACGAGGCTCAATGTCCAGTTCCAGACGCTCGACCACAAGCTCAATACGTCGTGACAGCTCGGGCTCGATCTGCTGGCCGCCGTAACCCAGATACCGCAGCATCTCGGCACGGTCGACACGGGGATGGTACGCAGCATCGACACGGTAAAGCGCCGGCGACGCAAGGTCGGCCGGCACTTCGACAGCGGTTGTATCGATGTGCGGTTTTTCCATTACCCCAGGCGCTCCATAATGGTCGCGGCGATCGCAGGACGGTTCATAGTGTACAGGTGCAGGCCGTCGGCGCCGTGCTCCTTGAGGTCGCAAAGCTGGCGGGCGGCATAATCTACACCGGCTGCCTGCAGGCTCTCGGGGTCGTTCTCGTACTTGGCGAGAATCTTGATGACGGGGGAGGGCAGCGACGCGCCGCACATAAAGACCATGCGGCTGATCTGCGACTTGCCCATAAACGGCATGATGCCCGCGGTAATGGGCACGGTGATGCCGGCCTTGTCGGCAAGCTCGCGAAAACGGTAGAAGCACTCGTTATCAAAGAAGAGCTGCGTCACAAAGAAGCTCGCGCCGGCGTCCTGCTTTTGCTTGAGGTGTTCGACCGAGAGGTTGAGATCCTCACAGGCAATGTGGCCCTCGGGGTAGGCTGCGGCGCCCACGCAAAAGCCGGCGTCGACGAGCTCGGGGATGAGGTCACGGGCGTAGGCGTAGTCGGAGGCAGGCTTGTCGTCCTCAGTCGCGCCAGCGGGAAGATCACCACGCAGGGCCAGGATGTTTTCAACCCCGGCGGCGCGATACTCGTCGATCTTGGCGGCGATATCGGCATGCGAGCGGCCCACGCAGGTAAGGTGTGCCACCGAGGGCGTGTCGAATTCGCTCGAAATCATATGCGCGATGGGGGCGGTGGTGGCACCGTTGCCCGAGCCGCCGGCCGAGCAGGTGACCGAGACAAAGCTCGGCGAAAGCTTGCACAGATTGCCTGCCACTTCGCGAGCCGTGTCGAGGGTCAGCTCGCCCTTGGGCGGGAACATCTCAAACGAAACGGGCGCGGTGCCCTGGGATGCTGCCTGCTTAAAAACCTCGTCGACGCGCATATCGTGCTCCTCTAGATACGTAATAGTGTGATGTGTTGTAAGGATTCTACAGCACCACTGTGTCACGGTGGAGTTTCACTCGTTATTCGGGGATACCAATCAAAGATGCCTTGCTATCGGCTTTCTCTATAACAGAGCGGCTAATCTAGGCACGGACTATAAAGACTGGTATCTGATGCAAAATACCAGTTAATAGAGCTCCATCCCAAATTGACTACCCTTAAACCATGGGGAGAGGTCTGCAATTTATGCAGTTGATTGGCTGTTGAGGGTGGCAACGCCGCCTCGATAGGGTAACCTCATTGATTGGTTTCGCGACAGCAACATAACGGTAATGTCGCGGAAACACGGCGAGTCTAAGCTATGACTCGTTCGTTAGTAATCAACACCGCTTCTCACGCGGTGCCGATACGAAGGGAGTTCCGTATGGCCGAACTTACTGACCGCTTCGGGACCATGGTGTTCTCTGAGGAAGTCATGAAGGACTACCTCCCCAAGGACATTTGGAAGCGCCTTGCTGCAACCCTCGAGGGCGGTGAGCCGCTCGACCTGGATGTGGCCAACGCCGTTGCCCATGCCATGAAGGTCTGGGCCATCTCCAAGGGTGCGACGCACTATGCGCACTGGTTCCAGCCGCTTTCGGGCATTACTTCCGAGAAGCACGACAGCTTCCTGGAGCCCAACCACGACGGCACCGCCATTACCAAGTTTACGGGCAAGAACCTCATCCAGGGCGAGCCCGATGCCTCCAGCTTCCCCAACGGCGGCCTGCGCGCCACCTTCGAGGCCCGTGGCTACACCGCTTGGGATCCCACTAGCCCCGCCTTTATCAAGGACGACGTCCTGTGCATCCCCACGGCTTTCTGCTCCTACACGGGCGAGGCCCTGGACAAGAAGACCCCGCTGCTGCGTTCCATGACCGCGCTCTCGCGTGAGTCCAAGCGCGTTTTGGCGCTGTTCGGTAAGACCCCCAAGAAGGTCGTTCCTTCCGTGGGCGACGAGCAGGAGTACTTCCTGATCAAGAAGGACGCCTACCGCAAGCGCAAGGACCTGGTCATTACCGGCCGCACCCTCTTTGGCGCCGCTCCCTGCAAGGGCCAGGAGCTCGAGGAGCACTACTTTGGCGCTATCCGCCCCACCGTCTCGGCCTATATGAAGGATCTGGACGATGAGCTGTGGGCGCTTGGCATTCCCGCCAAGACCAAGCACAACGAGGTTGCTCCCTGCCAGCATGAGCTTGCCCCCGTCTATGGCGAAGTCAACGAGGCCATCGACCAGAATCTGGTCATGATGGAGAAGATGAAGCTCATCGCCTCCCGCCACGACTTGGTCTGCCTGCTGCACGAGAAGCCCTTCGAGGGCATCAATGGTTCGGGCAAGCACAACAACTGGTCGCTTGGCACCGAGTCCGAGAACTTGCTCGATCCAGGTGACACCCCGCTCGACAACCTGCAGTTCATCGTCTTCCTCACCGCGGTGATCGAGGCCGTCGATAACTATCAGGAGCTCCTGCGTGCCTCTGTTGCCTCGGCCGGCAACGACCATCGTCTGGGCGCCAACGAGGCTCCTCCGGCGATTATGTCCATCTTCCTGGGCGACCAGCTTACCGAGGTCGTCGAGAAGATCATCGATGGCAAGGCTTCCGTCCATGCCACGCGCGGCGTGCTCGACCTGGGCGCCGATACCCTGCCCAAGCTGATGCAGGACAACACCGACCGCAACCGCACCTCCCCGTTTGCCTTCACCGGCAATAAGTTCGAGTTCCGTGCCTGCGGCTCCGAGCAGAACGTCTCCGACTCCAACCTGGTGCTCGATGCCGCCGTGGCCAAGTCGCTCAAGTCCTTCGCCGACGCGCTTGAGGGTACGCCCGAGGATAAGTTCCAGGACGCTGCGCTCGAGTACTGCAAGAAGGTCCTGACCGACCACCAGCGCATCCTCTTTTCCGGCGATGGCTACTCCGACGAGTGGCCCGTCGAGGCCGAGAAGCGCGGCCTTGCCAACAACAAGACCACGGCCGACGCCCTGCCCGCCTTTGTTTCCGATAAGGCCATTGCGCTCTTTGAGGAGACGGGCGTCCTGACCAAGGCCGAGGCTCAGTGCCGCTATGACTGCAAGCTCGAGAAGTACAACAAGCTCATGAAC
>CABUWD010000059.1 GCA_902495155.1 uncultured Collinsella sp.
GCAAACGACTCGCGCGTGCCAAGCAGGCCCGGCATCAAAAAGTCGAAGATGCTCCAGAGCTCGGACAAGCGGTTTTCGATGGGCGTGCCCGTCAGGGCAAAGCGCACGCCGGCAGGCAGGCGCTTTGCGGCGCGCGCCACCTGGGTGAGCGGGTTTTTAATGTACTGGGCCTCATCGAGCACCACACGGGCAAAGTCCTGCTCGACGTACTCGTCGATATCGCGCCGCATAAGGTCATACGACGTCACGACCACGTTATGCTCGGCCACGCCGGCGATTTGCACGCGACGCTGGGCTTTGGCGCCCACGATGGCGCACACATCTAGCGACGGGGCAAAGCGCTCCAGCTCGGCAGTCCAGTTGTACACAAGCGACGCGGGGCACACCACAAGCGTGGGCTTAATGTCCCCCGCTTCCACACGCGCCAGGATATGTGCGATCATCTGCAGCGTTTTGCCCAGGCCCATGTCGTCGGCCAAGATGCCGCCAAGGCCCAGGTGTTCGAGCGAGCAGAGCCACTGGTATCCGTCGACCTGATAGCCGCGCAGTGTGGCCTTGAGCGAGACCGGCACCGTAAAGTCCATCTTGCCGAGCGTATCCAAGCGCTCGACGGTGCGGCGGAACGCGGCGTCACGATCGGCCTCGAGCGCGGGCGTGCGCGCGAGCATGCTATCGACGAATAGGGTACTCGACGCGGGAAGCGACACGCCGTTGAGCAGGTCGACGGCATCGACACCCAGGTCCTCGGCGAGGCCAAACGCGGCTCGGGCACCCTCGTCCAAACGAATGATGTCGCCGGACGTAAGGCGCGCAAACGTCTGGTGACGCTTGTAGGAGTCCAGATAGATGGCAAGGTCTGACGCCGAAAGGCCGCTCGCGCCCAGTTCGACGTCGAGCAGATTGCTCTTGACGGTCGCACGAACCGAGAGCTTGGGCGCGGGGCGCACCGAAATCTGGCGCAGACGGTCGCTGAGCATGACCTCACCCAGCTCGGACAGGGCGGACAGGCCCTCGGTCAGCAGGCAGAACAGGCGGGCGTCATCGCGCTCCTCAAACGCCAGACCGCCCTCGTAGAAATCGAAGTACAGGGCCGCCGTGTCCATAACGCGAAACTCCGCCACCTCGTCGCGCGGCGGCACACCCGGGCGCTGCTCTTCGAAGGGGCTGCCCGGAGCGCCCAGGCTAAAGAGATCTGCCGACCAGTCGCCGTAGGTAACCGTAATTTTGCAGGTCACGAGCCCATCGTCGACGCCGATCGCCATGGCAAAGCTCGGCTCGGGTGCCACGGCATCGAGCGCGGCGGGCGCGGTGAGGTCGGTGTAGTCGCGCAAAATGGGCAGCGCCATGCGGCAGAACTCACCCACCTGCTCGGCAGCGATATGGACCGGCGTGCGACAGGGCAGCAAGCGCGATAGGAACGGCGCCGCATGCTGGGCAAACGCCACATCGGCGCGGCGCGCACGGCGGGTGTCGACCAGATAGGCAACGTCGCCCGAAGCAAAGCAGTATGCATCGGCCGGCAGGCGCAGATCGTAGCTGCCACCAGCCGCCGGCGCGATTTTGGCGGCAAGGAGCGGCGGGCGCTTAGACAGAGCCTCGTCCTCCCCTTCCGGAGGCATCTCAACCGCCACGTCATAGGCGCGATGCGTCGTCGTCCCCCGCGACCAAGCGGGCTCAAAGGAGATGGTCTGGCCGCGTAGCAGGTCCAGCACATATACGATGCTATGCTCGGACAGCGGTAACTGACGCTCGGCGACAAAACCGCTGCGGGCAAAGTCGTACGACGCCGAACGCGAGCTTGTGATGTCATCGAGATAGGCAACTGTCGTCACAACAAGGTTGAGCAGCTTTGTCGACACGTCTTCGAAGGCTTCGGGCGTATGGACAAACGTGAGTTTCTTGCCGTACGAGAAGGTGCCGCCTCGGACGTAGGCGTCGGCCATGCCGTCGATATCCTTGACCACGTAGGACACCGAACCACAGCGAATGCGAAACTCGAGCGCCCAGCTAAAGCGGTCAGCGAACAGCGGATTGTAGTACGGCACCAACGAAGGCTCCAACGCCGCTTTGGGGGCGTCGGGATCAACGGCACCGGCAAGCTTGCGGCGCATGCTCGCCAGCTCATCCATGCGCGCGTCCAAAAGATCGGAGAGCGCCGCCATGAGACTGGGGCTCGTGGGGACGGGCGCCGGAAAGGGAAAGTTGGGATTGACGGCCGGCGCTTTGGGCGCGGTGCGCGCGGGCTGTTTCGGCTGCGCCGTAAACGTGCGAACCGGTGTGCGCAACCCCTCAACAGGCTCAATGCCGCTGGCGTCCAGGTACGCCAGCGCCGTGGCGATGGCGTGCTTGCACATGCCGGGGTAGCGATAGGCAGCGGGGCAATCGCAGTCGTAGTCGATCACCTCGTGCTCGTCCATATCGAGCGCCACGTGCGTCTTATACAGGTCGCCGCGCGAGCCGCGCACCGAGCCCTCAACCGCCACGTTTTTGGAGAAGCGCGAACCGCTGTCCTCAATCGACAGCACGGCGCCGTTGAGCATGAGCGAGCGACCCTTCATAAAGGTGCCGCTCAGCGCCGCCTCTTTCCGGAGCGCCTGCACAAACGTCCCCTGCGCCATCACTTCCTCCAATCTCGCGCAGACCCGCAACGCCGTCCCTAGATCACCGTCACTCTGCCTTGGTTACCCACGATGGCCTTGGCCTCTGCCAGCAGCGGAATCGAGCGTGCGTTGACCTTGGCCGGTACCTCGGCACGCAGTACGCGCCCGTCCACCTGCTCGATAAAGATCTCCACGCGGTCGCCGCCCGGGTTGGCGGTAAGCACCGTGGCAAGACGCGCCATATTGCCCTGGCTAAAGCGGCTGTTGGGCACCATGACCTCAAACACCTTGGGCTTGTTGTTCTCCTCGTTAAGCTCAAGCGGCACGATCTCCTGCGCGATGATCTGGTCGCCGCGGTCCGAACGCTCGAGCTTGCCCTTAATGCGCACAAACGCATCGGACAGCTGCGCACCGGTCTCGGGATCGACCTCGCCGTACAGGTACCCCTCGGCCTCCTTGTAGGTCTTGGGGAACACCACGACCGTGGCCTCGCCTTCCATGTCCTCGAGCTGCACGATGCCCATGGGGTCGCCGTTTTTGGTCACGCGCTTGGACACGCTCGAGACCATGCCGGCCCACCACAGCGCCTTGCCCTCGGGAATCTCCTGGTTGATGGTGCCGCCCGTAGGATTCTGAACTTCGTAGCCAGTGTCGATCTGCGAGAACGAGAAGTCGCGTGCCTTGGCTAGTGCATACTCAAACGGGCGCAGCGGGTGGTCCGAGACATAGATGCCCAAAACCTCCTTCTCCTGGCTCAGCTTAAGGTGGCGGTCCCACTCCTGGCCATCCGGATCGGGCACACTCACCTCAAAGCCCGACCCCTCAACATCGCCGAACATGTCGAAGAACGACGTCTGGCCGCTCGCGCGATCCTTCTGGCGCTTTACCGCGGCATCGATGATGTTCTCGGGGTTGTTCTTGTCCACAAAGTGCATCATCTGGCGACGCGGATACCCCGTGGAGTCGAAGGCGCCTGCCTTGATCAGCGATTCGATCACGCGACGGTTGGCCTGGCTCGAGTCCACGCGCTCGACAAAGTCGTGCAGCGTCTTAAACGGGCCGCCCGCCTCGCGCTCGGCGATAATCGCCTGCGCCACGCCGGTGCCCACGCCGCGGATGCCGGCCAGACCAAAGCGCACGCCCTCCTTGGTAGCCGTGAACTCGGTACCGGACTCGTTAACATCTGGCGAAAGCACGGGGATGCCGTCGTGACGGCATGCCGAGACGTAGTGCACGATCTTGTCGGTCTTACCCGTATAGGACGTCAGAACGGCCGCCATGTACTCGTGCGGATAGTGCGCCTTGAGCCACGCCGTCTGCATAACCAGGATGGCGTAGCCGGCGGAGTGCGACTTGTTGAAGGCGTAGGATGCGAACTCGAGAACATCGTCCCAAATCTTCTGGGCGACCTCGCGCGTGTAGTTGTTCTTGATAGCGCCGTTCATCCAGTGGTCGTAGGTGGTCTCGTCCGAGCCATCCTCCCAGTGCAGCACCGTCGACGTGAGCAGCTTAATCTTTTTCTTAGCCACGGGCTTACGGATACGCGAGTCCGATTCGCCCTTGGAGAAGCCGCACATCTCGACGGAGATGAGCATAACCTGTTCCTGGTAGACCATGGTGCCGTAGGTTTCGCCCAGGATGTCGTCCAGACGGTCGTCGTAGGAGACGGCCGGCTCCTTGCCGTTCATACGGTTGATGTAGGACGAGACCATGCCGGCGCCCAGCGGGCCCGGGCGGTATAGGGCGATCAATGCTACGACGTGCTTGTACTCGGTGGGCTTCATGTTCTTGATCGTGGCCGTCATGCCGGCGGACTCGACCTGGAAGACGCCGGCGGTGTGGCCGGAACCCATGAGCTTAAAGATCTCGGGGTCGTCAAAGGGAATCTCTTCCTCTTTGATGTCGATGCCGAAGTTCTTTTTGATGTTTGCCTTGGCCTTGGAGATAACCGTCAGCGTGCGCAGGCCCAGGAAGTCCATCTTGAGCAGGCCCATGTCGGCAACGGTATGGCCCTCGTACTGGGTAATCTCGACGCCGCCCTTGGTGTCGAGCTTGGTGGGCACGTGCTCGTTGACGGGGTCACGGCAGATCAGAACGGCGCACGCGTGCACGCCCTCGCCACGGGTGAGGCCCTCGATCGAGAGCGCCGTGTCGATGATGCGGCGGGCGTCGTCGTCCTTTTTATATGCCTCGGCAAAATCGGGGTTAAACAGGTCCTCTTTGCCGGGTTGCTTTTCGAGCACCTGCTTGAGCTTGACCTTGGGGTCGCTCGAGACCATCTTGGACAGGCGCTGGCCCATGTAGACCGGGTAGTCCAGGACGCGCGCGGCGTCGTTAATGGCCTGCTTGGCCTTAATGGTCGAGTAGGTGATGACGTGGGTGACTTTCTCGGGGCCATAGAGCTGGCGAACGTGCTCCACGACCTCGAGGCGCCGCTCATCGTCGAAGTCCATATCGATATCGGGCATCTCGGTACGCTGCGGGGACAGGAACCTCTCGAACATCAGGCCGTTCTCGAGCGGGTCGAACGCGGTGATGTTCATGGCGTAGGCGACGATAGCGCCAGCGGCCGAGCCACGGCCGGGGCCGACGCCGATGCCGTTGTCCTTGGCCCATTGCACGTACTCGGCGACGATCAAAAAGTAGGCGGCAAAGCCCTTGTCGCAAATGACCTTGTATTCGTACTCAAAGCGCTCTTTGATGTTGACGCCGCCGATCTCGCGCGTGGCCCAGTCGTCGCCGTAGTGCTGGCGCAGCCCCTTCTCGCA
This sequence comes from uncultured Collinsella sp., assembly GCA_902495155.1. Lineage (GTDB taxonomy): Bacteria > Actinomycetota > Coriobacteriia > Coriobacteriales > Coriobacteriaceae > Collinsella. Next base: position 5,369 of record CABUWD010000059.1, read on the forward strand.
CTCGCGGCGGAACTGGCTCTCGTGCGTCTCACCGGGATCGAGCAGCGGGAATCGCGGCAGGATGATGGAGTCCCAGTCCAGCTCAACGTAGCACTTGTCAGCAATCTCGAGCGTGTTGTCGCAGGCCTCGGGGCAATACGGGAACATCGCCCGCATCTCCTCCTCGGTCTTCATGTAAAACTCCGAGCCGGTCATGCGCATGCGGTTGGGGTCGTCGACCTTGGCATTCATGCCAATGCACATGATGACGTCCTGCACGGGCGCGTCCTCGCGGCGCAGGTAGTGGAAGTCGTTGGTGGCGATGACCTTGACGCCCACCTGCTTGGCGATGTCGATGAGCGTGCGGTCCATCTGCTCGTCGGTCAGGCCGTTGTCGGTAGTAATGCCGTGTTCCTGGATCTCAATGTAGAAGTCGCCGGGCTCGAAGGTGTCACGGAAGGTCTCGGCCCACTTGATGGCGCCCTCCATGTCACCGCGGTCGATGTACTTGGGAATGATGCCCGCGATGCAGGCACTGGTGCAGATCATGCCCTTGGCGTGGCGGCGCAGGTTGTCGAGCGTCACGCGCGGCTTGTAATAAAAGCCCTGCACGGCGGCCTCGGAGACCGTCTGCATCAGGTTGACGTAGCCCTCCTGGTCCTTGGCCAGAAGGATCATGTGGTAGAGCTCGGGCTTGTGGTCGCGGGCAAGGGTCTCGTCCGGCGTAAAGTAGACCTCGCAGCCAAAGATGGGCTTGATGACCAGGGGCGGCTTGAGCTCGTCGATGTTGCCCTTCTCGTCCCACATGGCCATGTCCTTCACATACTGGGCATGCTCGCGCGGGTTTTCCTCGGGATCGGGCTCCACCAACTCGTCGCGGCGGTCCTTTTCCAGGAAGGCCTTGTCGTGGCTCCAGGTTTTGTACTCGGGTGTGTTGTGGTTGACGGCGTCGCAGGCCAGCGCCAGGTCGGGCACGCCATACATGTAGCCGTGGTCGGTAATGGCCACGGCAGGCATGCCCAGCTCAACGGCACGGTTGACCATATCCTGGATACGGGTTGCGCCGTCGAGCATGGAGAAAACAGTGTGATTGTGCAGATGGACGAATGCCATGTGATGAGCTCCGATGCGGGTTCGTGTTCTGACTGAACGATTTTACCCCACGGCATGGACAGCACCCGAACCTAGCCAAACCCACACGGGTAGTCTTTTTGGGACCTTCAAAATGGGGAATGAGTGCATCCAGATATATCGAGTATTACTGGAACCCCGGCGATGCGCGGAATGATTTGTGACGAATAGTCATGTCCATCAAGAAGGCTCGACGCTTCGGATAGCTCGTCGATCGATATATCAATTCTTGGAGACCTGTATTCCTACCATTTTTAATGAAACAACGGCGGTAATTGCTATCGAGATTGCACCGATAATACCGAGCGCTATCTGAATGGGATATAACCCCAACACATGTCCAAATATGGAGAAAAACATTGCGGAAAAGAGAGCCCTTACCAGAGACGCGACGGAAAGGATCGTCGCGCGGAGATCGTCCGCTATCGCGTCTTGGATTAAGTTTTCCGAAGTGATGTACACCACTTCTGGGAGAAAACAAAGCACCATGCTAAGGCCAAACAAACACAGCGGATTTGAAGCGAACCACGGAAGAATCATGAAAAGGCCAGCCTCGATTAGCATCGAGCCGAGCATGGTATTTCTTTTCCCGAAACGCGACGAGAAGAAATCTGCTGCAATGTAGGCCGTCGCATTTACTGCATAGGATGCACCGAAAAAGATTCCTATTATGGAGACGGGAGCATCAAATGCGTCGAATACCAACTGATTCAAGTTGTAATAACTCCCATAGAATCCATCGAGCATGCTTGTGCCGATTAGAAGAAGCAATACCGCAAAAGCGGATTCTCCAACACGCCAGGTTTCGCGTCTGAACATCTTGGCTGTGTCAAACCTTCCCTTTTCAGAGCTTTCAGAACGGGTCGCTTCCGTCCTCTCAATGGGATACAGAAGGAAAAGCTGCAGGAGATAGAAAATGGAGACACATACGTAGAGGGCGCTCCAAGATACTTGGGCAATGAAAGATCCGAGCACAATTGCCATTCCCGTAGCGATTGATTGCGCGGCAAGCAACCGAGCATTGATGGTGAGGAAGCGCTCTCCTTGACCGGCATTCCGGGCAATTTCATATAAAAGCGCTTGTTCGGATCCCGATTGAAGGGAGTAGGCGAGTGCCTCAACAAGGGAAAGCACGACAAGAAAGGGACCTGAGAGCAACAGCATGCCAGCCGTATGGAAGAAAAGCAGCAGCACGCCCACTTGAATCGAGAACTTCTTTCCAAAGAAATCGCCTATCAGCCCTGTTGGCAGCTCGAGGACGACCGTTGCAATGTTAAACAGGGCTTGATAAAGCGCGATTTCCGTGACAGACATTCCTTTCTCCGCAAGGAAAAGTAGAAACACTCCCCGATTTAAAACAAATCCCGCGAGAACGAAAAAGGCGGAATAGATGTGCAGTTGCGTAGTGGCATTCTTATTCATTTGGTACTTCCATCAACTAATTTTGTCGGGCCACTCGCTACTGACTCGAAACCTGAAGTGCTCGCAGTTGATGTGAAGAGCGGTAAAGCTTTTGCACAGGATATCAATGGAATACATCCGAAGCGTTTTCGGCAGCATCATCGGCGAAGGCGGGATTAGCCTTTACGCGGCGCTCGCCCTCGATGTATTTGACGATTTGATCAATCGTCTGGTTGGCGTGGCTCTTGAGCTTGCGCTCATAGAAGAAGAGGCCGAGCTTGCCGCGCGTACCAGACGTGTTGCCACCCACACCCTGAAAATCCTCGGTATAGGTGAGCTCGCAGGCACCATCGCCAGCAGGTGCAGCCTCATAGCGCATGGTATTGATGCCCGCCGCATACTGAAAACGGACCTCATAGAGACACGGGTAGTCAAAGTGCTTAATCTTAACCTTGATCGCCGTGCCCTTGGCCTTGCCTTTTGCGGACTGGGCGTGCTTCTCGTACTTATAGCCGTTGAGCTTGTTGCGGCTGGGATGCTTGCCCGTGGCGTTCTCGATATCCTGCATGATGGACCCCGCCAGAGCGTCAAAAAGCTCCTCCGGCGTCACCTTAAGCGTTTTGATGAGCTGCATGATAGCTCCTTATTCGTTTGAACCGTTCGAGCCATTGTACCGCCCCAGGCTCTCCCATGCGTTGCGGTGAAACGCGGACTGTTTGGCAGCTTTTTTGGCCAAAACAGTCCGTATTCCACCGCAAGTTATCTGAGGGCTAGAGGTTGTAGGTGACCACTTGAGGTTCGGCGGGTTCGACGAAGATGGTTGGATCGGCCTGTTCCACGCGGACGAACTTGACGGTCACGGCCTCAAAGCCCGCCTTGTGCAACACGTCGGCGTAGACGCGCGCCTGCAGGGCGTGCTTCTCGAGCAGCTGTTCCGGCGTCTCGTCCGGTGCGCCGCCCGTCTTGTAGTCGATGACCAGCGCGCGTGACGAATCCGCCGGGTTCGTCGCCAAAGCGTCGATGGCGCCCTCGGCATAGGCACCGTAGCGAGCGATGTCCTCGTCCTCGCAGCCCAGCGAAAAGAACGACACCTCGGCGCGAACGCACGGCCACGCGAGCAGGTCGGCACGAACAGCCGACTTGAGCCAGCGGTCCAGGGCAACGTCGAAGCGCTCGCGCTGCTCCGGCGTCAGGCGCCACAGGCGCGTCAGCGCATCGGCACGCTCAGCGGGCAGCGCATCGGCACCCATCTCGATCAGCCACTGGCAGGCGGCATGGAACGCCGAACCCAAGGCCATGGGATTGCCGGCGGGCTCGACAGCGGCCACGTCTGCATCCGTCATCTCGGAACCATCCGACTCCGCATCATCGCCGGCCTCGTCCATGGGCACGTGCGCCTCGGCAGCACGGTCCTCGGACTCGGCATGCAGCGCCGCGGCAATTGACGAGTAGCTGTACGAATCGCGCACCGGATACGGGCAGATGCCCATGCGCACGCCCACCGCCTGGGGATACACGAGCTCAAACGCATCGGGCTCGGGGTCGGCAGGACCGGGAACGGCGGCGCGGGCATCTGCACCGGCGCCCTCCGGCTCCGCATCGCCACGAACAAGCCTGCCCTCGGCATCCAATGAAGCGTTGGCCTCAAACGCCTGCTCGCCAAAGGTAAAGCCCGCGAGCGAAATGAGCTCGTAGTCGCCCGGCTGGGAGTTGTCGAACACCAGACGGTCGGCATCGAGCTGTGGCACGTCCAGAGCGTCGGTCGGCAAAATACGGCGCAGTACGTCGTAGGTCAGATCGGTCTCGACGTCAAAGGTCGGCGCACACAGCTTGCCACGGCTCACGCCGGCATCCATCGCCAAGATCACCAGCTCGCGCGCACGCGTCATGGCAACGTAGAGTAAGCGGGCCCGCTCCTCGAGCGAAAGCTGCAGGTCGTCGTTGCGCAGGCGAGCAAATGCCTCGGCGGGAGAACCCGTCGCGCAGACGTCCTCCATGAGCTCCGGCGGCAACCATAGCGACGCGCCCTTACCCTTAAACGCATGCTCAAACTGCTTTTTGACGTCATCGCCCTTTACGAACGTGCCGTCGGCGAGCTTAACGCCGTCGAAGCGTGCCGGCAGCGCCACGACCTGCGCTCCGCCCTCGACGCGACCCATCTGTGCCGCACCCGAGGACTTACGCACGCCAAAGCACTCGGCGACCGCCACGACCGGATATTCCAGACCCTTGGAGGCGTGCACCGTCATGATGCGCACCGCGCCGTCGCCCTCCTCGTTGAGGGCGCCTGGGGCTTCCTTGCCCGCCAAGAAGCGGTCGAAGGCCAGCGCGATGGAACGCGGCGAGTTGCCGAACTCGGCCTCCGCCTCGGCCACGGCGTCGAGCGCCTTGAGCACGTTGGCGGCAATGGCCTTGCCCTCGGGACCACGCTGTGCCAGACGCACAAACCAGCCGGAGGCGTTGACCACGTCGCGCGCGATGGCGGCGAACGAATCGCGACCCACGCGACGAAGCGCATACCGAAGCACCTCGCGGGCGCGCATCACGAGCGGCAAGTCTTGCAAACCCGGCACGTCGAAATCACTCATGATGCCCGCGTCGATATTCCGGCGCGAGGTCTCCCCCGTCTCGCTATCGAGCCTGGTCGCCAGCGCCAGGAACTCCTGGGCGCCGAGCGCAAACATCGGCGAGGCGAGCAGCGGCATAAGACCCTGCGCCGTATCGGCCGGATTGGCGAGCGCACAAACCAGGGAGCGCACCGTCTGCACCTCGGCAGCTTGGGCAAAGACCGAGCCGCCCGCGATGACGCAGTCGAGCCCCTGGTCGCGGAAGGCCTGCGCGTAGACATCTGCGTTGGTCATGCGGCCCAGCAGCAGCACCATGCCGCCCTGGGGCTGGCCGGCATCGGCAAGTGCGCGGAACCGCTCCGCGATCGCGCGGGCCTTGGCCTGTGTGCGCTCCTGCGTACTGCCGCCGGCAACAAAGAGGGCCTGGCGACGCGAGGCGTCCGCCACCAGCGTGTCCTTGCGGCCATCGCTCGCCTCAAGATCCAAAAAGCCCTGCATCAGGCCGCCGTCGTCGCCATCAAAGACGCGGGCCACGTAGCGCAGCACCTCGTCGTGGCTGCGGAAGTTGCGCACGAGCTTGACGAGCTCGCCAGCAGGGGCGTCGGCCACGGCAGTCGCCTCGGGCGCGGCAGACGAGCCCACCTTGCGCTCCTGGCGGCGGAAGACCTCGACCTCGGCGCCGCGGAAACGATAAATCGACTGCTGTGCATCGCCCACGGTACACAGCGCACGCTCACCCGCGCCGGTCAGGTAACGGATCAGGTCGACCTGCATCTGGTCGGTATCCTGGAACTCGTCGATCATGACCATCTTAAAGCGGCCCTCGTATGCCGCTCGGATGGCCGGGTAATCGCGCAGGGCCTCGTAGGCCATGCGCAGCAGGTCGTTGTTGTCGAGGGCAGACTGGCTGGCCTTGAGCGCGCGATACTCGGCCTCCACGGAACGGGCCCGGCCCCCCAGCGCATCGAGCGCGGGGCCACCGCAGGCGAGCACGATATTGATAAACGCATCGGCGGCCTCGGCCTTGAGCAGTTCGACCTGCTCCTTGGGGAACGCCTTGCTCGCCCGCGGCATGGCGCACGACATCATGAGTCGCGCCGCATCGGCCATGGTCTTGCCGCTCGCCTCGAACGCATCGATGGCGTCGAGTGCGACCTGCGCCTTCTCGGTCGAAGCCTTGCTTGCGCCCAGCGCCGCGCGATAGGCATCGGCGAGTGCCGAGGTATCGGCCTGGCCGCGCGCCACGCGCGCGTCGTCCATACCGCCCGGCAACTGGCTCGACAGCTCCAGCAGGTCGCGCACCAGACCCTTGATGGTCGTACCGCCGCCAAAGGAACCGCCCTCGCCCGCCATGGGATACCAGGCATAGAGGGCCTTGAGCGATGCCGCGAGCTCGGGGGCGGCATCGGGTGCCGTCGCGCGACCCAGCACATGCTCAACAGCCTGATCCATGAGCTCGTCGGTATCGGTGAGCACCGTGAACTCGGGGTCGATGCCCAACTCCAGCGCGTGCGCGCGCAGGATACGCGAGCACATGCCGTGAATGGTCGAGATCCACGCATCGTCGACGGTCAGGGCCTCCTCGTCCATGCCCTCGTCGATGAGCGCGCGGCGCACGCGGTCACGGATCTCGGCCGCGGCATCTTTGGTAAAGGTAATGGCGAGCACCTGGTCCAGATGCTCAACGAACGGACCGGATTCGGGCGAGAGCGCGTAGACGATGCGACGCGTGAGGGTAAAGGTCTTGCCCGAACCGGCGCCCGCCGAGACAAACAGCGGACGGTCGAGCGTTTTGACGATCTGCAGCTGTTGCGGCATCAAGGTCGAAAGATCCATGGTCTACACGTCCCTCCTTACAAACGTTCCTTCGTGGTTATACGAACAGCGCGCATGCGCGGCCTGAGCCGACGTCGGGTCGACGGCGGCAACGTTGCCTGCCTCGAGCTCGCGCAAGCGCTCGGCGATGCCGACCTCCACGCGATCGAGCAGCGCATCGAAGTCCATGTTGCCGCCCTCGCCGGGAAAGCCCTTCTTAAGCCCCGGGATGCGGCCGTCACCACGCTCCTCCTCGCGCAGCTCGGCACTCGCGGCGCCTCGCAGCGCCGGCTTGCCGCCCTTGGTCGAAAAATAGAGCGCCGCACGGGTATCCAGATCCAGCGCCCGGCGCATGGCCTGCGCATAGATAAGCGTCTGGGTATGGGGCGGCAGCCACCGCGGGTCGTCGATGGCGGCCTCGCCCGATTCCTCGTCGCGCACCGTGGGGTCGGCGAGTTTAAACTCCTCAACGCCCGTGCGGTGCTTATAGTCGATCACCACGGCGCGGTTCTCGGCATCCACGTCCACACGGTCGATGCGCCCGCCGAGCGGCCAGCCGGCATACTCAACGTTAAGATCGTTGAAGGCAAACTCAAGGTAGCGCGGAGCAAAAGGAGTCAGCGCCTCGGCTTCATAGGCAAGCACGCCCTCCAGCTGCGGCAGAATCTCGGCCACCTGACGCTCCTCTACTGGAGAGAGCGGCACGAGCGGGCCCTCGTTGCCACGCTTGGAGGCATGCTCGACCAAGGTCTCGTCAAAGACCTCGCGCAGCAGCTCCTGGGCACGTGGCAGGTTCTCGGGCGTCACGCGTTCCATGCCCTCCTGGGGCAGACGGGCGTGCAGGTGTTCCAGCACGTCGTGGACAAAGTTGCCCCTCTCCATATTGCCAAAGCCGGCGTCGATCGACTGGGGCTTCACGCGGTACGAGACGAACCAGCATAGCGGGCAGGTCGAATAGGCCTCGATCTGCGAGGCAGACGTCAGGCGCGGCACCAGCGGCGCATCCTCGCCCTCGCCATCGCGACGGCGCAGGACCAGATACGGAATGGCTTCATCGCTCAGATGCTGAGGAGCTTCGCAGGTCACGCGCTCGCGCCTAAGACCTTCGCCTGC
>CABUWD010000060.1 GCA_902495155.1 uncultured Collinsella sp.
CGCTATCGATATGGGAAACACGCAGACGGCCATGGGCCTGTTTGACGGAGACGAGCTGGTGCAGTCGTGGCGCATGCCCACCGACCGCTCCTATACCGCCGACGAGATCCACGTGCGCCTGATGGGTTTCTTTAAGATGTACGGCCTCTCGCTCGATGCGGTCGATGCGATCGCATTTGCGGGCGTGGTGCCGCAGCTCTCGCGCGAGTGGCACGCCGTGGCCGACCGCATCGCGGCGGATGCCATCGTCATCGGGCCGCAGACGGCTGCCGTGACCAAGCTGCGCGCGGCGCGCCCCCAAGCCGTAGGTGCCGACCGCGTCGCCAACGCCGTTGCGGCCGAGACTTTCTACGGCGCGCCGGCAATCGTGGTGGACTTTGGCACCGCGACCAATATCGACGTCATCGATGAGGACGGTTATTACATTGGCGGGGCGATTGCGCCGGGCATCCGCATCTCCATGGACGCGCTTGCCGCCCGTGCCGCCAAGCTCGCCAGCGTGCCGCTCGAGGCGCCCGAACACGCCATCGGTCGCGACACCGAAGAGTGCATCAAGGTCGGCGCCGTGATGGGCGCCGCCGCCATGGCCGAGGGCCTGGTCACGCGCATGAAGCGCGAGCTGGGACGCGAGGATGCCACCGTTATCGCCACGGGCGGTCTCGCCGGCATTGTCGCCGATTCGACCGATGCCTTCGACGTGGTCGACGGGCAACTCACCATCAAGGGCATCTGCGAAATCTACCGCCGCATGCAGGAGCTGGGATAGAGTAAACGCCAGGTCGCAGCAACCAGCCGCCAATCCTATTCCTCAAAATCGAAAATTTTTCAGTTTTGAGGAATAGGATTTTTTGCTAAGCCTCGCCGCACAACCACCTCGCCAGGTCCACGATCTGCACCCCATCGCGATCCGTGGCCTCGTGATGCGTGCGGGCGAGAATCATCTTGGGATACGCATCGCCAATGCTCAGCAGTGGCGAAATCTCGCGTTCAAACGTCTTATCCGAGCTGATGTCGTCGCTCACCTGAATGTAGAGCTTCTCGCTTCGCTTGATTGCTACAAAGTCTATTTCCTTTTTATAGAGCACACCGACGTATACCTCGTATCCGCGGCGCAGTAGCTCGATGGCCACCATGTTCTCGTATACGCGTCCCCAGTCCATATCACGTGTACCGAGCAGTGCGTATTTGAACGCGTGGTCTGCCAGGTAATATTTCTCGCCGCTCTTGAGGTATTTTTTGCCGCGAATGTCGTACCGGCGAACTTTATAGAAGGCAAACGCATCGCACAGGTACCCCATGTACGTGCCGACCGTCTTGTTCGTAATCTTTAGCCCATCCGCATTTAATGCATCAGTAATGTTGCGTGCCGACGTAATGTTGGAAACGTTGTCCATCATGTAATCGGCAATGCGCAGCAGCGCCGATTCGTTTCTCACGTTATGCCGCTGCACGATATCCCTCACGATGAGCGTTTTAAAGACATTGGAGAGATATTGATAGCGCTGCTCCTGCAGTGGATAAGGGTAAGAGCCGGACATACCGCCGGTTCTCGCGTACTCATCGAAGTCGCGGTCGACATCGCCCTCGTCGCCATAGAGACGATACTCCTCAAACGAGAATGGGAAAACCTCGATCTCGAACGTACGCCCCGTAAAGAGCGTCGACAGATCGCTCGACAGCAAAAAGGCGTTCGATCCGGTAATGAAAATGTCGTACTGCTCGGATGCATGGAGGCTGTTGATCGCGCGTTCAAAGCCGTCGCACATCTGAACCTCATCGATAAGCAGGAAGTTTTGCTTGTCGGACACTCGATGCTCTTTTACATAGGCGAGCAGGGCATGATATTCGAGCAGGTCCTCGAACTCGTCGAGGTTGTAATTGATATGGATGACATTCGAATTGGACAGATTTGCCTCCACGTAATCGCGGAGGGCCTCGAGCAATTTTGACTTACCGCCACGGCGAATGCCCGTTATGACCTTGATGTCCGGCACGCCAATAAGGCTCGTCAACATGTCCATGTATGACGTTCTATTGATGAGTTTCATTGGCGCCTCCCTGCGGTCTTTTATCGCTATTCCTCAAAAACGAAAATTTTTCAGTTTTGAGGAATAGGCTCTGCAACGAATATACCTCGCAAAAGGCCGAGCTGGCTTAATTCTATTCCTCAAAAACGAAAATTTTTCAGTTTTGAGGAATAGAGCGCTGGCAACCCCATTCCCCAGATAGGCGAGACCCTCCCCGGCACAGGCCGAAGAGGGCTTCGTTGTCATCGTTATCTTTGAGCGCGGGCGCCTCGCGTTACAGCCCGCGAATGCGCACGGCCTCGGGCGGAAACTCCTGCTCGCCGGCGTCGGTCTTAATGGTCGCGCGGCCCCAGATGTCCAGGCCCGCAAACACGCCGACCGCAAGCGGCAAGCCATTGGGCGACACCGCCGCAACTTGGCGGCCGAGCAGCGGCACCATGTCGAAGTACTCGCCCAGCACGGGAGCCAGCGGACCGGCAGCACCCTGTGGCGTGTTGGCGACAACCGCCCAGGCGTCCACGCGGGTCAACACGGCGGTGGCCAATGCCTCGACCAGCGCTTCGTCAGCCACATCCACGCCAAGCTCGCCCAGCGCCGCGCGCTCAATATCCACCGTCACGGCACCGAACATGCCCGCGGCACCGGCGCCACCGTTGCTGGCGACGCGTGCAAACGACGTCTCAAACGCGGGCGCGCCGCACACAATATCGCTCGGCCACTGAATACCAACCTTGCCGGCAAGGCCCAGGCCCGGCGTCGACGTCGTGCCCACAAGCGCGTCCATCATGCCCATCGCCGCCACAAACGGCAGGCCGTGGAAGGCGTGCATGTTCACGTCGGGGCGAACGACCAGCGAAAATGCCAACGATGTGTCGCCGGCACTCCAGGCGCACCAACCCGCAGACATGCCCTCGCGGCCCGCGTCACGCGCCGCGTCGAGCTCGGTACCGGCGGTAACAGCATTCATGTCGATCATCTACATACGCCCCAATTCGCCCACGATATGGCCTACGCGATCCTCGGGCTCCTTGACCTCGACGCCGTTGTAGCGGAAGAACCGCGCCGGGTCGTGCATCAGGTCCTCGAGCGGCACCAGCACAAAGTCGCGCTCGCCGATCAGCGGATGCGGCAGACGCAGCTTCTCGCCGCCGTGGGTCTCGCCATCCATCCACAGCAGGTCCAAGTCGATGGTGCGCGGGCCGTTTACCTTGGCCTTTTTGGAGCGGTCTCGGCCCAGCTCGGCCTCAATCTTCATAAGCTCGTCAAGCAGCACCAGCGGCGCCAGCTCGGTCTTGATCTCGATGACGGCGTTGGCAAACGCGTCCTGGCGCGTCTCGTAGGCCGGCTCGCTCTCGTAGATGCGCGAGCAGTTGGACACGCAGGTGAGCGGGATCTCGGCAATCATGTCGCGCGCAGCGCGGATGTTGTCGCAGCGATGCCCCAGGTTGGAACCCACGGCCACAAACGCGCGACGCGGCTGCGGCTTGGCAACGGCCCAGTAACCGTTCAGGAACTGCGCAAAGCCCGCAACGTCATGCACGCGCACGATGTTGGCGCCGGCCTGGATGGCGCCCAGGCACACACCAAACGTGGCGGCATCGCGCGCGGCGGCCTCGGTCACGCCCGAGACGGCGCCCACAAAGCGCTTGCGCGACACGGCGCACATGAGCGGATAGCCCAGCGACGCCATCTTGGCGGTCTCGCGCTGGATGACGATGTCTTCGTTGGCCGTCTTGCCAAAGCCCGGTCCGGGATCGATGCAGATACGGTCGCGCGACACGCCGGCATGGATGAGCGTGCGGGCCTGGTCGGACAGAAAGCCCATGACGCGGCGCATGATGGGCGCAGAATCGGGCAGGGTAAAGCGGCGGAGCTGCGAGGTGGGCACATAGGCTTCCTCACGGCGGGCGCTGCGGCGCATCATGGCGGCCAGGTGGTCGCTGGGCTCTGGTGCGGCTTCGGTGGCCGCGGGCACGGCCTCGGGTGCAGCGGCGGCAGGGGCAGCCTGCTCGGCAGCCGGCGTCTCCGGCTCGTCAACAGACTCGGGCGCGGGCTCCGGTTCGCCAACCGGCAGCGAGGGCTGCACCACGCCGCCCGGAAGTTTGGCCTCAACCTTGGGCTCGCCCAGCAACTTGCCGCGACGGCGACGGGCCGGCTTCTCGGCCTCGCGCGCGGCCTCGGCAGCCGCTTCGCGTGCCTTCTCAGCAACAAACGCCGCAGCCGAGGTATCGAGCTGCACCGTCGCGTGCGTGCGTGCGGGCGCAGCGACCTCGCCGGCGTGCATCACGATGACGCCGCAGGTGCTCGTCTTAACGAACTCAACCATCTTGGGATCGGTGAAGCCCGTCACGTCGTTGACAATCGAAGCGCCGCAGCGCACAGCCGCCTTGGCAACCGCCACATGACGCGTGTCGATCGAGACAATGGCACCCTCTTTGGCGAGCGCGCGCACGACGGGCAGCACGCGACGCGCCTCCTCGTCGGGGTTGACCGGGGTAAAGCCGGGGCGCGTGGACTCGCCGCCCACGTCGATGATGTCGGCGCCAGCATCAAGCATCGCCAGGCCGTACTCGATAGCGGCATCCTGGTCAAAGTGCTCACCGCCGTCGCTAAACGAATCGGGCGTCACGTTGAGGACGCCCATGATGCGCGGACGGTCAAAGCTGAGCTCGTACTTTCCGCACCGCCATGTCTTGCTGTCGTTCGCCATGAACATCCTCCTAAAATGCCCGCGCCGCCGCGCTCGGGCGCTGGCGGCGGGGTCGCTTTGCAATCAGTCTTTCTATTGTATCCGCGCGCGCGGGCTAGAACGCAAACGCGGCCGCGATGTCGCAAGAAATCAGCAGGTCGGCATTTGCATCCTGATCGGTAGGCGCCAAATTGCAAATGGCCAGCGTATCGCCAGTAAAGCAACGCGTGAGGCCCGCCGCCGGATACACCACGAGCGAGGTTCCGCCCACGACGAGGGCGTCGGCTGCGGCGATGGCAGTAACGGCGCCGGTAAGCACACGCTCATCAAGCGGCTCTTCGTAGAGGACCACATCGGGCTTGATGCGACCGCCGCACGCAGGGCACACGGGCACGCCCGCGGCATCCTCGTGCTCGCGCGCGCAAATCCACTCGGCGCTATAGACCGCGCCGCACGACTGGCAAATGTTGCGATGGACCGATCCGTGCAACTCAAACACTCGCTGTGAGCCGGCCATCTGATGCAGGCCGTCGATATTTTGTGTCACCACGGCATTTAGCTTGCCGGCGCGCTCCAGCTCGGCCAGCTTGGTGTGGCAGCGGTTGGGCTTGGCGCCAAGCGCGATCATCTTGGTGCGGTAAAAGTCGAAGAACTCCGCCGGATGCGCCTCGTAAAAGCTATGCGACAGCATGGTCTCGGGCGGATAGGCAAACTGCTGGTGATACAGGCCGTCCACGCTACGGAAATCGGGGATGCCACTTGCCGTGGAAACACCAGCGCCGCCAAAGAAGACCACGCGCTTGTGGGTGTCAAACAGATCCGCCAGCGCGGCGGAGGCCTGCCTGGGGTCCGATATTGCCTGAGTCATATGAGTCCTCCGTCCTTGTTAGTCGGGCAGCGTTGAGCGACGTTCCAGCATGCGGCCTTTAAGTCAGCATGCACGGAGCCCACCCCGCCCCTGTTGCGCTAATCTTAAGCCTGCCAACCCCGTCGAAAGGACACCATGCCTCAGACTTACACTTTCGCCTCGTGGAACGTCAACGGCCTGCGCGCCGTGCTCAAAAAGGACCCGAGCTTTATCCAGATTGCGCAAGAACTCGACGTCAATATCCTGGCGCTGCAGGAGACCAAGCTGCAGGAGGGCCAGGTCGATATCGACCTGCCCGGCTATCACCAAACCTGGAGCTACGCCGAGCGCAAAGGCTATTCGGGCACCGCGGTCTTTAGCCGCCAGGAACCGCTGCGCGTGCTGCACGCCGACGCGCTGTTACCCTACGCCGGCGAGGGCGAGGCCGCCGAGCTCGTTGCCCAAGCCGCAACCGAGGGCCGCGTCTGTGCGCTCGAGTTCGACAAGTTTTGGTTTGTGGATGTCTACACGCCCAACGCGCAAAACGAACTCGCGCGCATCGATGTGCGCATGGCCTGGGACGATGCCTATCGCGGCTTTTTGAGCGCGCTTGAGCGCGAGAGCGGCAAGCCCGTCGTAACTTGCGGCGACTTTAACGTGGCGCACGAGGAGATCGACCTTAAGAACCCCAAGTCCAACCGCGGCAACGCGGGCTTTTCGGACGAAGAACGCGGCAAGTTTACCGAGCTGCTCAACGCCGGCTTCACCGATACCTGGCGCGCGGCAAACCCCGACGTCGAGGGCGTCTACAGCTGGTGGAGCTACCGCTTTAATGCTCGCAAGAACAACGCCGGCTGGCGCATCGATTATTTCCTGGTGAGCGACGCAATCGCCGACAACGTACGCGACACCGGCATCCGCGGCGACATCTTTGGCAGCGACCACTGCCCCGTCACCCTCACGCTAGAGCTCTAGCCCCAAGTAATTCCTGGGGGGACAGAGGAAAACAGATCATGTGACCCCTCTCCCCCTATAAGGTGCGGTGGAATAGTTCCTGTTTGGGCAGCAAATAGCCAAAAACGAGAACTATTCCACCGCAAGTTCGTGAGGAAACGCGAAATGCCTTACAGCCCGTATTTCACGACGACACGGTTAATGCGGCGACACCAGGGCTTGTACAGGGCGACCAAGAACACGCAGGTCGCGAGGCCATGTGTGATATCGAACGGCACTGCCGTGGCAAGACGCGCCACGGCACCCGCCCAGGTAAGCGGCTGTACAAAACCAATGATGTCATACGCGTTGATCACGACGCCATAGAGCAGGCCCGACGCAAAGCCGTACGCCAGCAGTGCTGGCATGCGCACGGTGCCGTCGGCGCGGTCGAACGCACCCGCATACGTCAGCGCACCGCCAACGTATCCCACGAGCCCCCAAGCATACATCTGCCATGGCGTCCACATGCCCTGTCCAAAAAAGAAATTGCTGGTCAACGCCGCCAGCGCGCCAACCATAAAACCATTGCGGCGACCAAGCGTCGCCCCCGCGATAATGGCGATGGCGCTCACCGGCTTAAAATCGGGAATGGGTCCGAACAGGATGCGCCCCGCCGCGGCCAGCGCCGCCAGCACCAGTGTGGGCATAATCTGGCGCAAACCCGGACGAGATGCCTCGTAACCCGCAAAGAACAGCGCGAGCACCAGCGCCACCACAATCAGCATGGCCAACGCCGCCTGCTCAACGCCCGCCAGCAACGCCGCAGCCATCACAGCTGGCACCGCCAGCAGCAGCGGGATCTCCAGTTTTGCAAGCAAGCGCGAGAAACGACAGTCCGTCATCCCATCACGCCCTATAGAACACGTTGTCGGCAAAGAAGTCGGCCGGGGGCTCCACGCAGGCAATCTCGCCGTCAAACATCATGGCGACGTCGTCGGCTACCTGCTCGGCAAAGTCCAAATCGTGCGTAGCCATGATGACGGTGCCGCCTGCCTGCGCGTGCTTGCGCAAAGCGCAGGCGATGATGCGGCGGCTCTCCAGGTCCAAGCCCTTCGTGGGCTCGTCAAGCAACAGCAGCTCCGGACCAATCAGCAGCAGCTTTGCCAACGCAAGCAGCTGGCGCTGACCGCCCGAAAGATCGTACGGGTGACGCGCCTCCAAGCCGTCCAGTCCCAGTTGCGCTGCACGCTCCCGCGCCAAGTTCTCGTCATATCCGCAGGTCGATGCCCATTCCATCAGCTCGTCGCGCACCGTTTCGGCGACCAGCAATGCCTTGGGGTTCTGTGGCAACAGCGCCGCCGAGGCCGCTTCGCGCACCATGCGGCCGCGCTGCAGCTTGGCGGTCTTCGCCAGCACCGAGAGCATCGTCGACTTACCGCATCCGTTGCCGCCCACGATTGCATGCACCGCGCCAGCCGAAAACGAAGCATCGAGCCCGCGCAGCACCCAGCCGGACGCTCGATCGTAGCGAAACCAGCCTTCCGACAGGGTGGTAGCCGACCCGCCGTGCATTTTTTGGAGTATTCTGCTTCCATCCGTGCGCGAGAAGGCTTCCGAGCCGTTCTCGAGCGACGTTTGCGCCACAAATTCGGACGATTTGTCCAATTCCGAACTTTTTTTCGCGCTCGATACGTCCCCGGGCGGCTCCAGAGAGCCCAAATTGTCCTCACGTCTGCTGAATACTCCTTTATTTGCACATCGGATGGCACCCCACCCCAACATGTCATCGGAAAACAGCGATTCTCGGCGTCCCAAAGAAGCCATATCCGTCACCTCGCGCACGCGACCGTCCTCAATCCGGTACGCACACGTCACGTATTCGAGCATTGGGCGCGGCTGATGCGTCGCCACAACAACCGTGCAGCCCAGCTCGCGATTCACACGAAACAGCGCGTGCAGGAAATTCTTCTCCGCAACCGGATCAAGCTGAGACGTGGGCTCGTCGAGCAGCAGCACGCGCGGGCGCAATGCCAGCACAGCCGCCAGCGACAGCAGCTGTTTGCGTCCGCCCGAAAGCGTATCGGTATCGCGGTGGAGCCAATCCTCCAGCCCAAAGAAATAGCTGGTCTCGGCCACGCGACGACGCATCTCGTCACGCGCTAGCCCCAAGTTTTCCAGGCCAAACGCCATCTCGTGCCACACGGTCTCGCACACAATCTGGTTCTCGGGATCCTGAAACACATAGCCCACGCGCTCCGCAGACGCGCGCACGTCCATGTCGGTAACGTTCTCGCCCAGCACGCGCGCATCGCCAGTGCGCTCGCCCGCCGGAGCGATCTCGGGCTTGAGCAGCGACAGCAGCGTCGACTTACCCGATCCGGTACCGCCAACAAGAAGTGCAAACGCACCTTGGGAAACACGCCAATCAAGCCCCTCGAGCACCGGTGCCTCGGCCCCGGGATAGGCAAAACTAAGGCCTCGCACCTCAATCGCCGGCGCGGCCGAGCCATATGCCACACCCGCCGCCGAGCTCCTATCAAACCGAGCCATCAGCCAAACCTCTTCTCATCAATCGCGTGCAACGCGCAAGGCAGCACCATCCAGGCAGCGTACACGACATAGCCCGGCCACGGCGCCGGCACCGAGAGCTGCGGATAAAACGAATACTGCGTCGTCGCGGTCCACGCCACTGTCACCGTGACCACGCCAAACAGTGCAAGCCCAACCAGCGCAGCAACATCGCCGCGCCCCAGTCGATACCGCGCATACGTCGTACGACGCGTCGCGGCACCCCACCCGCGCGAGCGCATCGCGTCCGCGCGCTCCAGTGAATCTTCCATGCCCCAGCCCATCAACACACTCGATGCCCGCAGGCGCGAGCGCACGGGGTCGGCCGGCGCGCGGCCCGGCACGTCAATCGCATCTTGCACCGCCAGCACCGTGCGGCCGCGGCGCAAAAACTGCGGGATAAGCCGCATGCACATCGAGATCATAAGCGCAATCACCGGTGCGGCATTGCCCAGCAGCGCGAGTACCTTGTCGTATTCGAGCATCGACGCCGCTGCCTCAAACCACAGCACGCTCGCCACAAACAGCCCACCCATGCACAGGCCGTAAACCATGCTCTCTAGATACACCGCACGCATGCCAATACGAAACAGCTCCGTCGAGCCCGATGCACTAAACAGCGGATTGAGCACCGCGATAATCAAAATCACCGGCAGCTGCCAGCGAAGCGCCCCCAACGTGCGCGCAGCACCGCGCGTCGCAAGCCCGTACGCCAGCCCACCCGCAAGCGACAGCGCGATCAGCACCGGTTGCATCGAGAACATGGTGAGCCCCAGCGTCAGCACCATGTAGAGGGCCGGCACAGCCGGATGCGACATCGAGAACGCCGCGACGGGCTCGCCGCCAAACTCCTCTCGCATGTTGTCCACGGGCACCCCCGTCCCCTCGCTCAAACGACAGCTCCGCGGCATCGCCAACGCCGCACGCAAGCAGCGCAAACGCCACGCCGGCGGTGCAAGCCTCAACCGCCGAAAACCAATCGCTACGCGCTCAACATATGCCTGCGGTATCATATTGCGCCGTGTATCGTTTCCAAACACACGTCTCTATAACGTAACAGGAGATCACATGGACGCAACCGCAATTATCCTCGCTGCCGGCGAGGGCACCCGCATGAAGTCGAACCACTGCAAGGTTTCGCACAAGATCCTGGGCAAGCCCATGGTCCAGTGGATCGTCGACGCTACCATCAAGGCCGGCTGCAACCGCGTCGTGGTCGTCATCGGCAGCCACGCCGACGAGATGCGCGCCCTCATCGACGGCGCCTACGCCAACAGTGCCACCAAGGTCGAGTGCGTTGAGCAGACCGAGCGCCTGGGCACCGGTCACGCCGTGAAGGTCGCGCTCGAGGCCTGCGGCATCACGCAAGGCCCCGTCGTCGTGCTCAACGGCGACTTGCCGCTCATCACCGCCGACACCGTCGCCAAGTTCGCGCAGACCGTCGCTACCGGCGAGCTCGCCTGCACCGTCATGACCATGACCCCGCCCGATCCTTTCGGCTACGGCCGCATCAAGCTGGGCGCCGACGGCCAGATCGAGCGCATCATCGAGCAGAAGGACTGCACGCCCGAGCAGGCCGCCACGCTGCTGGAGTGCAACGCCGGCTGCTACGCCTTCGACGGCGCGCAGCTTGCCGCCCACATTAACGAGATCGGCAACGACAACGCGCAATCCGAGTACTACCTGCCCGACATGCTCGAGATCCTCAAAGGCCACGGCCAGGCGGTCTCCATCTTCCACTGCGACGACTACCGCGACGGCCTGGGCGTCAACAGCCGCATCCAGCTCGCACAGCTCACCGCCATCGCGCGCGACCGCATCAACGAGCACTGGATGGCCGAGGGCGTCACCTTCATCGACCCCACGCAGGCCTGGATCGGCCCCGATGCCGTTATCGGCCGCGACACCGTCGTGTGGCCGCAGACGCACCTGATCGGCCACGTCACCGTGGGCGAGGAGTGCCAGCTCGGCCCCAACAGCCGCCTCACCGACACCACCGTCGGCAGCGGCTGCACCATCGATGAAACCATCGCCGTCGAGGCCGTCATCGAGAACGGCGTCGACTGCGGCCCGCGCGCCTACCTGCGCCCGGGCACCCACATGCTCGACGGTTCCAAGGCCGGCACGCACGTGGAGATCAAGAAGTCCACGATCGGCGAGGGCTCCAAGGTGCCGCACCTGTCCTACATCGGCGATACCACCATGGGCTCCGGCGTCAACGTGGGCGCGGGCTCCATCACCTGCAACTACGATGGCGTACACAAGCACAAGACCGTCATCGGCAAGGATGCCTTCATCGGCTCCGACACCATGATGGTCGCGCCCGCCCAGATTGGCGACGGCGCGCTCGTGGCCGCCGGCTCCGTCATCACCGAGCCGGTCCCGGCAGACGCACTTGGCCTGGGTCGTGCCCGCCAGATAAATATTGAGGGCTGGGCCGCCGATTATCGCCGCCGTCTGCACGAGGACGACGAGGTATAACGTTTTACCAAGCATCTAAGGAGCTGTTCCCATGGGGGCGGCTCTTTTTTCTATCGTGACCTGCGCGACAGGATGAGTGGTCGGTTCGTGTCCGTTGACGGTAAAGACGTTATCAAGACCCGATTAACCCCGTCGCGCGGTTACAATGCAACAAGGCATCTATATGGCATTCGATATAAAGGAGAAGGGTAATGCCGATTAATGATCCCGAGAAGTCGGAGAATATGCGCAAGTCCATCCGCGTGTATTCCGGTTCCTCCAACCGTCCCCTCGCTCAGAAGATCGCTGAGTACCTTGGGGTCGAGCTTTCGGGCCTTACGCTAAAGCAGTTCGCCAACGGTGAGATTTACGCCCGCTACGACGAGACCGTCCGCGGCGCCGACGTCTTCCTGATTCAGTCCGTGGCCGGCGGCAACGTCAACGACATGCTCATGGAGCTGCTCATCGCCACCGACGCTGCCAAGCGCGCATCCGCCCGCTCCATCACCGCCGTTATCACCCACTACGGCTATGCCCGCCAGGACCGCAAGGCCGGCCCGCGCGAGCCCATCACCGCCCGCCTCGTCGCCAACCTGCTCGAGCGCGCCGGCGTCAACCGCATCATCACCCTCGACCTGCACCAGGGCCAGATTCAGGGCTTCTTCGATATCCCGGTTAACCACCTGTCCGCGCTGCCGCTGTTTGGCCAGTACTACAACGACATGCACTTCGACACCGACAACCTGGTTGTCGTCTCCCCCGATGTGGGCCGCGCCAAGGCCGCCAAGAAGCTGTCCGACATGCTCGGCTGCGACCTGGCCATCGCCCACAAGGGCCGTCCGCGCCACAACGCCGCCGAGGTCATGGGCATCATCGGTGACATCAAGGGCAAGACCTGCATCATCAATGACGACATGATCGACACCGCTGGCACCCTGTGCGCCAACGTCAAGGAGCTCAAGGCTATGGGCGCTGGCGATATCTACGTCTGCGCCACCCACGGTATCTTCTCCGGTCCGGCCATCGAGCGTCTGAACGACGCCCCGATCGTCGAGTGCCTCGTCACCGACGCCATTCCCGTCGAGGTCGGCGGCAAGATCAAGACCATCTCGGTCGCCGAGGAGTTCGCTCAGGCCATCTCCGCCGTTTACCACGAGGAGCCCGTCTCCACGCTCGTCGGCGGCGACTTCGCGCTGTAGTCGCTCGACCCTCGCATCCCTCCGGAAGCCCCGGGGCAGCTGTTTTCTGAAATGACTTTGCTGTAACCTTTCCTCGCCTTCGGCGGGCGTGGTAGCCTTTGTCGTTGATTGAACTATTTGTGTAACGGAAGGACAAATATGGCAGCTGCACAGCCGCTTAAGATTCGCATGGTTGCCGGGCTTGGCAACC
>CABUWD010000061.1 GCA_902495155.1 uncultured Collinsella sp.
AGACGCTCGCGCTCAATCAGCATCTCACCCCAGTCAGCGCTTCGACAAGCTGCTCGAGAACCAGCAGGTCTTGGCCGAGCCCATCGTGCGCAACGGCAAAAAGGCCACCGTCGGTTATTGCCCCGATGTATGGGGAGCCTGGGAGTAGCTTGTGTTATTTGCCGGCGCGTGGGTATAAGAGCAGGCGTTTGGCATAAGATTCAACTGTAAGCCATGTCTAACAAAGGAGGGCACATGCCCAACAAACCCGTGAAGATCATCATGCTTACCGGATACCTCGGTGCCGGCAAGACCACGCTGCTCAACCACATCCTCGCTAACGACGGCGGCATCCGCGCCGCCGTGATCGTCAACGATATCGGCGAGATCAATGTCGACGCCAGCCTCATCGCCGACGGCGGCCTTTCCGAGACCGACGACCTCATCCCGCTCACCAACGGCTGCATCTGCTGCACGCTTTCGGATGACCTGGCCAACCAGCTGCAGGGCATCGCCGATTCGGGCAACTTCGACTACATCATCATCGAGGCATCGGGCATTTGCGAGCCTATCCCCATCGCCTACACCATCTCGAGCTTCTGCGACGAGGTCAAGGTGGGCGGCGAGCCCAAGCTCGCGCTCGACAACATCGTGGCCGTGGTCGACTGCGCCCGCATGTACGACGAGTTCAACGGCGGTCGCGACCTGCTGGCCGAGGATATCGACGAGGACGACATCGAAAGCCTGCTCATCCAGCAGATCGAGTTCTGCTCCACGCTGATCCTCAACAAGACCGATACCGTGAGTCCCGAGCAGATCGCCGAGCTCAAGGCCATCGTGCGCAGCCTGCAGAAGGACGCCGTGATCGTCGAGGCCCAAAACGGCGAGGTCCCCATGGAGGAGCTGCTCGACACCGACCGCTTCGACTTTATGCGCGCCTACAACTCCGCCGCCTGGATCGAGGCCATGGAGCATCCCGAGGAGCACGACGACCCCGAGGTGCTCGAGTACGACATCGAGACCTTTGTGTACTCGCGCCGCAAGCCGTTTGACCTGCAGAAGTTCACCAATTTTGTTGAGCAGGAGTGGCCCGACGAGGTCATCCGCGTCAAGGGTCCGCTGTGGCAGACCGGCGATCCGGACATGTGCTACATGTTTGAGCAGGCCGGCCACCAGATGCGCCTGATGGAGAACGGCCTGTTTGTCGATTCGGCGCCCGAGGGCGAGAAGCAGAAGATCATCGACGAGAACCCCGAGATCATGCAGATTTGGGACGACGAGACGGGCGACCGCATGACGAGCCTGTGCATCATCGGCCGTCGCATGGACAAGGATGCGCTCATCGCCTCCCTCGATGCCTGCCTGACCGACTGGCACCGCGCCTAGGTTTATCCAAGCGGGCATTTTTCCGCCTATGTAACCGCCAAACCACCACGAAGGTGCTCTTCGTGGTGGTTTTTCGTTCTGAGCCAAGGAGATTCATGTTCAACATTGTGCTGTATGCGCCCGAGATTCCCGCCAATACGGGCAATATCGGCCGTACCTGCGTGGTCACCGGCGCCCGCCTGCATCTGGTGGAGCCGCTGGGCTTTTCGCTCGACGACAAAACGGTACGTCGCGCCGGCCTGGGCTACTGGCAAAACTTGGACGTGACGACCTATGCCGGCTGGGAGGATTTCCTTGCGCGCAACGGCCTCTCCCCTGCCGACGAGCACCTACATCTGTTGACCAAAAAGGCACGCCGCACCTATGCGCAAAGCACCTACCGCGACGGCGACTACTTGGTCTTTGGCAGCGAGAGCTCGGGCATTCCCGAGCCACTGCTCGCGGCGGCGCCCGAGCGCTGCGAGCGCATCCCGATGCTGCGCGATTGCGACTCGCTCGATAACGCCGAGGCCTGGGAAGCCCACGAGGAAGCGCTCGGGCATACCGAGGACGGCCATGAGACCATCCTTCGGCAGGATATCTGCGGCAACTTCGTCAACCCGGACGACTACCGCATCAGCGCTCTCAACCTCTCCAACAGCGCCGCCATCGTCCTCTACGAAGCCCTGCGCCAAACAGGCTTTGCCGGCATGTAAAACCTGCCATTAGGGGACGGGGTAGAAATGGTAGACTTTCAAACTCTCTAGTCCTTGACAAAATGGTTTTGACATCAAATGCGGCAAAGGGACAGTCCCTTTGCCGCATTTGGCTGCTAACAATTCACGTCAGAATTCAACTTCAAATACAAACGACTGCCGAAGTTCTCGCTTAGCTTGGCTTGTCAGGCTCGAATTCGCCCTTATGTTCAGCTTGCTGCATGCCTCATCGATAGCCATAGCAAGCGATACGGACATTGTCATGGTCGTCTCGCTTTTCAATTCAACCCGATAACTCTTTACCTTGTTTTTATCCTCTCCACCGCATCTCGTTTCGATTAACAAGAGAATGTCAGAGTCATGGGCATACCAATGGAGTTCAGGGCGCTGTGGAACCATGTCTCCCTCGAATTCCTGTGTAAACAGGATTTTCTTCTCATTTCTCGTTAAATCGCTCAAAGAGCCGTTGATTCGAGCCGAGCCCTTCTTTCCCGCTTTGGCATTTCCCTTAACCTGGTGGCCTCTCCGAGTTTCCTCGTACTCCGTCACCTCCAACTTGCAGCGCTTCGCGCCAAGCATGAACGCAATCCGTCTCAACTCGGCCATCTTGTCTTGTTGCATGGTTGCGAAATAGGAGTCTAGATCAACAAAGCGAGACCGATCAAAAGCATCTATGTAATATGTGGAATAAAGAGATGGTTTAGGGTAGAAAGACAGCTCGCTATCCCCAATTGCCTCGCGGTACAAATTGAAAATCTGCGTGCCCTTAACAGTATCCAACCAACCAATAGCATCCCTACAGACATCGATGCCCCGACGCTCATTTCCGTCAACAATTCGAATCATGTTCGGCAAATGGAATGAAGGGCTCTGATAGATCTCTTTGGTTACAGGCCTGTACCTATTGAGCTGTTGCTGGTATGCCCAATCGTTGACGGCGTCACCAATATCCGCAGCAGCACCTGCTGCACCATCGGCCGCATCAGCAATAGCCGCCAAGGCGTCATCGACCATCGGAGTTGCAGCACGCATTGCGCCATCGGCAACTTTCTGTACGGTTGCAACCGCGCCCGCCATCGCGCTTCCGGCGCCATCAACCAACCCGGCAGCGGCCTTACGGATATCAAAACTCTGCTTATGTCGCGACAGCTCCTCCCTTTCGACAACAGCTAGATCGTCTTTATCCTCCATAGTGACCTCCTATTTCCGATAGTCGAAATCAACCGTATATTCATCGCCAAATGCCGAGTTGAACATCGCACGGATATTTGCTTCGGCGTTCACTCGAGCCTCTTCGAGCAGCTTGCCATCCTTGATGGCCTCGCTTTCACTCCGCTCCTTGCACTGCGCTTCAAACGCCGTGACGTCTTTGACCTCAATGGGATTGAGGATGTTGTTGCGTTCCTCGAGAGCACCCGACTTATTCATATCCGGCGTGTTCGAAATTACATAAGGCTCATCCATCGCAATGGTCAGCTTTTTCTTGTTTGTATGTATCTCTGCCGTCTCGAGATTCACACCCGCCTTAATGGTTCCCACATAGCGGTACCAAAAGCTGTTTTCCGTAAACGGGATATCAAACCAATCGAAGAACCTCTTGGTATCCGTCACCTTATCGACAATCGCATAGTTCTGCGATGCAGAAACCATCTCGTTCTGGGAAGCGATGCGTTCAAACACGACCGACGGGGAAAGCGTACTGGGGGTCGTTTCTTTCGCGCCCGCAGCTTTGCCGTTATTAAAGATGGTAATGAAAAGTACAGCCACAATCACTCCACCAAGCGCCAGGCCCGCAAAGAATACCTTGGGCTTTGTCAGGATTCTCCCGAGTTTCGCTTTCAGCGCCCCCATGCCTTCCTCTATCTCATCCATCCCCTATTCCTTTCAAAATCCCTGTTATTTAAGAAACTGCCGTGGGTTATACCTCATGCCTTAATTGTCGTTTTCAGCATGTCTTTAGACGAGGGCAGTTGTTTGCAATCCGATATAATACACATTCGTTCGCGGCACTTGTTGTTCAATAATTGGCATAAAACGGGCAGGTCAACCATTCATTGCCGATTAACCCGCCCCTTCCGTGCAGAACTTATTTATTTACATCGTAGCTGGAAACAGATGCGACAACGCGCGCAGCGTCAACATCGGACATTGCCTCGAACTTGACTTTCTCACCCGGCGCCCACGAAGAAGTGTCCGCATAGGTCTCCTCCGCTTTGATGTCATCTGCATCATAGAGAGCAAGTGTCAGGCTGACGTTAGAGAACGATATACCAGAGGTGTTCTCAACTACCGCCGTATACGTATACAGGCCGTAACCGTCATCCGATTTTTCGAAATTTGCTCCCTGAATCAAACTGTTGATGGCATCCTCATAGCGGGTCTTCTCTGCTACGGACTTTCCATTCTTAATTAAGTCGTTGAAATCATCCTTGTATTTCTCCCCGACTTCCAGCCCGTAATTATCAACAAGCTTTTTGAGCTGCGCAGACCGCTTATCGTAGACCTTATTCCACTCTTCGTAATAATCCGAAGACGATTGCGAGTAATCCTCGGTCACTTTAAGCTGGTCATCAAGCAGATTCAGATACGTGATTACGTCCTGTTGCATCTTGGAATCCTTAAACCTAGCGTTCTTGAGTTCCTTGTCGTTCTTGATTTCGGCCTCAATAGCTTCCTGGATATTCTCGGTTGAATGAGGATCATCATCGTTTGCATTAGATTCAATGACGTCGGACCTTCTCTCAAACCCGGCGGCGATAACATTCATCGCCTTATCGTCGACATATTTCGACTTTGCAGCGTTTGCATCATTCTGTGAACAGGCCGAGATGAATCCTAGAGAACAGATAAGTAGGACAAGCAAGCCCATCATAGGCTGCTTTTTAGTAGCATTTCGTTTCACGACTATTTCCCTTCGATTGACGTTAAGACTTATAGCCCCTCGCCAAAAAGCAGACGAATTGGCAACGCGGTGGCACTATTTGGTTCAAGGGCGTGAACTGGATAAACATCGAGGGAAGGAGTGAGCTCTGTACAATAAACTCCCCTCGTCAAAATGTCTAGCTAAAGAGGACGAACGGACGGCGAACGGTCAAAACCGGTCGTGTCCGCCCGCCTCCAACGATCGAATGTCGATGTGCTGACGTTCAGTAGCGTTGCGGCCTCTTGCCTCGTAACCTCACCTCCTTCGAATGATTTGATGACATCGCTATAGCTATCCGGGCGTTCGAGCGCCGGCCTTCCAAATCTCACACCCCGCAGACGCGCCGATGCGATACCCTCCGCCTGGCGCTGCTTGATGTTTTCACGCTCCAGCTGCGCCACGTAGCTCAAGATCTGGAGGACAAGGTCCGCCATGAATGTTCCCGTGATGCCGTCGAGTTGCTCGCGTGTATCGAGCAGAGGCATATCAAGCACCACGATGGCAGCATGCCTATCCACCGTGATGCGTCGCCATTCATCGAGGACTTCACGATAATTACGACCCAAACGATCGATACTTTTGATCACGAGAACGTCGCCCTCGCGCAACCTGCGAAGAAGCCGCTGGTACTGAGGACGCTTAAAGTCCTTACCGCTTGCCTTGTCAGCGTAAATCTGGTCCCGTTGAACGGGAAACCTTCCCAATGCGTCTAACTGGCGGTCCAAGTTCTGATCCGCAGATGAGACACGCGCATACCCAAAGATTCGATTGTCCATAATTGCCCCTATCGGCCGCCTCCTGGCAGCATCGGCTCAAACGAGAGCCCACTCACTATAGGGCGTGCAAATTCCGCGAATGGGCTGAGGCCATTTTGGCCCTCAGGCACAAGCTATTCAAGCGCCGTGCCGACAACGCGCTCGCCTTTAACTGTGATTAACTGTTTTTAACCAGAATTAACTGCTTTTAACTGAAATTAACTGCTTTTAACCAGAATTAACCGAAACAGAAAACCGTGATGCCGACAGTCTTTGCCGGAATGTGACAAAGGGACAGCCCCTTTGTCACATTCGGTTATAGGTAGCGGCCGGTGATACTTGCGGGGCAGGCCGCGATGTCGCTCGGCGTGCCGGCGCAGACGATTTGCCCGCCCGCATCGCCACCGCCCGGGCCCATGTCGATCACGTAATCGGCGTTACGGATAAGGTCGAGATCGTGTTCGATCACGATAACCGTGGCGCCTTTGGCAACAAGGCCGTCGAACACATTCAGCAACACCTGAACATCGAGCGGATGCAGGCCGATCGTGGGCTCGTCGAACACAAATACGGCATCATCCTGCACGCGACCCATCTCGCTCGCAAGCTTAAGACGCTGAGCCTCGCCGCCCGAGAGCGCCGGTGTGGGCTCGCCAAGCGTGAGATAACCCAGGCCCAGGTCGTGCAAGGTCTGCAAGCGCGTCTGAACCTTCTTGAGTCCCACCGTGGCGTCGATGGCCTCGTCCACACTCATGTCCATAAGCTGCGGCAGCGTAAGCAGACTCCCGTCCTTGCCCTCGCGATGGATATGCGAAGCCGCGTCTGCATAACGCGAACCGCGACATGCCGGGCAGACAATCTCGACATCGGGCAAAAACTGCACGTCGAGCGATATTGAGCCCGTGCCATCGCACGTAGGGCAGCGCAAGGCGCCGGTGTTGTAGCTAAAGGCGCCCGCCTTGTAGCCGGCTGCCTTGGCTTCGGGCGTACGGGCGAAGGCGCGACGCAGCTCATCATGGATGTCGGCATAAGTCGCTACCGTCGAGCGAACGTTGGCGCCGATGGGCGTGGCGTCAATCAGGTTGACGCGGGCAATGCCTTCGGCGTCGACCCAACGCACGTGCCCCGGCAGGCGCTCGCCGGCTGCCGGGGCCTTAAGCGCCGGGATGAGCGTCTCGAGCACCAACGTCGTCTTGCCCGAACCCGAAACGCCCGTCACCGCGACGAGACGGCCGCGCGGGATATCGACTTCGAGTGGCTTGACGGTATGGATGGTATCGGTCGCCATGCGGATATGGCCCTGGTCGAACATCTCGTCGTCAGCCACCTGCGGACGCAAGCGCTTGGATTCTGCGCGCAAAAACGGGGCGATGCGGCTGCCCTGCGATTGCTCGACCTCGTCTACCGTACCAGCGGCGATTACGTTGCCGCCGCCTGCTCCGGCAACGGGGCCCATCTCGACCAGATAATCAGCCTCCACCAGCACACGTGTATCGTGGTCGACAACAACCACGGTATTGCCGTCATCCACCAGGTCGCGCATTACGCCCACCAAGCCGTCGACATTGGCAGGATGCAAGCCAATTGAGGGCTCGTCCAGCACATAGAGCACGCCTGTCGATCGGTTGCGCACCACGCGGGCGAGTTGCACGCGCTGGCGCTCACCCGTGGAGAGCGTGGCACCGGCGCGATCGAGCGAAAGGTAATCGAGACCCAGGTCGACCAGACGACGAGCCGTGCTCAAAAACGAATCGCAGATATCCGTCGCCATGGGCCGCATCTCGGCCGGCAAGGATGCGGGCACCCCGCGCACCCACTCGATCGCATCACCAAGCGTCATGGCCGCGGCCTGAGCCAGATTGATACCGCGCACCTGGGGCTGGCGCGCAGCCTCGGAGAGACGCGTGCCGGCGCAGTCACGGCATGGTCCCTCGCGCAAAAAGCGAGCCACACGCTTAAGCCCCTTATCGTCCTTAACCTTGGCGAGCGCATTCTCAACGGTATAGACGGCGTTGTAATAGGTAAAGTCGAGCGGCGTGGCGCCCTCGCCGTTTTTGGGAACGTAGAGAATGTGCTTCTTAACCGCCGGGCCGTGAAACACGATGTCGCGCTCTTGAGGCGTGAGCTGGTTAAACGGCACGTCGGTGCGCACGCCCATCTCGCCGGCCACCTGCTTCATCAGGTCCCACATGAGCGTGCCCCAGGGAAGCACCGCACCCTCGTTGATGGTCTTTGACTCGTCGGGCACCAGGCTCGCCTCGTCTACCTCGCGCATGACACCGGTGCCGCCGCAGGTAGGGCACGCACCGCCGCTATTGAAAGCCAAATCCTCGGCACTCGGCGCGTAGAACTCGCGGCCGCATGTCGGACACGTGAGCGACAGGCCCGCAGCCACGTTAAGGCTCGGCTCCACACGCGCCCCGCAATGCGGGCACACGTGATGGGCGCAACGGCTAAAGAGTAGACGCAGGCTATTGTTGAGCTCGGTCATGGTACCAAAGGTCGAGCGCACGCCCGGCACGCTCGGGCGCTGATGCAATGCGAGCGCTGCCGGTACGTGCAGTACCTCGTCCACCTGGGCGTGCTCGGCCTGCGTCAGACGACGGCGGGTATAGGTGCTGAGCGCCTCCAGGTAACGGCGCGAGCCCTCGGCATAAAGAACCCCCAGCGCCAGCGAACTCTTGCCCGAACCCGACACGCCGGCAATACCCACGAGCTTTCCCAGCGGAATATCGATATCGATGTCCTTAAGGTTGTGTACGCGCGCGCCACGCACCTCGATAGCCTGCGGGCCCATCTTCTGTTCCGTCACCTTTATCACCCTACTCGTGCCATAAAATGCGTTCGCGAATGTACGCGCCCAGCATGGGCACGGTAAACCGGACGAGGCCGTATCCGGCAGCCTCGATGACGCGCTCGCGAATCAGGCTTGCGCGATATTTACTCGCCCAGCTCTGGGTACGATCGCAGCGCTCAATGATATCCGCCATGCGCGTCGGCTTGCCCTCGTCAACCGCCATGACCTCGATAAAAAGGCGCTGTGGACTGCGCAGCCCGTAATACAGGGGCGCGTCAACCGCTTCGTAGAACTCGGAGACAGCATCCGCATGGCCATCCTCGACATCGCGCCTTTCGATGACCTGCGAGCCACGCCGGACAGCAGACCGCCACATGTAATAGCCCACCAGCTGAACCATATAGGGATGCCCCATGCTTTTGCGCGCCGCATGGTCCGCCGTCTCCGCGTCAACGTAAAGACCAGCGTCTTTGACCGTCTGGATATACGAATCGCGCACCTTGGGCAAAGATATCGCCCCCAGCGTACGCTGCTGGGCACGCCGCAAAAACGTCACGCTCGGCTCTTCGAGCAGATCGTCAACCATACTGGGTAAGCCGGCAAAAACAAGCGCAAGGCCGCGCTGGTCGCTATCGGACAAGCCCGTGGCATCCTGGTCTCCGAGCACCTGCTGATAGAGAACGGCAAGAGCCGCCAGCTCCTCGATAGACGCAGATTGAGCCTCGTCAATCGCAAACAGTATGCCCTTGCCTGGACCGAGCTTCTTGAGGCGCTCGTTGACCAGCCCTCGCAACGTCTTGCCCTTTGCTCGCGCCGCCTCGACCGACATCCGCCCAAACGACGGCCCAAACTCCATTGACGTCACAACGGGTTTATTCGAGCGAAGCGCGTCGGCCAGGCGGTCGCACAAGCCAAGCGAAGCGGAATCGGAGACAACCGCCCATCCGCGCTCGCTGGCTAGACGTTGCAGCTCCCGCAGGAGAACCGTCTTGCCGCAGCCGCGGTTTCCCGTAATGAGCATGAGCCTGCCCGGCGCTCCGGCGCCGTTATCGAGCCCTTCCTCGAAATCTTCGATGACCGACTCGCGACCGATGAGTATCGGAGGCCGCTTGCCAGCCGTGGGCTTAAAGGGATTTGGATTCATGTCGGCCTCCTCGGATTGGCAAACCCTGGTAATAGTTATACCAACTTATACCGAGTTATACCAATAGCCTGTGACAAAGGAGCTGTCCCTTTGTCACATGTGGCCGAAAAACTCCGCGTCTGCTGCTCGCCAGGAGCGGAAGGTGGCGGGGTCGACCTTAACGTGCGCCGCGGCGGGTACGTCGTACCATTTGACCGTGTAACCGGCGCCGTGAGAGCAAAAGACCGAATCGGGCGTGTTGGGCAGATCGGCCTCGGGCTCGTAGGCGGCCGCCTCGATGACGCGCTCGCCATCATGACAAGGCACGTAGCCGGCGAACTCCAGGTACAGATGCCCGCGACCGCTCGTGTAGGCAGCCACCTCCAGCGCATAATCCTGCACCTCGGATGCCGGTACGCGACCCACAAGCTTCGCCCGGTCGCCCGCCATCGTCGGCGGCTCGTACTCGGCACCCATGCGCGTGGCATCCGAGAGCGCCCGGCCCACGCACTCCCCCGGCACCTCGAGCTCAAAGCGATACCACGGCTCCAACAGCACCGCCGCGCCGGCCTCACGCGCCTGCATGAGCCCCTGGCGAATCGCGCGATACGTGGCCTGGCGAAAATCGCCGCCCTCGGTGTGCTTGGCATGCGCACGGCCGCCCGTGAGCGTAATGCGCACATCGGTGATGGGCGAGCTGGTCAGCACGCCCAGGTGATCGCGCTCCATAGCGTTGGTGAGCGCCAAACGCTGCCAGTTAAGATCGAGCTCGTCGGTCGAGGTCACGGTGCCAAACTGCACGCCCGAGCCCGCCGACAACGGCTCCAAGCGCAGATGTACCTCGGCATAGTGGCGCAGCGGCTCAAAGTGGCCCACGCCCTCGACCGGCTGCGAAATAGTCTCCTTATAGAGGATGCCGCCGGGCTCAAACTCGACCGCAAGGCCAAAACGATCGGCCAGCACGCGCTGCACGACCTCGAGCTGCACCGCTCCCATGAGCTGCAGATGTATTTGTTCAAGATGCGTGTTCCAGCTTACGCCGAGCATGGGATCTTCGTCCGCTAACTCAGTCAATGCTTTGAACACCGTATGGACATCATGTTCGCCCGGAAGCACCGTATAGGTGAGAACCGGCGCAATGACAGGCGCATCGCCCGCGGGCTCCGCACCCAGGGCGTCCCCTGGGCGAACGTGCGCAAGACCCGTCACGGCACAAATACCGCCAGCAGCAACTTCTTGGGCAAGCTCATACTTCTCGCCGTTATAGATGCGTAGCTGATCGACCTTCTGCTCCCATGCCTCGGCACCGGAACGTCCGCCAATCACCTGCTTGGTATGCAGCGTGCCGCCGGTCACTTTAACCCAAGCCAAGCGCTCGCCACGGTCTCCACGACTCACGCGGTAGACACGCGCGGCGAACTCCTGGGGCCATGTTCGCTCGCGCATCAGAGCGCATATGCCGTCGAGTAGCTCTGCCACACCCTGGTCCTTGAGCGCCGAGCCCGCAAAGCAGGGAAAGAGCTTGCGCTCGGCAACCATGCGTGACAGCGTTGCGACAGAAAGCTCACCCGCCTCAAGAAACTCCTCGAGCGCCGCTTCATCCAACGCAGCAGCGTCCTCCTGAACGGTGCCGCCCGCCAACAGTTCGCTGGCATCCAGGCAGCCCTCGGAAAGACGTTGCCCAAGTTGTGCCAGCAAAACATCGCGGCCGGGATTCTCCAAATCGATTTTGTTGATAAAGATGCACGTCGGAATGTCATAGCGCGCAAGCAGGCGCCACAGGGTTTCAGTGTGCCCCTGCACGCCATCGTTGGCGCCCACAACCAAAATCGCATAGTCGAGCGCGCGCAATGTGCGCTCCGCCTCGGCCGAAAAATCGACGTGGCCGGGCGCATCCACGAGCATGACGTGGGTATCGCCGTGGTCGAGCACGGCCTGCGACGAGAAAATCGTGATGCCACGCTCGCGCTCGATCGCATTAGTGTCCAGATGCGAATCGCCATCGTCAACGCGGCCGCGCTTGCGAATGCGACCCGCGTTGAACAGCATGGCTTCGGCCAACGTGGTCTTGCCGGCATCGACATGCGCCAAGATTCCAACGACCGCTTGCTTCGACATGGCTCTCCTCTTATTACAAGCCCATCGCACGCGGCAACGGGCGTTCACGCTCCACACTGGATGATACAATTTACGGGCCGGCGGGCGAAGCGGGCCCTATCCCCCGACCGAGCTCATCGCCCCGCGTTGCCGCGCGGCGATTTTCGTAGGTTCGCGCCTTACGAAAGCCGGCTTGCAAAACAGTGCAGCGAACGAAAATGGCCCCCCCCGGAGCCATTTTCGTTCGCGCGAATTGTTGATACGCGCCCTCGATCTTATGCCTCGCGCAGCCAGTCAAACGCAACACGCGGTGTGCCGTCCGACACATACACGATGCCGGCGCGCTTAAACCCGGCCTTGAGGCTCGCACCCTGCATGGGCAGGTTGTCCTGATGCGTGTCGATACGCAGGTGATCGGCACGCTCTTTGGCAAAGGCAAACATCGCGGCCGCGATACCGTGTACGGCGCCATCGGATGCCACGCGGTGCAGCACGGCGTACGGAGTGTCGCTACGCCATTGACCGTCCTCAATTACGTCATAGCACTCGTCCGGGCCCGGCAAAAAGGCAAACGTCGCCACCACGCGACCGTCGACTTCGCACACATAGCTGCCACCAGCGGCAATATCGGCAGCCAGTTGCTCGGCAGAAGGCGTGCCCTCGGGCCACTGCGTGGCGTTGCCATGCGCGCGCATAAAGGCGCGGGCGGCGTCATAGATAGCCATGACAGCGGGAATGTCGGTATCGAGGGTTTTTCTGATCATCACGCGGCGACCTCACGTTTATTGGTATCACTTTGATTGAGCAATGATACCAACGTTTGGAGAAGGGCGCGAAGCAGATGGGAAGCAAAAAGCGAGCCGCCTGGTCAAAGGCCAAAAGCGAGTTTTTGGGCGCTGCCACGGGCGGCGATATGAGCGACCTGTTTGCACGCGAGGACGAGCGCCGCGACGCCCTGGACGCCGAGCGCGATGAGGCCTGGCGCTACAAGTCGTGCGAACGCAAAAACCGTTACGACACGCGCGCCGAGGCCGAGGCAGTTATGGCCGACTGCGAAAACCGCGGGCGGCGTGGTTTGGCCTGCTACAAATGCGAATACTGCGGCGGCTGGCACCTGACGTCGCACCCTTGGAAAT
>CABUWD010000062.1 GCA_902495155.1 uncultured Collinsella sp.
ATGATGTAAATGTCGAGGTTCGGGGCGAATGTTATGAGCTGTTCTACGAGAGATTTGCGGCCAAAGAGGGCCTGACGGACGCTGCTGCGCTCGCCCGTGCGCCCCATGACGATCTTCGAAATACCCGACAGGCGCGCGAACTCGGAGATCTGAAACGCGATGTCGTCGCCATAGACGGTTTCCATATGTGCTCCGAGCTGCTCGGCTAGGGCGATATTGGCTGCAAGCTTGGTGCGCTCATTATCGCTCATGGCTTGCGTGTGCGGGCTCTCTACGAACAGGGCGACGAGCTCGCTGCGAAACGCTTTCGCCATGCGCGCTGCGGCACGGACGATGCGGGGATTGGTCGGCGCCGGGGAGACGCAGACTAAGATACGCTCCCTGGTGTAGTAGTCACGGTTTCCCAGCACGCGTGCGGCGTCTGTGAGGTGGCCGGTGCGATCGGCGCAGCGGCGCAGCGCGATTTCTCGGAGTGCGGTGAGGTTCTCGACGGTAAAAAAATGTTGTTGCGCTCGGTCGGCTTGTGCGGGACGGTAGACGAGACCGGCGCGAAAGCGCTCAAGTAGGTCTTCGGGCTCTATGTCGACGAGCTCGACCTGGTCGGCATCATCGAAGATACGGTCGGGGATTCGTTCGCTCACGACAACGCCGGTGATGGATGCAACCATGTCGTTTAGGCTCTCGATATGCTGAACGTTCACGGTCGTATAGACGTCGATGCCCGCATGTAGAAGTTCCTCGACGTCTCGATAGCGTTTGTCGTGGCGAGACCCCGGCGCATTCGTATGGGCGAGCTCGTCGACAAGGATGAGCTGAGGGGCGCGTTCGATAGCCGCATCTAGGTCGAACTCGCTGAGCGCAATGCCATTGTGCTCGATGAGTTTACAGGGCACGTTCTCAAGCCCTTGTGCAAGATGGGCGGTTGCCGGACGTTCGTGCGGCTCGATGTATCCCGCGACGACGTCGACACCTCGCCGCTTGGCGGCGTGGGCGGCTTGAAGCATCGCATAGGTTTTGCCTACGCCGGCAGCGTAGCCAAAGAAAATCTTGAGGTGTCCCCGGCTGGTTCGAGCGTCATCGGCGACCCCGTCTTTCTCAATTGCCTTGAGGATGAGGTCTGGATTGACGCGAGTGTCCGATGCGTCGCGCTGCATAGCGTAGCCTTTCTGAAGCGTTGTCCATGCGTGCATACGCGGTGAGGACGCCACTGTATGCTCGCGAGGTCGAGTATAGGCGCACTGCAGCCGCAATAGTGCTTTCTACCTGCATCTTTACGGCATCTTAAGGACGTGGGCCCCGGCCCTCACGCCTCTTTAATCCCTAGAAGCGTTTACTGTCCCCAGACGCTTGCGAGAGCAGGCGTCCGAGACATCGGACCGCGCGTGAAAGGGGCGGTAAATGGACATCCTCAGTCCCATCATCGGAGTCGTCTGCATTGGACTCTTTATCTATTACATCTACATTCTGATGAGGAGTGATTCGTAAACTATGGATGCTGCGATTCAGTACATCTTGTACTTTGCCGTGCTCGTCGTCTTGGCCGTTCCGCTCGGTCGGTTCATGGCCCATATCATGGATGGTGAGCATACGTTCCTGTCGCCTGTGTTTGCTCCTGTGGAGCGTGGCGTCTATCGTCTGCTTCGCATCGACGCGGCAGAGCAGATGGGGTGTAGGCGCTATCTGGCGAGCGTGCTGGTCTTTTCGGGGATCGGCCTCGTGGCTCTTGTGGCACTCCAGGTGCTTCAGTCTTTCTTGCCAGGCAATCCCCAGCACCTGCCGGGTGTGTCATGGGACCTGTCGTTCAATACGGCTGCTTCCTTCATAACCAACACCAACTGGCAATCCTATTCCGGTGAGACCACCCTGTCCTACTTTGTGCAGTTCATGGGCCTCACCGTGCAAAACTTCTTGTCCGCCGGCACCGGTATTGCGGTCATGTTCGCGCTCATCCGCGGTTTCCGTCAGGTCAAGGAGCAGGGTCTGGGTTCCTTCTGGGTCGACCTCACCCGCACCGTCCTGTATGTGCTCATCCCGCTGAACCTCGTGTTCGGCATCTGCCTGGCTGCCGGTGGCGTTATCTCCAATTTTCAGCCGGCTCAGAAGGCTGAGCTCGTAGAGCCCGTTGCTGTCCAGCCTAATGCAGACGGCGGTTGGAGCGTCATCGACGGCGCCCAGATCGAGGGCGACACGGTCAAGGTCGACGGCAAGGTCGTCGAGGGCGCCCGCGTGGTCACCGAGCAGTTTTTGCCCCAGGGTCCTGCGGCCAGCCAGGTTGCCATCAAACAATCCGGCACCAACGGCGGCGGCTTCTTTGGCGCGAACTCTGCGCATCCGTATGAGAACCCCAATGCCTTCACCAACATCATCGAGATGACCAGCTTGCTGCTGATTCCGGTCGCCTGCTGCTTCACCTTCGGCATCGGTGTCAAGAATGCCAGGCAGGGCAAGGCCATCTTCGCGGCGATGTTTATCCTGCTCGTGGTCTTTACCGGCATCATCGCCGTTAACGAGCATATGGGTACGCCGCAGCTGGCAGATGGCGGCGCGGTCAACATCGAGATGACCGATGGCCAGGCGGGCGGCAACATGGAGGGCAAGGAGAGCCGCTTTGGCATCGCCTCCTCTTCTACCTGGTCCGCTTTCACGACGGCTGCTTCCAACGGCTCGGTCAACTCCATGCACGACTCCTACACCCCGCTCGGCGGGTTTGTCCAGATGCTCCAGATAGCGCTGGGCGAGGTGGTGTTCGGCGGCGTGGGCTGCGGCCTGTACGGCATGATCGGCTTCGCCATCCTCACGGTATTTATCGCCGGCCTTATGGTCGGCCGCACGCCCGAGTTCCTGGGCAAGAAGATCGAGCCGACCGAGATGCGCTGGGCGGTGGTTCTGTGTCTCGCCACCCCGTTCGCCATTCTGGTGAGCTCCACTATCGCCTGCATGGTGCCCGGTCTTGTCGACCAACTCAACAACGGCGGGGCGCATGGCTTCTCCGAGGTCCTGTACACCCTTACTTCGGCTGGCGGCAACAACGGCTCCTCATTCGCCGGCATGAACTGCAACATCCCGTGGATCAACGTGCTGCTGGGTATCGAGATGCTGTTCGCGCGGTTCCTGCCGATTGCGGGCACGCTCGCCATCGCGGGCTCGCTGGCCGGGAAGGGCAAGGTCGCCGAGGGCGCCGGCACGCTTTCCACCACCAATGCCATGTTCGTGTTCCTGCTGGTATTCGTCGTTCTGCTGATTGGCGCCCTGAGCTTCTTCCCGGCGTTGGCGCTTGGTCCCGTTGCCGAATTCTTCCAGATGGTTGCGTAAAGGAGTCGCAGATTTATGGCTATGCAAAAAGACATGATGAGCCGCGCGGTGCGCGATTCATTTGCCAAGCTTGACCCCCGTGTCCAGGTCCAAAACCCGGTCATGTTCCTGGTGTGGCTGTCGGCCGCCATGACCTCCATTCTGGCTATCGCCTCAATTATTGGGGTACAGGACGCCGACGTCCCCACGTACTATGTGATCGCCATTGCCGTCATTCTCTGGCTGACCGACCTCTTTTCAAATTTTGCCGAGGCGCTTGCCGAGGGCCGCGGTAAGGCGCAGGCAGATTCCCTGCGCGCGGCGAAAAAGGACGTCGAGGCCCATCGCATCGAGTCCGTCGAGGAT
Source organism: uncultured Collinsella sp. (assembly GCA_902495155.1). GTDB lineage: Bacteria > Actinomycetota > Coriobacteriia > Coriobacteriales > Coriobacteriaceae > Collinsella. The sequence continues at coordinate 3,658 of CABUWD010000062.1, forward strand.
AAGGACCGTTTCACGGTCGTTCCCGGTACCGAGCTCTCACGCGGGGATCTGGTGGTCGTGCGCGCCGGCGAGCAGATTCCGGGAGACGGCGATGTCATCGAGGGTGCCGCCTCGGTTGATGAGTCGGCCATCACCGGCGAGTCTGCACCCGTGGTTCGTGAGGCTGGCGGCGACCGTTCTGCCGTCACTGGCGGCACTACCGTGCTTTCCGATTGGATTGTGGTGAAAATTACCAGCGAGCCTGGCCAGAGCTTCCTGGATAAGATGATCGCCATGGTCGAGGGCGCCGCCCGCAAGAAGACCCCCAACGAGGTCGCGCTCGAGATCTTTCTGGTTGCTCTGTCCGTCATCTTCATCCTCGTGACGCTCGCACTGTACTGCTACTCGAGTTTCTCTGCAGGGCTCAACGGTATGGCGAATCCCACCGCTGTGACCACGCTCGTTGCCTTGCTCGTCTGTCTGGCGCCCACCACCATTGGTGCGCTGCTGTCCGCCATTGGCATCGCCGGCATGAGCCGACTGAACGAGGCCAACGTGCTGGCCATGTCCGGCCGCGCCATCGAGGCCGCCGGCGACGTCGACATCCTCATGCTCGATAAGACCGGTACCATCACCTTGGGCAACCGCCAGGCCGCTGAGTTCATTCCGGTCGACGGTGTCGATCCGGCAGAACTCGCCGATGCCGCGCAGCTGTCCTCTCTGGCGGATGAGACCCCCGAGGGCCGCTCCATCGTCGTGCTCGCCAAGGAGCAGTTTGGGCTGCGCGGCCGCACACTCGAGGATAAGGGCATGGAGTTCATCCCCTTCACCGCGGCGACCCGCATGTCCGGTGTGAACTACGCCGACAGCGAGATTCGCAAGGGTGCGGCCGATTCCGTTCGCGCTTATGTGGAGGCTGCCGGAGGAGTGTTTTCGAAGGAGTGCGACGAGGCCGTCGAACGCATTGCGAAGGTGGGCGGCACCCCGTTGGTCGTGGCAAAGGACCGACGTGTGCTGGGCGTCGTCTACCTTAAGGACATCATCAAGTCCGGCGTGAAGGAGAAGTTCGCCGACCTGCGCCGCATGGGTATCAAGACCATCATGGTGACGGGTGATAATCCGCTGACGGCCGCCGCCATCGCAGCCGAGGCGGGCGTGGACGACTTCCTGGCCGAGGCCACCCCCGAGGGCAAGCTCGAGAAGATCCGCGCGTTCCAGCATGAGGGCCATCTGGTCGCGATGACCGGCGACGGCACCAACGACGCGCCGGCGCTGGCGCAGGCGGATGTCGCCGTGGCCATGAACACGGGAACCCAGGCTGCCAAGGAGGCCGGCAACATGGTCGACCTCGACTCCAGCCCCACCAAGCTCATCGATATCGTGCGTATCGGCAAGCAACTGCTCATGACCCGCGGCTCGCTCACGACCTTCTCGGTCGCCAACGACGTCGCCAAGTATTTCGCCATTATCCCGGCGCTATTCTCGCCGATCTACCCCGGGTTGGACGCCCTCAACATCCTGGGGCTCACCAGCCCGTTGACTGCCGTGCTGTCCGCCATTATCTACAACGCGCTGGTCATCGTCGCGCTGATTCCTGCCGCCCTGAAAGGCGTGAAGTACCGCGAGCTTTCGTCCGGCCAGCTGCTGACCCACAACCTGCTGGTGTGGGGTCTGGGCGGTATCGTGGCGCCGTTCGTATTCATCAAGATTATCGACATGCTGCTGGCCTTGTTCGGCATTGGCATGATGTAGACGGAGGTTTGTATGTTCAAAGGTATCGCATCGCGCGCATTTGGCGTGTTCGCGCTGTTTACCATCGTCTGCGGCCTGGGATACACGCTCGTGGTGACCGGCGTCGCGCAGCTTGCGTTTCCGTACCAGGCGAACGGATCGCTTATTACGGTCGACGGCAAGGTTGTGGGTTCCGAGCTCATCGGCCAGAACTTCGATGATGAAGCCCACATGTGGGGTCGTATCCAGAACGTGTCAATTGTCGAAGGCGAAGACGGCGAACTCATGGCGTATGGTGCCCCGTCCAACCTGTCCCCGGCGAGTGAGGAGTATCGGCAGCTGATAGATGCGCGCGTGAAGAAGATTCGCGCCGCCAATCCCGATGCCGATATGGACGCTGTGCCCGTCGACCTGGTGACGTGTTCGGGGTCCGGCCTCGACCCGGAGATCTCTCCGGATGCCGCCGAGTACCAGGTCCCGCGCCTTGCCAAAGCCACGGGCAAAAGTGAGGACGAGGTGCACGACATCATCGCCGCGTGCACCAAGGGTCGTTTCCTCGGCGTGTTCGGCGAGCCCACGGTCAACGTGCTCAAGGTGAACCTTATGCTGGACGGCGTGCTGTAGGTGAAGGAGCGGCGGATGAGGGCATGACTGACTATCTGAGCCCTCAATTCCACCCCGCCCATCAGTTGCGGTGAAATACGGACTGTCTTGGCTGTCAAAGGCCTTATCTACTCCGTATTCCACCGCAACTTTTTGTGGGTCGATACGTAGGCAGGGGAGTGCGTGCGGTCGGGTACCGTGCGGTTGCTGGTACGATAGATAAGTCAGCAACTGCCGCCGAGCGGCTCAAATGAAAGGAACCCTGTATGGAGTCCTCTGCCTATCCAATGCTCTTTAGCCCGATCAAGGTCGGTACGACCGAGGTCAAGAACCGCGTCTTTATGCCGCCGGTGTCCACCAACCTGGCCGATCATGGCTATGTGACCGACGACTTGGTCGATCATTACCGTGCCCGCGCCAAGGGCGGCGTGGGCCTCATCATCACCGAGGTCGTGACGGTCGAGCCTACCTATACCTATCTGCCGGGTGACATGTGCTGCTACGACGACACGTTTATCCCCGGCTGGGAAAAGCTCGCCGCAGCCGTCCACGAGTACGGCTGCAAGATCATGCCGCAGCTCTTCCACCCCGCCTACATGGCCTTTAACATTCCGGGTACGCCGCGCCTGATCGCTCCGTCCTTTGTGGGCCCGTCCTATGCCCGCGAGGCGCCGCGCCCCATTACGGTCGATGAGATTCACGAGCTCACGCATCAGTTTGGCGACGCTGCCGTGCGTATGCAGAAGGCCGGTGTCGATGGCGTCGAGGTCCATGCGGCGCACGCCCACGGCATGCTCGGCGGTTTCTTGACCCCGCTCTATAACAAGCGTACCGATGAGTACGGCGGCTCGCTCGACGCCCGCATGCGCTTTTTGCTCGAGGTCATCGCCGAGATTCGCGAGCGCTGCGGCAAGGACTTTATCATCGACGTCCGCATCTCGGGCGATGAGTACACCGATGGCGGCCTGACCCTCAACGACATGATCTATGTCTCGCGTCGCTTGGAGAAGGCCGGCGTCGACATGATTCACGTGTCGGGCGGTACCACCATCAAGCGCGGTTCCGCAATTCCCGCCGCCGGTACTCAGCAGGCCTCGCATGCCGCCTGCTCGCGCGAGATCAAAAAGCACGTCAACATTCCCGTTGCCACCGTCGGACGCATTAACGAGGCTTGGATCGCCGAGGAGCTGATCGAGGACGGTGCCGCCGACATCTGCATGATGGGCCGCGCCAATCTGTGTGATGCCGAGTTCTGCAACAAGGCCGCTGCCGGCAACGCCGACGATATTCGCCCCTGCATTGGCTGCCTGCGCTGCCTGAACGGCATTATGTTTGGCAAACGCATCTCCTGCACCGTTAATCCGGACGTGGAGCGCGACGAGGCTGGCTACGAGCCTGCCGCCGAGGCCAAGAACGTGCTCGTTGTGGGCGCTGGTCCTGCGGGCATGGAGGCGGCGTTCATTGCCGCCAAGCGCGGCCACAACGTGGTGCTCGTGGACAAGCAGGACGAACCGGGCGGTGAGATGCGCATCGCGGCCGTTCCGCCGGCAAAGCAGGAACTCACCCGTGTGATCAAGTATCAGTATCGCCGTCTTGCTGAGGCGGGCGTGAAGTGCGTATTTGGCACCGAGCTTACTGCCGAGGACATTCAGCGTGACTACGCCGGCTACGAGGTCGTCCTGGCCTATGGCGCCGAGCCCATCGCCCCGGCCTTCATGCAGGGATTTAAGCAGGTCATGACGGCTGACGACCTGTTGGGCGGCAAGGCTTTCCCGGGCAAGAAGATTGTCATCGTGGGCGGCGGCACCGTCGGTTGCGAGACGGCCGACTACCTGGCCCCGTTGGTCAACGATCTGTCGCCGGCCAATCGCGACGTCACCGTCATCGAGATGACCAAGACGCTCGCCGCCAACGAGGGCGGCGCCGGTCGCGCGGTGCTCATCACGCGCATGCTCTCCAAGGGCGTTCACGTGCTGACCGAGGCCAAGGTGACCGAGATTACCGAGGATGCCATCAGCTACGAAAAGGACGGCGAGATCCACACCATCGCCGATGCCGATACGCTGGTACTTGCCATGGGCTATCGTCCCAATACCAAGTTGACCGACGACCTTGCTGCAGCCGGCGTTACCACCCACGTGTTGGGCGATGCCAACAAGTGCGGCAACATCCGCGACGCCATCGGCGATGGCTACAAGGTTGCTTGCGAGCTCTAGTCAACCCCTTGGTGCATGTGAGGCCTATCCCCGCGGCGTCAGTCGGTAGATAGCAAAAAGCGGCGGTCGTCCCGTACATGGGACGACCGCCGCTTGCGTTAGCTGCAATGAGTCGTGCGATTAGAGGCCCAGGATCTCCTTGACCTTGGCGATGATGGCCTCGTCGGTTGCGTTGGCAAAGAAGTACTCCTGGAAGTGTTCGCCGGCAAGTGCGCCCTTCACCAGGTCCTGATCGATCTCGCCCAGAACGTCGACGAGCGGACGCATAGTCACAGCACGGACGCCGTCGAGGATCTTCTTGTTGCGCTGCTCGGGCTCAACACGTTCGGCAGGATAGCCGTTGCCCGAACCAAAGCCAAAGAGCTTCTCAAAGGTGTACTCGAGGTTGAGCTCCTGGCCCCAGCCGTTCTTGAGGGCGAAGGGCATGGCAACGGCGTTGCCATCGTTGACCTGGGCAAAGGTGTAGGCGTCGAGCGGGTCGGCAACGTGGCCGCACAGCACGCCGGGGAAGGAGTTACAGGCGAGCATGGCGCCCTCGCCGGTGCCGCAGCCGGTCACGACGTAGTCGGCAGCGCCGGAGTTCAGCAGCACGGCGGCAAGGATGCCGTTCTGCACGTAGGTGAGGGGCTTGGAATCGGCGTCGGCATACATGCCATAGTTAAAGACAGTGTGGCCCATGGGCTCGACAACCTTCTTAAGGGCAGCCTCAATCATAGGGTTCTTGGAGTTCTGAGAGTTCTCATTGATCAGAGCGATTTTCATGATAGGTAACCTTCCACTATTTTCTAAATTAATGGTTCGTTATGTTGCATGGCATCTCCAACAGAGAAGCCGCTCTGCGGGCGGCGGACGATAAGGTCTGTCGCGAGTTCCGCACGAGCCGAAGAGCACTTAATGTGCTCTTCGTGCGAGTCAGGACTGTTCGAGCAGCAGACCTTATCGTCCGCCGCCTCGCCCAGACGTCTTACTGCGGCTGCTTTCCAATGTATGCGAGGATTCCGCCGTCGACGTAGAGGATGTGGCCGTTGACGAAGTTCGATGCATCGGAAGCCAAGAACACGGCGGGGCCCTTCAGGTCCTCGGGCGTGCCCCAACGGGCTGCTGGCGTCTTGGCAATGATGAACTGGTCAAACGGGTGACGGCTGCCATCGGGCTGCTTCTCGCGCAGCGGTGCGGTCTGCGGCGTGGCGATGTAGCCGGGCCCAATGCCGTTGCACTGGATATTGGCCTCGCCAAATTCCGAGCAGATGTTCTTGGTGAGCATCTTGAGTCCGCCCTTAGCGGCGGCATAGCCGGCGATGGTCTCGCGACCCAGCTCGCTCATCATCGAGCAGATGTTGATGATCTTGCCGTGGCCCTTGGCGATCATGCCAGGCAGGCAGGCCTTTGACACGATAAACGGTGCGTTGAGGTCGATATCGACGACGCGGCGGAAGTCCTCGGCGCTCATGTCGAGCATCGGGGTACGCTGGATGACGCCGGCGTTGTTGACCAGGATGTCGGGCGTGGTGCCAAAGTCGGCCTCGATCTTGGCGATGAGTTCGGCGACGACAGTCTCGTCAGTGACGTCTGCCACGTAACCATGAGCCTCAAAGCCCAACTCGCGGTAGTGCTTCTCGGCCTCGGCTACCTTGTCGGCGTGACGTGCGTTAAAGGCGATCTTGGCGCCAGCCTCTCCGAGCGCCTCGGCGATAGCCATGCCAATGCCATAGGTGGCGCCGGTTACCAGTGCGACCTTGCCGTCCAGACGGAAGCTGTCCATAAGATCAGACATAGCGATCCTTTCAAAAGAAACGTTCATCTATATAAGTCTTGCTTTTCATACAAGGTCAGTATAGGAGAAGAGGAGGATTTAAAAATCAGATTCTCCTAAAATCAGGTGAACGTTCACTTTTAAAAGGTAAACGGTGATCTCGCCCTTGCCGCGCGGACGTTTATTCGCTCTGTTCCTGCGTGCCCTCTGCGATCATGTTGCGGTTGTACACCAGATGCAAATACATCGCATCGTGCGCTGCGGTGGGATTGCGCGCGGCGATGGCGTCGGCCACATCGCGGTGCGTGCGGATAGTTTCCTCGACGAGCTTTTTGCCGGTCACGTCGATAAAGAGGGGGACGGATGCCTTGAGCACGCCCATCAGGCGGGGAACGACGAGGTTGCCGCCATCCCAGGGCGGCTACGTGGAGTAGCGCCCATGCGCATCGATTCCCTCTCATAGATGTGCGGCACAAAGAGCCCCGAGCTCACACGAGCTCGGGGCCTTTCTCGTCTGGATTGGGGACGCATAGCCGGACGAAAACAATTTGCGTCTGGTAATAAGCGTACGAAAGCGCAATTTACGTCTTAATTCCGTACGCAAATCAAGACGAAAACAGTTTACGTCTGCTTTAAATCCGTACGAAAACGGTTTTCGTCTTGCAGGGCAGCTGCCGTTTCTACAGTTCAACTTCCAGTTCGGCTTTGTGCTCGTAGAGGTAGTCGCGCATGTAGGGGATGGCAAATGAGACCTTGCCGTACGAGGGAGCCTCGATAATCGATTCTCTTAACAGGCGGCTGCGGACGGAACTCACCTGTTGAGGCGTTTTGTTTAGGGCATCGGCAACCATGCTGGTCGAGCTCGTCTGCCCCAAAGACGCCATGCTCAGCAGATAAGCGATGCACGTGGGCGGAATGCGCTGCAGCGCGGGCTCAATCACCATGGCGCAGAAGCGTTCGCGTGCCGTTGCAATGCCGCGCTCGGCTTCTTCTTCTCCAATAATCGCTGTATGTGCGCGTCTTGCCAACTGCCATGCGTAGTATCCAACGAGTTGGATCATGAAAGGATAACCTTGCGTTGCCTCGGCAAGTTGGCCGGCAATACCTGGCTGCAACTCCATGCCAGACGCTTCAATGGTTTCCTCGAGGGAGTACGACACTTCGGTTACTGCCACAGCCTTCAGATCAAAGGGGAGGGCACGGCGCAAAAACGTAAGTGTCTTTCCGTTGATGATGCTTTCAATCATCGAAGGCAGCCCAGCAAAAACAAAGGCGATATCAAGGTCTTCGCCGATAACCTGCTGAATCGCAATGGAGAGCGTTCGGACCTCATCGAGCTCTGCGTCTTGAACCTCGTCGAGAGTGATGAGCAGGCCATTTTCATTCTTGGATATTGTCTGTCTCATGGCGTCGCGTAGCGATGGACCGATTCGCTCAATGTCTATGCTGCCGATGGATATGCCAGCTACGGTGGGCTCAAATCTGGCGTGTTTGGCCTGGAATTTGGGCTGCAGCTGTTCGAGAATGCGTTGGCAAAGTCCCTCGGTTGCGACCTCTTTTATGACCGTCCAGCCACGGCTTTGCGCCAAACGTGAGCACTCGTCAAGGAGGACCGTCTTGCCCGTTCCACGGACGCCGGCTATGCGCATTAGGCGCCCCGGGGCACCAGGCCCGTTGATGAGGCCTTCATTGAATTCTTCGAGTACATCTTCGCGGCCGATAATCGTGGGGGGTGTTTTACCTGCTGTGGGCTTAAAAGGGTTTGTTTGCATGTGAGCCACCTTTGCTCAAGATATAGCAAGATATAGCAAAGTATAGCAAGATATAGCAAAGTATAGCAAGATATAGCAAAGTATAGTGAGATATAGCAACGTATAGCGCTGTTCGCGGGTTCTTACGGTGGCGCTATTTTCCGAATGCCGCGCGGATAAAGCGCTGGGCGAACAGCTTGTTGGCAACTCACGAGGGCTCGGGGTGCCAATTTGGGGTGCAGTAGTGCTGCGCCACGAAAAGGGCCTATCTACTACGTTTAAGCCGCAGGGGTCAACCATAGTCGGCTTTTTCGAAAATCGACAAGCTGTCTACCTGCGGTTTTGTTTTCACGGTTTTCGGTATGGCCGAGGCTATCCGTGTTAACGTAGTAGATGGGCCACTTTTGTGGCAAGGGGCCGACCTGCGGCTCAGGGTAGCCAAAAAGCCCCGTCCCAAAAAGACTGATTGGGAGCTGGGGCGTGTCGATGCGATAGTATTGCATGGTGGTATTCGACTAACCGAGGACTTATCCGAGGGCTTTATGGAACAACACCAGCATTATCAGAGCCTGCAAGACCAGGCATACAACGCATTGCGCTCCAAGATCATCTATGCTGAGCTCAAGCCCGGCACGCGCCTTTCGGCGATTGGTCTGGAAAAGGAGACGGG
>CABUWD010000063.1 GCA_902495155.1 uncultured Collinsella sp.
CGAGCGCTTAGACGCCCTGCGTGAGCACCTAACGCTGACGCATGAGCTCCTGCCGCTCATGTCGCGTGCCCGTACGTACGCAAGCTGGTACTTAAAAGGCATGCCCCATGCCGCCGCTTGGCGTGCCCATGTGGTGCGCTGCTCCACGTATGAGGAGTTCATGGCTCTGGTTGATGAGATCGAGCGCGATGTGGTGGCCTGCGAGGCTGCCCTTGCCGCCGGCGAATCGGTGCCCCCTCATCCGCTGGAGGCTTAAGGGTGGCCGTTACCGCGCTGTACGTGCACGTGCCGTTTTGTGCCCAAAAGTGCCGGTACTGCGACTTTGACTCGCGCAGTTTTGCTCCGTGCGACCTGAGCGCTGCGCTCGATGTCTATTTTGAGCAGTTGTTCGCGCGCCTCGATGCTTTTGGCAAGGCTGGGGCCCTTGACCATATCCGCACCGTCTATGTTGGCGGCGGTACGCCGTCGCTGGCGGGGGAGCGCCTGGTGGAGCTGGCGCGGCGTATTCGTGCGTGGTGCGCCCCCGTTGAGTTTACCTGCGAGGCCAATCCCGAGTCGCTGACCGCCGAGCTTGCCACTGCGCTTGCCAAGGTTGGTGTCACACGCGTCTCTCTGGGCGTGCAAACGCTCGATAACACCGAACTTACCGCCATCGGCCGTATTCACGATGCCGATCGGGCGCTCGCCGCCATCGCGACGGTCAAGAACGCTGGGCTTGACGTGTCGTGCGACCTTATGTGCGGACTTCCCGGGCAGACCGCAGCGAGTTGGAAGCGCGCGCTCGATGGCGTGCTGGTGGCGGCTCCGCATCATGTGTCGGTCTACCCGCTCACGCTTGAGGAGGGGACTCCCCTTTATCGCATGGCGTGCCGCGACGAGTCGGTCGAGCCCGACGAGGATTTTCAGGCCGCCTGCATGGATGTGGCACGCGAGCTCCTGGGTGCGGCCGGCTATCACCCCTATGAGGTGGCAAGCTATGCGCTCGATGGCCATGAGTGTGCCCATAACATTGCCTACTGGACCGGCCAGGGCTATTTGGGCCTGGGTCGTTCCGCCGCGGGCATGCTCGACGCCGAGGATTTTGACCGTCTTGCAGGTTTGTTCCCCGGCGTGTCTTCTCGAGGCGATTCGTACCGCGTGCGTCTGGTGCAACGTGACGATGACGCGACGGCGTTTGAGGCCGAATATCTGTCGCAGCGTGAGGCTGCGGCTGAAGACCTGATGCTGTCTTGTCGCATGACGGGCGGTGTTGCGTCCGACCTGTTGGTTCGTGCAGCTTGCGTCATCCCGGCCGATGAGCTGGCAGCTGCCTGCGATCGCGCGCTCGAATTGGGTCTTGCCACTTGGGTGCCCGAGACGCTCGAGGTCCATGAGGGACCCTTCACTTCGGCAGACGTCCTCGCGGGCCATGTTCGAGCTCGTCTGGCGCCGACACACCTGGGCTGGCTCGATGGAAATGTTCTGTTCGAGCTGTTTTGGGATCTAGCTTAGGCCGCTCGGGTAGAATTACCGGAATATATACGCTGCTGTGAGCAGGAGGTTGCCGCGCATGGCGACGATGAACGAAAAAGATTACTACGAGATTCTGGGCGTCTCCAAGGACGCCACCTCGCGTGATATTCAAAAGGCCTTTCAGCAAAAGGCCCGCAAGCTCCATCCGGACGTCAACAAAGAGCCGGATGCCGAGGAAAAGTTTAAAGAGGTTTCCGAGGCCTACGCCGTGCTTTCGGATGAGCAAAAACGTGCGCGCTATGACGCCATGCGTTCTGGCAATCCCTTTGCCGGTGCTCCTACGGCTTCGCCCTATGGTGGCGGCTACGCCGGCAACACGGGCTATGGCAATCCCTTTGAGGGCGGCTTTCCCTTTGGTGGCGCCTGGGGCCAGCAGCGTCGCGGCCAGGCTGCCTACAATCCCGAGAACGGCGCCAACGTGGTCGTCGATATCAAACTGGACGCCAAGGAGGCCAAGGGCGGTGCCCGCAAGACCGTCCGCTATACGCGTTTCGATACGTGCGGACATTGCGGCGGCTCGGGCTCCGTTTCGTCTGAGCATGCCCATACCTGCCCGAGCTGCGGTGGCCGCGGCCATATCGATGTGGACCTGTCCTTCCTGTTTGGTGCGGGCACGTTCCAGACGGTTTGTCCCGAGTGCGGCGGTTCCGGCAAGGTCGTTGCCGACCCCTGCCCCGATTGCGGTGGCAGCGGCCGTACCCGCGTAACCTCCGAGCAGACGATTGAGTTTCCTGCCGGCACGCACGATGGCGACGAGGTCCGCATTGGCGGCATGGGTCATGCTGGCACCAACGGTGCCGCGGGCGGCGACCTGGTCGGCCGCGCCCATGTTGAGGCCGAGCGCTTGGAAGGCAAAGCTCGTACCGGTTTTTACCTGATGGGCATCGTAGCGCCGTTTTTGGTACTCTCGGCCATCTCGGGTGTGTTCTCGGCCTTTGCCGTGATGTGCTTTATTCCGTTTACCATGGGCCTGTTCATGGTGCTTTCGGACGGTGTGCTTCATCGCAGCCTGCTGTGGTGGAAGCGCGGTGCGATGCAGTTTGCCAACGGTTTTGCCAATGGCTTCATGTTCGCGCTCGTGTCGGTTTGGTTCGCAAGCTGCTCGCAACGGGCCATGCTTTCGCCGTACCAAATGCAATAACATCAAACCCTCTGTTTGCGGTCGGCCCAGCTTGGGTATAGGACGCACTGTGACAATATTGAAAGTCGGAAGGATTCGGTCGTGTCGGAAAATAGGGATTACTACGAGGTGCTTGGCGTCGACAGGGATGCCGACGCGCGGACGATTAAGCGTGCGTTTCTAAAGAAGGCCCGTACCGTACATCCGGATGTTTCGGACGACCCCGAGGCCGAGGCCAAGTTCAAGGAGCTCAACGAGGCCTATTCCGTTCTTTCCGATGAGCAGAAGCGTGCTAACTACGACCGTTACGGCACTGCCGACGGCCCTGGTGGTTCGGGCTACGTCGATATCAACGATATCTTTGGTGGCATGGGCATGGACGACTTGTTCTCCTCGTTCTTTGGCGGCGGTGCCGGCGGTGGCGCCCGCAACCGTCGTGAGCGTCGTCGCGGTCGCGACATGGCCATCTCGCTTTCGGTGACGCTCGAGGAGGCGGCGCTCGGCTGCAAAAAGACGATCAGCTATGACCGCCTTGCTCCCTGCGAGGACTGCAACGGCACCGGTAGGGCAGAGGGCGCACAGGAAAAGCAGTGCGGCCGCTGCCACGGCACGGGCTATGTCACGACGGTTCAGCGTTCGTTCCTGGGCCAGGTTCAGTCCTCTTCGCCTTGCCCCGACTGCCATGGCGAGGGCACGGTCATCGACCATCCCTGCGAGACCTGCGACGGTCAGGGCCGCACGCCTTCGCACGAAAAGATCGACATCGATATTCCCGCCGGCGTTTCGACCGGTCGCCAGCTGCGTGTGAGCGGCTTTGGCGAGGCCGGCCTTCGCGGCGAGCCTTCGGGCGACCTGATTGTCAACGTGCGCGTTGCCGACCATGAGCGCTTTAAGCGCAACGGGGACGACCTGTACCTGGTGAGCGATATCTCGATTGCGCAGGCTGCGCTCGGCTGCGAGATCGAGGTCGAGGGCATTATGCCCGACGAGGTCGTTAAGGTGACGGTTCCCGCCGGCGCTCAGTACGGCGACACCGTGAGCGTCAATAATTACGGCATGCCGCGCATTGGCGGTGGCGGTTCGCGTGGCCGCCTGATCGTGCAACTGCGCGTTGTCGTTCCCACCAATCTTTCCAATAAGCAGCGCGAGCTGCTCCGTGCTTTTGCCGATGAGATGGGCGATGACGTCGCTTCCGGTAAGAAGTCGGTGACCGACCGTATCAAGAGCGCCCTCGACGATATCCTCGATTAAGGAGCCCGCGTGCTCGCACCCCATATTTCCGTCGTCAACCTCGGCTGCCGTGTCAACCGGGTTGAGTCTGACCGTATCACTGCCGATCTTATGCGCCTGGGCTTTGCTATTGTGGAGCCCCAGGATGCCGATTTGATCGTCATTAACACCTGTGCCGTTACGGGCGAGGCCGAGGCCAAGACCCGTAAGGCCGTTCGCCATGCGCTGGCCTATCCAAACGAGCCCTATGTGGTCGTGACCGGATGCGTGGTCAATTTGCATCCCGAGGAGCTGTCGGAGCTTTCGGATCGCGTGATCGCCGAGCCGTCCAAGATAGATGTCGCCGAACGTGTTTGCGAGGTGCTGGGTGTTGAGTCCGATAGCGTTCCCGCCTGCAGCGATGGCGAGGTGGTCGATGCGCTCGGTCGCTCTCGCCTGGGCGTGAAGATTCAGGATGGCTGCAACCATCGCTGCACCTATTGCATTGTGTGGAAGGCGCGCGGCCCCGAGCGCTCCGTGCCCGTCGAGTCCGTGCTCGAGCAAGTTCGCGAGGCCCAGGAGGCCGGCGTGCCCGAGGTGGTGCTGACCGGTGTGAACCTGGGTGCCTACGATGGCAAGAGCGCGACCGACGAGCACGTCGAAATCGATGAGCTGCTCGAGGCCATCATGGAGCGCACGTCTATTCCGCATGTGCGCATTTCCTCGGTCGAGCCCATGGATATCTCCGAGCGCCTGCTTAAGGTTATGGCGCGCTACCCGCAGCGTATCGCCCCGTTTTTGCACCTGCCCGTGCAGTCCGGCTGCACGGCGACCCTGCATCGCATGGGCCGTCCCTATAGCGCCGAGGCCTTTGAGGACACGGTGCGTATGATTCGCGCCAACTTGCCCCAGGCGTCTCTTTCGTGCGATGTCATCGTCGGTTTTCCTGGTGAGACGGACGAGGAGTTCGAGGAGTCGCTGGCGCTGTGCCGCCGTGTGGGTTTCTCGCGTATGCACGTGTTCCGCTACAGCAAGCGTCCCGGTACCCTTGCCGCCGATATGCCTGATCAGGTACCGCCCGAGGTTATGGCCGAGCGCAGCCGCCGTATGCGGGCCGCCGCACAGGAGCTCGCTATTGCCGACGCTCGCCGTCGCGTGGGCACGGTCGAGCGTGCCGTGCTCGAGTATGGTGACAACCTGACGCTCGGCTCGTTCCATCATGCCCGTCTTGACGATGCCTGTGGACTTACAGCTCCGTGCCTGCTCGATGTTGCTATCATCGGAGTCGATGATTCCGGCTTGGTCCATGCACGCAGGGAGGTTCATGGAAGCCTCGAAGATTAGACTTACCGTTCCCGAGGGAATTGATCCCTCGCGCGTTTTGGGCGCCGGCGACGGCGTCCTTCGCGCGCTCGAGAGCTTGGTTCGCGCTCACGTGGTCGCCCGTGGCGATAGCATCGCCGTGAGCGGCGACCCGGACGAGGTCGAACTCGTGGCGCGCTTTTTCGAGCACGCTTTTCGCGAGGCGGCCGCCGGGCGCACGCTGTCTGCCGACGATGTCTCTCGCTGCCTGGCCGTCTTGCGCGACGGTGAGCACGAGGCTACGTCGCTTCGCGATGACGTGCTGCTTTCGTATCGCGGCCGCGTCATTCGCCCCAAGACGCTCGGGCAAAAGCGCTATGTGGATGCCATCCGCTCGCATACCATCACGTTTGGCTTGGGTCCTGCCGGTACTGGTAAGACCTATCTGGCTATGGCGCTCGCCGTTGCCGCGCTCAAGCGTCACGAGGTGGGCCGTCTGATCTTGACGCGTCCGGTTGTCGAGGCGGGGGAGAATCTGGGCTTTTTGCCCGGCACCCTCGAGGAAAAGATCGATCCCTACATGCGTCCGCTCTATGACGCCCTTTTTGACATGATGGATCGCGAGCGCACTGATGAGCTTATGGAGCGCGGCGTGATCGAGATTGCCCCGCTTGCCTACATGCGCGGCCGCACGCTGAGTGATGCCTTCGTGGTGCTCGACGAGGCGCAAAATACCACGCCCGAGCAGATGAAGATGTTCCTGACACGCCTTGGGTTCAACTCCAAGTTCGTGATTACCGGCGACCTGAGCCAGCGCGACCTGGTGGGTCGTCGTGGCGGTCTTGCCGACGTTGAGCAGATTTTGGGCCGTGTCGACGATGTCGCATTTTCTCACCTCGAGCGTGCCGACGTGGTGCGCCATGCCCTGGTGGGTCGTATCGTCGAGGCATATGAAGCTTATGATGACGTGCGCGAGCAGCGCCCGCGCGACCGAAAGGAGTCCCGTTGAGTGTATTGATCAGCAACGATGCCGAGCTCGATACGCTGCTCGACGCGCAGGAGGTGGAGCACATCTGCGAGGTTGTGCTTGCCGCCGAGGGCGTTGAACGTGAAGTCGAGATTTCCCTTTCGTATGTCGACGAGGACGAGATGCACGAGCTCAACCACGAGTGGCGCGGTATCGACCGCACCACCGATGTGCTCTCGTTTGAGTGCGATTCGGCCTTTGACGATGACATTCCCGCCGATGAGACGCTCGAGCTCGGCGATATTATCTTGGCCCCGCAGGTTATTGCCCGTCAGGCCCCCGGTTTTGGCAATAGCCCCGCTGACGAGTGCCGTCTGATGCTCGTACACGGAATGCTGCACCTGCTGGGCTATGACCACATCGAGGACGACGAGGCCGAGGTCATGGAGGCCCGCGAGGACGCCATCCTGCGCGATCTGTCGCTCGAGCGCGGCGAGGACCCTAAGCTAGTCCACGTCGGCCCCATCACCAACCACGCCCACGACTAGGAGCCGTCTATGATTCCCGGATCGAACAAGGACCATCCGTCCTTCTTTAAGTCGTTTTCCTACGCCATGGAGGGCTTCGTCACCGCCGTCAAGACCGAGCGCAACATTAAGGTCATGCTCGTTGCGGGCGTGTGCACCGTCATTGCCGGCTGTATCGTAGGCCTCGACATTGCCGAGTGGGCCACGATTATCATCTGTTGTGGCTTGGTGATTCACGGCGAGCTGTGCAACACCGCTATGGAGGCCATCGTCGACCTGGCGACCCAGGAGCTCCATCCGCTGGCAAAGCGTGCGAAGGATATCGCCGCCGCCTCCGTATACGTACTTTCCATCACCGCCGCGATTGTGGGATTGCTGGTATTTGCCCACGCGCTCGACTTTATTTAGAAAGGGATTTTCATGTCCGACAATATGCAGCCTATCGATGAAACTCTGGACGACGAGTCCCTGGATGCGGTGGATGCCGAAGCGGCCGAAGCATACGAGGAAGTCGAGGAATTCGATCCGTTTGAGGGCATGAGCGACGAGGAGCTCGACGCCCTGTGCGACGAGGACGATAGCCTCGCGGGCTTTGGCGACGTTGAACCCGGTTTTCGCAGCGGCTTCGTAGCCCTGGTCGGACGCCCCAACGCCGGCAAGTCCACGCTGCTCAACGCCTGCTATGGCAAAAAGGTCGCCATCACCTCGCCGGTGGCACAGACGACCCGCCGTCGCATGCGCGCCGTCGTCAACCGTCCCGGCTACCAGCTGGTCTTTGTCGATACCCCGGGTATTCATAAGCCCAAGGACGGCCTGGGGTCCGAGCTCAACAAGAGCGCACTGTTCGAGTTGAACGATGTCGACGTCGTCGCGTTTTTGATTGATGCCACCAAGCCCATCGGCAGGGGAGACGCCTGGGTTGCCGAGCGTGTCAGATGCGCTCGTTGCAAGAAGGTCCTGGTGCTCACCAAGGCCGATGAGGCCGACCCCGCACAGGTCATGGAGCAGCTTAAGGCTGCCCACGAGCTTATGGAATATGACGACGAGATTGTGACGTCGTCGGTTTAGAACTTCAACGTCGATGCCTTTATAGAGACCGTTGCGCACTTTTTGCCTGAGGGTCCGCGTTGGTTCCCCGAGGACATGGGTACTGACGCTTCCGATGAGACGCTCGTTGCCGAGTTTGTGCGCGAGAAGGTCTTGCGCCGCACCCGTGATGAGATTCCGCACTCCGTTGGCGTGATCTGCGATGCGCTCGAGCAGACCAAGAAGGTACTGCGCGTGCACGCCACCATTTACGTCGAGCGCGAGGGCCAAAAGGGCATCATCATCGGCAAGGGCGGCGAGATGATCAAGCATATCGGTATCGACGCCCGTCGCGATCTTGAGCGCATCTTTGGCACGCAGGTCTTTTTGGAGCTGGACGTGAAGGTCAAGGCCGGCTGGCGTGACGACGAGGCCCAGATTCGCCGCTTTGGCTACAACGCCGAGGACTAAGGACGCGCGGCGCGCATGGCAGGCTCCCGGACATATCGCACCAAGGTGCTCGTCCTCGACAAGACGAAGCTCAAAGAGACCGACCTGATCTTGACGATGCTTGACGAGCGGGGGCGGCAGGTTCGTGCCGTGGCAAAGGGCGCCCGCAAACCCGGCGGACGCCTGGCTGCGCGCTGCGAGCTGTTCTGTACGGTCGATATGCTGCTCGCACATGGACGGTCACTCGACGTGGTTTCTCAGGCCGAGCTTATGGAGGCGCCGCTCGGCGCTGCGCCCGATTACGAGACGACCTGCGCCGCAAGCGCGATCGCCGAGGTTGCGCGCGTGTGCTCGTTCGAGGACGCCGAGGACCCGTTTACCTTTGCCATCACGCAGCGAGCGCTTGCCCTGGTGGGCAGCGGGCTTGACACGGCGCATATGGACCTACTTGTGGCGGCATATGTCTTTAAGCTGCTGTCGCACGTTGGCTATCGACCCGATTTTTCGGCCTGCGTGCTGTGCGGAGACCCCATGCTGTCGTATTTTTCACCCCAGGCGGGCGGTCTCATGTGCGGGTCGTGCGCGTCGAGCGTTCCAGGTGCCGAACTGGTGTCGACCGGTGAGACAGCATGGCTGCGCGCCCTCATGTCCATGACCTTCGATGCGCTCATGGCCGAGCGAATCGACCCGCATACGGCGGCATTCCTGCTCGGGCTTTCGCATGTGTGGGCTGCGACGCACACCGATCAACGCCTCCGTGCGATGGAATTCATGTTGGGTCGGTGATGATGCGCAGGCGCGGGCTGCTTGTGGTATCATGCCGACCTGTTGGTACCTCGACCTTGGTTGCTCGCTCCACCGGCGGCTTCCCAGTCCGAGGCGAATCGAGTCGCCCGCGGGCGACGCAAAACGAAAGGTGAAACAATGACTGTTTCCAAAGAGCGCAAGGCGGAGCTGACTGCCCAGTTCGGTAACACCCCGGTCGACACCGGCAACCCCAAGGTTCAGGTCGCCATCCTGTCCGAGCGCATCAAGGAGCTGACCGAGCACATGAAGTCCCACCAGAAGGACTTCCACACCCGTCGTGGCCTGCTCATGCTCGTCGGCCGTCGTCGTCGTCTTCTCTCCTACATCAAGAAGAACGACATCGTCGAGTACCGTGAGCTCATCAAGGCTCTGGGCATCCGCGACAACATCCAGTAGGATTTGTACATGCTAAGAGCGTCCTGCGCAGCGGGGCGCTCTTTTTGTGTAAGGGCGCGAACAATCACGCTCTGAAGCGTGGCGGGGGCAGGGGGCCCGCGTCACATGAGAAGCCCGCAGGCAAGGGGTCTGCGGGGTAAAGGAGAACAATGACACTCGTATCCAAGACCTTTGAGCTGTACGGCAAGACCTACACCTTTGAGTCGGGCGAGCTTGCCAAGCAGGCCACCGGCGCCTGCCTGGTCAAGCAGGGTGACACCACGATGCTCGACACCGTGGTCGTCTCCAAGGAGCGTAAGAACTACGACTTCTTCCCGCTGACCGTCGACTTCAACGAGAAGATGTACGCCGCCGGCCGCATCCCGGGTGGCTACCTCAAGCGTGAGGGCCGTCCCAGTGAGAAGGCTACGCTCACCGCGCGCATGATCGACCGTCCGATTCGCCCGAGCTTCCCGGATGGCTTCCGCAACGAGGTGCACATCGTCGCCACCTCGCTCGTCGCCGACCAGGTCAACCCCTTCGACGTCATCAACGTCATGGGTGCTTCTCTGGCCATGACGCTCGGCGGCGTGCCCTTCGAGGGTCCGCTTGCCTGCGTGCGCATCGGCCGTAACGTGGAGACCGGCGAGTTTATCGTCAACCCCACCTACGAGGAGCGCGAGAACTCCGATCTGGACCTGGAGCTGGGCGGCTCTGCCGACTTCATCTCGATGGTCGAGGCCGGCGCCGAGGAGATCTCCGAGGACGACATGCTCGCCGCCATGAAGTTTGGCCAGGAGGCCCTTGCTGCTTTCTGCCAGGCTCAGGACGAGTTCGTTGCCGAGTGGGAGCAGGTCAACGGCCCCATCGTCAAGAAGGAGTACCCGCTCGACCAGCCCGTCGAGGAGGTCCAGGAGCGCATCTTCGCCCACTACGACGAGATGGCAGCCGCCCTTCGCGACGCCGACAAGCTTTCCCGCATCGGTAAGGTCGAGGCTCTGAAGGAGTCCATCCGTGCCGAGTTTACCGAGCAGGAGCAGGCCGCTTGGGAGCGCGAGATCCCCGTGGCGCTCAAGAAGCTCGAGAAGAAGGCCATGCGCACCATGGTCGTCGAGACCGGTGAGCGCGTCGACGGCCGTGCCGCCGACGAGATCCGTCCCATCATGGTGAAGGACAACTACCTGCCGCTCGTTCACGGCTCCGGCCTGTTCCAGCGTGGCCAGACCCAGGTGCTCTCCGTCCTGTCGCTCGGCATGCTCAACGAGGGCCAGCGTCTGGATACCATCGAGCCCACCGAGGGCAAGCGCTACATGCACCACTACAACTTCCCGCCTTTCTGCACCGGCGAGACCGGCCGCATGGGCAGCCCCAAGCGCCGCGAGATCGGCCATGGCAATCTGGCCGAGCGCGCTCTGCTTCCGGTGCTTCCCGACGAGAACGAGTTCCCCTACGCCATCCGCGTCGTCTCCGAGGTCATGGAGTCCAACGGCTCCTCTTCGATGGCTTCGACCTGCGGCTCCACGCTCGCCCTTATGGACGGCGGCGTGCCCATTAAGCGCCCGGTCTCCGGTATCGCCATGGGCCTGATCCAGGAGGAGGGCAAGACCGTGGTCCTGTCCGACATCCAGGGTCTCGAGGACTTCCTGGGCGACATGGACTTTAAGGTCACCGGCACCACCGAGGGCATCACCGCCCTGCAGATGGACAACAAGGCCACCGGCCTCACCTTCGACATCCTGGCCCGCGCTCTGCAGCAGGCCAAGGAGGGTCGCGCCTTCATCCTGCAGAAGATGCTCGATGTGATCCCCGAGCCGCGCCACACCACGCGCAGCACCGCTCCGCGCATCGTCTCCATCCAGGTTCCGACCGACAAGATCCGCGACGTCATCGGTTCCGGCGGTAAGGTCATCCGCGGTATCCAGGATGAGACCGGCGCTTCGGTCGACATCCAGGAGGACGGCACCGTCTTTGTCGGCGGCACCGGCGAGTCCGTGGACCAGGCTGTCGAGCGCATCAAGCTCATCATCAAGGTTCCCGAGCCGGGCGAGGAGTACACCGGTCGCGTGGTCTCCATCCAGCCCTTCGGCGCCTTCGTCAACCTGCTGCCCGGTAAGGACGGCCTGCTGCACATCTCTCGCGTCGCCAAGGGCCGCGTGGAGAAGGTCGAGGACGTCCTCAACGTGGGCGACGAGGTCAAGGTCGTCGTCATCGAGGTCGACGATCGCGGCAAGATCTCGCTCGATCGTCTGGATAAGCCCGAGGCCCCTGCTCGCGCTGAGGGTGCCTCCGAGGGCGACGGCGAGCACTTCCAGCGCCGTGAGCGTCCGCGTCGCGAGCGCTCCGAGCGCAGCGACCGTCCGCGCCGTCCCGGCGACAACGGAGGCCGCAAGCCCCGCCGTCACCACGACGCCGAGTAACAGCTAAACATAAGCAGCTCAACAAGGGCGACTCCGTACAGGGGTCGCCCTTTTGCTTGTGCCCGGGAGGGCCGCATATGAAGTTTCCTGCTCTACAGTCCTGCGCAAGACGGAAAGCACATTAAGTGCTTTCCTTTGCGTGCGGAACTCGCGATAAACTTCATATGCGTCCCTCCCGGGCACAAGCAAAAGGGCTGGTTAACGCTGTTGGTCGCTTGCTGGTCTTCTGTTCTTAGTTGATATACTTTTTCGCATCTAACGCTTAGCCTAGGGGGTTGGCATGACAAATAAGGTTGAATGGGACCGCATGATTGCCGGGGAGCTCTATAGCCCCTATCGGGTTAACGACCATTCGTTTAGTAGGGTGCATGCGGCTCAGAAGTTGTTTAATGAGTCGGAGTATTGGGCTGATTCGAGCGCCTTTGAGGAACTAAAGAAGTGTTTTCGC
>CABUWD010000064.1 GCA_902495155.1 uncultured Collinsella sp.
CCGCAGTTCCTGGCGCTTATGTTCCTGTTCCTCTCGGCCATGTTCGTCATCGTGACGAGCGACAACCTTGAGTGGCTGTTCTGCGGCTGGGAAATCACCACCGTGTGCTCGTTCCTTATGATTGGCTATACGCGCACGCCCGATGCCATTAAAAACGCCTTTAACCAGATCATCCTCAACATGCTGGGCGGCATCGCGTTTTTGGCCGGACTCATGTACCTGCACGTTAACGGCATGCCGCTGACCATCTCGGGCATGATTGAGCTTTCCGGCGCCGGAACCGCGCAGTCCGCGCTGCTGGTGATGCCGGTCATCCTGCTGTCGCTCGCCGCGCTCACCAAGGCCGCGCAGATGCCGTTCCACACTTGGCTGCTCGGTGCCATGGTTGCCCCCACGCCCACGAGCGCCCTGCTGCATTCGTCCACCATGGTCAAAGCCGGCGTGTTCCTAATGGTCAAGCTGAGCCCGCTCTATGCCATCTATCCCGTGACCGGCTTTATGGTCACGAGTGTGGGTGCCATCACGTTTTTGCTCGCTGCCCTCATGGCCATCTCGCAGAGCAACGCCAAGCGCGTGCTCGCATACTCCACCATTTCCAACCTGGGCCTCATCAGTGCCTGCTTGGGTGTCGGCGCGCCCGAGGCCGTGTGGGCCGCCATCTTCCTGATCCTGTTCCACACGGTGGCCAAATCGCTGCTGTTCCTGTGCGTGGGCACCGCCGAGCATCATATCGGCAGCCGCAATATCGAGGACATGGACGGTATGTTCAGCCGCATGCCGCACCTGACGCGCCTGATGATGCTGGGCATCATGGGCATGTTTGTGGCGCCGTTTGGCATGCTCGTGTCCAAGTGGGGCGCCCTGGTGGCGTTTGCCCAGACCGGCAACGTGCTCATGATCATGGTGCTTGCCTTTGGCTCGGCCGCGACGTTTTACTTCTGGGGCAAGTGGCTTGCCAAGCTTTCGGGCGTCGATCCCACGGCTCAAAACGTTGAGGTCGATGTCCATAAGACCGAATGGATGGCGCTCAACACCATCGCCGCGCTGCTGATTCTGTGCTGCGTGGCGTTCCCGGTTATCTCGAGCGGCCTGGTGTCGCCTTACTTGGCCATGGTGTTTGGCCGCGTGCCGTACGTTATTGGCAAGGACGCCATGTATCTGATGGTGGTTATCGTGGCTTTTATCGCCGTGGTGCTGCTGACTTCATTCCGCGTGAGCAACAAGCCGCACGTAAACGTATATCTTTCGGGTGTGGGAACCGACAATTACCGCCATTTCCGCGGCTCGATGGGACACGAGGTGAAGGCCGAAAAGCGCAATTGGTACTCGGAGGACGCCCTTGGCGAGAAGCGTATTGGCCCCGCGGGTAGCGTCGTGTGCTGCAGCATTATCTTGTTTGCGCTGCTGTGTTGCGCGTGGATTGGGCCCGAGCGGCTTGCCATGAGCGCGCCCTCGGTGCTGCGCGGCAAGTATTTTGAAGGTTCGGGCGTCTTGGGCATTTTTATTGGTACCGTGGCGTTTGCCTTGCTGGCGCCTTTGGTTGGTGGCCTGATCGACGGCGTTGACCGCAAACTTTCGGCCCGTATGCAGGGCCGCGTGGGCCCGCGCCTGCTCCAGCCTTTCTACGACGTCGCCAAGCTGCTGCGCAAAGCCCCTGCCAGCGTAAACACCATGGACGATACCTATATGGCGTGCGCGCTCATCTTTACCGTCGTGGGCGGCGGCATCTTTGTGTCGGGCTCTAACACGCTACTGTGCGCTTTTATGGTGACGCTCGCCGCGATCTTTGTGGTGTTGGCGTCCGCCTCGACGCAAAGCCCGTTTGCCCAGGTTGGCGCCGATCGTGAGTTACTGCAGGTTATGAGTTACGAGCCCGCCGTTTTGCTGATGAGCGTGGGCCTGTACCTTGCCACCGACAGCTTCGATTCCATCGCCGTGACGGGGCAGTCGGTCCCCATCATCGTGTACAGCGCACCCATTTTCCTCGCGTTGCTCGCGGTGCTTACCATCAAGCTGCGCAAGTCGCCGTTTGACCTTTCGTATTCGCATCACGCGCATCAGGAGATCGTCCAGGGCGTCGCCACCGAGATGAGCGGCGGCACGCTGGCCAAGATGACCCTTATGCACTGGTGCGAGACCGTGCTGTTTTTGATGTGGGTGGGCATGTTCTTTGTTTGGGACAACCCCGTGAGCTGGGTCGTAGCCCTGGTCGTGATGGCCGCGACGTATTTTGTCGAGGTCCTGATCGACAACACCTTCGCACGTAGCACCTGGCGCAGCTGCTTTAGACTCGGCTGGGGCGTGGCGCTGGTGTTTGGCCTGCTCAACCTTATGCCCATCCTCGTCGACGTGTTTATTTAGGAGGCGGCATCCATGGATCATAAAATGTCGCGCTCGCCGTGGGTTATTCATTACGACGGCTCGAGTTGCAACGGATGCGATATCGAGGTGCTGGCCTCGCTCACGCCGCTGTTCGATGCGGAGCGTTTTGGCGTGGTCAACACCGGCAACCCCAAGCATGCGGATATCTTTTTGGTGACGGGGTCGGTCAATGCCCAGAACCTGCCCGTCGTGCGCCAGATCTACAACCAGATGCTCGAGCCCAAGTGCGTGGTGGCTTGCGGTATCTGCGCGTGTTCGGGCGGCGTGTTCCGCGATGCCTATAACGTGATCGGCGGCGTGGACCGCGCGATTCCCGTAGATGTGTACGCGCCCGGGTGCGCCATTCGTCCCGAGACCGTGATCGATGCCATCGTGGAGGCGTGCGGCATCCTGGACCAGAAGGAGGCCGTGATGCGCGCCGGCGGCGACCCGCTCACCGTGGGCGGTGCCGCTACCTGGGACGGTGGCGTTGAGCTGGGCGAGGACGGGTTTGTGGCTGCGGGGGCCGGGGCTGGGGCCGCCGGTGACGCGCCTGACGGGAAGCCCGCAGCGTCCGTCGCTGCAAAGGAGGCCGAGTAATGCAAAAGGCAATCTATACCACCGTCGGGATCGATGGGCTGCTGTCACATGTGCAGGCGCTCAAGGGCGCCGGCGCGCGCTTTGTGCAAATGCACGCCGAGCGCAACGTCGACGACGGCTCGTATCGCCTGGTCTATACGTTCATCAACGTTTGTGCTGCCCAGGAGCATATTGCGCAGGACGGCAGCTATGCGATTGAGAACCTGGTGGTTGAGGGAATTGATCAGTATCAGGAGATTCCGTCCATCAGCTCGTATTACCCCGCGGTGTTCCCGTTTGAAAATGAGGCCCACGACCTGTTTGGCCTTGCCATCACCGACATGCAGATCGACTTTAAGGGCTTTTTCTACCAGGTTTCGACTGCCGAGCCCATGAGCGTTATCACGCCCGAGGTGAAGGCCGCGCGCGAGAAGGCCATGAAGGTCCGTGCCGCCGCCGAAGCCAAGGCGCGCAAGGCCGCTGCCGAAAAGGCCGCAGCGGCTGCGGCTGCTGCAGGGGAGGGCGCTGCGAGCGCCGGCGATGCCGCGGGCGCCGCTGCTCAGCCCGTTGCGGCTGCCGGCTCCGATGCTCAGCACGATGAGGCTGCTGCGAAGGCCGCGCTCAAGGCTGCCGAGATGGAGGCAAAGCTCGCTGCCATGGATCCCGAGAAAGCAGCCAAGGTCCGCGCGGCGCTTGCCGCCAAGGCCGCCCGCGACAAGCAGAAAAAGGAGGCGTAAGGCCCATGGCACATCGCTCCGTCATTCCGTTTGGCCCGCAGCACCCGGTGCTGCCCGAGCCGCTTCATCTAGACCTGGTAATCGAGGACGACCGCGTCATCGAGGCAATTCCGCAGATCGGTTTTGTGCACCGCGGGCTCGAGAAGCTCACCGAAAAGCGTGACATGCATCAGTTTGGCTACATCGCCGAGCGCATCTGTGGCATCTGCGCCGTGGGCCACAGCTGCGGCTATGCCAGCGCCTGCGAGCGCATGCTCGGCATCGAGGTGCCTGGTCGCGTGCAGTATATCCGCACCATTCTGCACGAGCTTTCGCGCATTCACTCGCATCTGCTGTGGCTGGGTCTGCTCGCCGACGCCTTTGGCTTCGAGGCGCTGTTCTATCGGTCATGGACCCTGCGCGAGCAGATACTCAAGATTTTTGAGAGCACTTGCGGCGGGCGCGTGATTCTGTCGATTAACGAGATCGGCGGCCTTAAGCACGATATCGAGGACTCCGAGCTGGCGGGCATTGTCCAGACGCTCGATGCCATGCGTCCTGACTACGAGGCCCTGGTGCATACGTTTTTGGACGACAACAGCTGCGGCGAGCGCCTGCATGGCGTGGGCGTGATTAGCAAGAAAGACGCGCTGGAGCTTTCGATGGTCGGTCCGTTTGGGCGCGCATCGGGCGTGGATTATGACGTGCGCATGTTTGACGACGGTGCCTATGCGGATCTGGCTGCGTTTGAGCCCATCGTTGCTACCGATGGCGATTGCTATGCCCGCTGCCAGGTGCGTTGTGCCGAGGTCACGCAGGCCATGGACATCATTAAGGAGCTTGTCGGCAAGATTCCGCACGACGGAATCGGCGGGCGCACCAAGCTCACGCCGGCCGACGGTGCGCGCGGCGAGGTTGTGATTGAGCAGCCGCGCGGCGAGGCGTATTACTATGTGCGCGGTAACGGCACCAAGAACCTGGACCGTTTTCGCGTGCGCACGCCGACGTCGCAAAACCTGGCGGGTCTGACACATGCGCTGCAGGGCGTGCTCCTTGCCAACGTGCCCATGATTATCCTGACCATCGACCCCTGCATTAGCTGCACGGAAAGGTAGACACGGCATGAGTTTGCTGACATTTGCCAAGACGGCCTTGGGCTCTATGGTCAAGCAGCCGGTCACGGTGTGCTATCCGCAGGAGGAACTCGCGGCACCCGAGCGCCTGCGCGGGCACATCGTCAACGACATGGACGTGTGCATTTGCTGCGGCATGTGCGCGCGTCGCTGCCCGGCGGGCGCGCTCGCGGTCGATCGCAAGGGTGGAACGTGGTCGATTGATCCGTATTCTTGTGTGGTGTGCGGCGAGTGCGTCGAGAGCTGCCCCAAGCACTGCCTGACTATGGACACCGCCCGCACTCCAGTTGCGGCGGATAAGACTCCCACGGTAGAAACCAAGCCGGAGTAACGCTGGAATAGAGCTGGAATAGGGGCCGGTGGGGCAAAAATGCCCCGCCGGCCCCGCGCGTGAACGCGCGGTTGGGCTGCCGCGAACAAAACTATGCCGGATTACTACGATAAATCGCCTACCCTCAACCACACCGCGTTTGGCAAAACAAAAACCGCAGGTAGACGGCTCGCAGTTTTGCGAAAAAGTCGCGCGTGATCGGCGACCTCGTTTTTATCGTAGTAATCCGGCATAGTTTTGAAATGGCACCATATCCGTAACAGCCTTTGATCCCCTCGGGGACGGAGGAAAACGGATCATTTTGGCCTTGCGAGGGCTGCCACGTGGCCCGTCTGCCACGAAATGCGCCCATCTACTACGTTTAGGCTGCCACCCTCAACCATGGCGAACGACGCAAAAACAAAACCGCAGGTAGAACGCCTGCGGTTTTTCATTAAACGCGGTTATGGTCAGGGGTATCGGGTCAAACGTAGTAGATGGGCCAGTTTTGAGGCGAGCACCACCAATTGATCCCCCGGGGACGGAAGAAAGCGGATCATTTTTGCCTGATGGCTCCGAGTCGCACCCGTTTTCCTGCGAAAATGCCGTGTCTCAACTTTGGTGAGACATTTGTCTCACGCCCAAAACGGAATCTGGAACATGTGTCACCTGCCCAAATTGTGTCTCATTTCGTAACTTTAGGCTGATGCAAGGTCTGAGACCGCGAGAAGGGAGACGCGATGAGTAAGAACACGAGGGGTCTCTTGGCGGTGATACTTGCCGTAGTGCTTGTGTTGCCGGCTGCAGCATTTGCCATGCTGCCCGAGGCCAACGCCAGGTCCAGCACCGGAATGGACGGACCGACAATGAGCGGAAAGGTCGTCGTCGATCCCGACACCAGCGGACGCTGGGAAATCTGGGCGGCCGGTCACAACGGTAATAAAGTAACGACTCAAAACGTCGGCCGAATCTGGACCGACAAGACGGTCAAGAAAGCCGGAGAAAACGAAGCGTCAGATTTTGTGACTACGCTTTCGGCCATGTCCTCGACGTCTAATTCAACCGTGACGGTTACCACACCGCTTGACATCGTGATGGTGCTGGATGCCTCTGGCTCGATGGATGATGAGATGGGCAGTGGAGATCGCACCAAGCGTATCGATGCGCTCAAGAGCGCTGCCAACAGCTTTATCGATACCATCGCCAAGCAAAACGAGGGTATCGAGGGCGTGGATAGGCAGCATAAGGTTGCTATCGTTAAGTTTGCGGGCAAGAAGTCCAGCAAGATCGGCAACGATACGTATCGTGACGGAGGATACACCTACAATTACACACAGGTTATGAAAGACTTGACCGATTGCTCCGGCGGCAACGTGAAAGCTCTTAAGGATAGGATTGCCAAGATTACACCCGCTGGTGCCACGCGTGCCGACAATGGCCTGCAACTGGCAGAGGGTATCGCTTCTGGTCGCGCGGACGCCAAGAAGATTGTTGTGTTCTTTACCGACGGCACGCCAACGAAAGTTGACGAGTTTGATCCTACGGTTGCTGACGCTGCTGTGACGGCTGCCAAGAACATGAAGGACAGCAAGGCCACCGTTTATACTATCGGCATCTTTGATGGCGCGAACCCCAGTGCTGGTATCCAGGATTCGGGAAAAAGACAAAAAGAGAACAAGTTCATGCAGGCCGTTTCGAGCAACTACCCCAATGCCACGGCATGGGATGCCCATGGTGCACGCGCGGAAAACTCCGACTACTACAAGTCGGCGACCAATGCCGAAGAGCTCAAGAAGGTCTTTGACGACATCTCACAGGCCATCACATCGGAGGCGCCTTATCCGACCGAAATCCATAAGGGCTACGACGAGACCAAGTCCGGCTACATCACGTTTACCGACGAGCTGGGCGACTTTATGCAGGTCGACAGCTTCACCGAGGTCGTCATCAACGGCACGCCGTTTACCAAGACGGACAAAACGGTCAACAAAGAGACCAATACCGACACCTACGAGTTCGCCGGCAAGGCAAAAGACCTGCTCATTACCGTGCAGCGTGCTGGTGATGACAATCCCCAGAAGGGCGATGTCGTAACGGTCAGCATTCCTGCGTCGTTGATTCCGCTGAGCCACTTTAAGACCGTAGACGGCAAACTTTCGGTCGACAACGTTAAGCCCATTCAGGTGAAGTATGCCTCGAGCGTGAAGAAGGGCGCACTCGAAAACCTGTTTACGCCCGAGAAAGTCACGGGACTCAAGAACTACATCGAGAACAATACGACTGTCGTTGACGGCACCAAAACCGTTAACTTCTACGCTAACAAGTGGGAGACCGGCGCGTTGGGTAATACGGTCGCGACCTTTGAGCCGGCCGACACCAACCGCTACTACTACTTCCAGAAGCAGACTCCCATTTACGCGGACAAGGACTGCACACAACCCGCAAAGAATTCACTGGCAGAGAAAGGCACCTATTACTACAAGGATGAGTTTGAGGAGCAGGGCGAGAACGGCGAGGCCAAGCCCGCCACTGCCGTCATCGAGTTTGTCGGCGGCGACGCTGCGAAGTTTGACGGCGCTCTTGTTGCCGACGAGGACGACAACCTTTCGTTTAGCGTGGGAACCGCGCGTCTGGCCTTTATCGACGAGCTCCATACCACCAAGAAGAGCAACGACACTGGTACTGCGACTGACGTTCTCAACCCCAAGTGGAACAACGTGTCCGCCAAGGCGACCGCGACGCATGTCAATTCCTACCTGGGCAACAACGGCAAGATCAGCTTTAACGTGACGCCGGCAACGGTGGATACCAAGACGAGCTTTGGCCTGACCAAGGTGCTCGAGGGTCGCGAGTGGACGGATGCGGACAAGTTTAAGTTTGAGCTCTCCGCGACGTCCGAGAATGATGCCCCGATGCCCGCACCCGCGACCGCGACTGTGACCAAGGCGAACCTGGATGACAAGGGCAAGGCGGCCATTAACTTTGGCGAAATCACCTACAACAAGCCGGGCGAGTACACCTATGAGGTCCGCGAGGTCAAGGGCGACGCCGGTGGCATCACCTACAGCAAGAACGTTGCCACGTTCAAGGTGACCGTGGCGGTTAAGGTCACGGGTGGGCTTAAGGCTGACGTTGAAAAGATCTCGGGCGAGACCGAGTTCAAGAACACCTATAGCGCCAAGACGGAAACCTCGCTGACTCTTGAGGCAACCAAGAAGCTCACGGGGCGCCCGATGGCCGATGACGAATTTAAGTTTGCGCTGAGCTATGCGGAGCACGACGAGGTTCTGCTGGATGCAACCAACAAGGGCGGCAAGGTTGAGTTCGGTCCGCTGACGTACACGACCAAGTCGCTCGCCAAGCTGGTCGAGGAAGACAAGGCATCGCTTGATGCTAGCTCAGGCAAACCGACGTGGACCATTCATTACATTGCTGCCGAGCAGACCGGCAAGCTGCCTGCGGGCGTGAGCGCCACAGTGTCGGCAATTGACGCGTATGTGACCGTTGTCGACAACGGCGATGGTACCCTGACGGCGACGGCTGTCTACGGCGATGCCGGCAACGAGTTCGTGAACACCTACACTGCCGCGCCTGCCGAGGCATCGCTTGTGGGCAAGAAGAATCTGCAGGTTCCTAAGGGCCTGACCCCGGCTGACATTGCCGGCAAGTTCACCTTTACCGTGACCGGTGAAGAGGGCGCACCCATGCCCGCGAACGCGAGCGTGACCAATGATGCCAAGGGCAAGGTCGACTTTGGCAAGATTACCTTTACGCTCGACGACCTTAACAAGGCTCTGGGTGAGAAGTCCGAGAAGCGCGAGCACACCTTTACCTACACCGTGACCGAGTCCGGCGAGGTCGCTGGCGTGACCAACGACGCTAAGCCGTCGCGCGAGGTTTCCTTCACCGTGACCGATGACTGCAAGGGGAATCTGCGCGTATCCCGCAAGCCGGACGGTGATGCGGCCTTCACGTTCACCAATACCTATAACGTGACGCCTGTCGAGACGAGCGTCACCGAACAGATCACCGCGACCAAGGTCCTGACCGGCCACGATCTCAAGGATGGCGAGTTCTCCTTCGAGCTCGTCGAGGGCGACAAGGTCGTCGCTACCGGCACCAACGCCGCCGATGGCACAATCGTCATGGACAAAATCACTTACGATAAGCCCGGCACTCACACCTACAAGCTGCGCGAGAAGCTCCCCAACGAAGCGGGGCTGAGCAACGGGATTACGTACGATAAGACGAACTACACCATCAAGACGAGCGTCATCGACAACGGCGACGGCACGCTTAAGGTGACCCATACGCTCGAGGGTCCCGAGACGGCACGCTTTGAGAACAAGTACAACACTGCCCCGAACGAGTCCAGCGTTACCGACCAGATCACCGCGAAGAAGGTCCTGACCGGCCGCGACCTCAAGGCCGGAGAGTTCTCCTTTGAGCTCGTCGAGGGTAACGATGTCGTCGCCAAGGGCACCAATGCGGCCGACGGCAAGATCACGATGGACAAGATCACCTACACTGCGGCTGGCGAGCACACCTACATACTGCGCGAGACCAAGGTCGACGCCGACAACGGTATCACCTACAGCACCGCGGCCTACACCATCGTGACCGCCGTCACCGATGATGGCAATGGCAAGCTCACGGTTAAGCATGAGCTGCAGGACGTCGAGAAGGCTGTCTTCGAGAATGCCTACAGCGTTACTCCGAATAACTCCAGCGTCACCGACCAGATCACCGCGACCAAGGTTCTGGACGGACGCGACCTCAAGGCCGACGAGTTCTCCTTCGAGCTCGTCGAGGACGGCGAGGTCGTCGCCACCGGCGCTAACGACGCCGATGGCAAGATTACGATGGGCAAGATTACCTACACCGCCGCCGGCAAGCACACCTATATCCTGCGCGAAGCCAAGGGCGCCGAAGGCAACGGCATTACCTACGACAGCACGACCTACACCATCGTGACTACCGTTACTGATGACGGCAATGGTAAGCTCACGGTCAAGCACGAGCTGCAGGGCGCCAACGAGGCGAAGTTCAACAACAGCTACAAGCCGAATCCTAACGAGTTCAGCGTCACCGACGAGATCAAGGCGAACAAGGTCCTGACCGGCCGCGATCTCAAGGACGGCGAGTTCTCCTTCGAGCTCGTCGAGGGCGAGGGCGAGGATGCCAAGGTCGTCGCCACCGGCAAGAACGCCGCCGATGGCAAGATCACGATGAGCGCCGTGAAGTACGACAAGGCCGGAACGCACACCTACACGCTGCGCGAGGTCAAGGGCAACGCCGGCGGTATCACCTACAGCGATGCCAAGTTCACCATCGAGACCACCATCACGGACAACGGCGACGGTACCCTCAAGGCCGAGCATGTCCTGAAGGACGCCGAGGCTGCGACCTTCGAGAACACCTACAGCGTGACCCCGCTCGATGCAGAGCTCGACTTTGACCTGAACAAGGTCATCAGCGGCCGCGACTGGACGGATGGGGACGAGTTCAGCTTTACCATCACCGCCCCCGAAGGCGCCCCGCTGCCCGATCCTGCAACCGTAACCGTGAGCAAGCACGATGCGAAGGATGGCATCGCTGCCGTCAAGTTCGGCAAGATCCGCTACACGGCTGCCGGAACCTACACGTACGAGATCCGCGAGAACGCGGGTAACGCGGCCGGCATGGCGTATGACGGGCATGTCGCGACCGCCGAAGTGACCGTGACTGAGGACGGCGAGGGCAAGCTGACCGCCAATGTCACCAAGAAGGAAAACGGACGCTTCACCAACACGTACCGCACTGAGCTTAACTACACCGCGGCCGGCGGCCTCAAGCTCAGCAAGAGCCTCTCCGGACGTCCTATGACCGAGGGTCAGTTCACGTTTACCGTGACGCCTGCCGACGAGGCCTCGGCCAACGCGCTTGGCCTGCTGCCCGGGGCCAACAGCTTCAAGTCCCCCGAAGCGGCAGAGGCAACGGTCGGACTGATCGACATTCTGGCTGGTCATGAGGTTAAATTTACGCAGGCTGACGCCGGCAAGACCTTCAAGTACACCGTGGCCGAAAAGAACGACGGCCAGCCCGGTTACACCTACGATGACGCCGTACGCACGGTGACGATCGCCATCGCCGACGACACCGCCGGTACGCTCTCTGCTACGACGACCGTTTCCGGTGGTCCCGAGGGTACGCATACGACGGTCCACAAGAGCGGTGAGAACAAGGTCGAGAGTGCCCTGGTCCCGTTCCACAACAGTTACAGCGCTACGACCAATACGCCTGGTGGTACCGCTGCTCAGGTTGTCGCCACCAAGACCCTGACCGGTCGCCCGATGGTCGACGGCGAGTTCTGGTTCGGCATCGCCTATCAGGGTGAGCTTGTGGCATACGAAAACCTCAAGCCCAATATCGGCGGGCACGTGAGCTTTGATACGCTGCACTACGACACTAAGATGCTTGCTAATCTTGAGGCTGCTGGGCTTGCTTATCGTACCGATAAGGACGGCAAGCTTGCCTGGACCATTAACTACACGGCTTACGAAGATTTATTCGGGCTGCCGAATGGCGTTTCCGCTACAACGTGGAGCTTTGGCTTTAAGGTTATCGTCGTCGACAACGGTGACGGTACCCTGACGGCGACGGTCGACTACGGCGGCGTCGAGCCCTTGTTCGAGAACGTCTACGGCGCCGACGCCGTGGATGCCGCGCTCACCGGTACTAAGAAGCTCCAGGTTGCCGAGGGCCTGACCCCGGCCGACATCACGGGTAAGTTCACCTTTACCGTGACCGCCGACGAGGCAGGTGCCCCGATGCCCGAGCGCACGACCGTAACCAACGACGCAGCCGGTAACGTGGACTTTGGCAAGATCCACTTTACGCTCGAGGACCTCAACCGCGCTCTGGGCGTGACGGACGATGCGACCGATAAGGCCGAGGCAGACGAAGCTGACGACGTCGACGCTGACGAGGCAGAGGCCGACGCCGACGCTGATGCCAACGTTGACGAGCCCGGCGACGAGTCCGAGCCCGCAGCCCCCACCGCCCCGCG
>CABUWD010000065.1 GCA_902495155.1 uncultured Collinsella sp.
GTTCCTCCTGCTGCATTTCGAGTGTCCGCGGGGACGCGGACGCAGATATAGACACGTGAGCTTGAAGATTGTAGGGAAATCAATGTTCAAATGTCAAGAAATCAAAGGTAAAAGGTTGCGCAGTTCACACGGTTCCCCCATAAGCCAAGCTCGATTTAGCGGTGCATGGCAACTTTTCACGATATTTCATCGAGTTTTCAACAGGTCATGTTGGCAATGTTGATAACTTTTCGTCGGTTTTCCAAAGTTTTCAACAGGTTTTGAAAGTTTGTCGAAAGATGAGAAACATTGCACGGTGAGCTACTATTTGTTCGAAACCTTTTGGAAGATTGCGAGCGGCATGTCTGACGACTTTTACACCATGGTCGATTCCGGAGACCCGGCACCCGACAACGAGCACATCACCGGCATGCGCGAAGAGCGTGAGGAAGGCGAGCAGACAACCACGCAGGCGCCAAAAGCCATGTACGCCGCGCGCATCGCCGTCTATGACGACATGCTGTCGACACCGCGTGTGATCGTCATTGATCCGCAAGATGTCCGCACGTATTTGGAAGAGACGACCAACACCGTCTACCAGTGCATGAAAGAACAAGGTGGCCATATCTCGCTCATGGTCATCCGCGAGATTGTCGAAAACTTTATCCACGCGCACTTTGCCGAGCCCATCATCTCGATTCTGGACGGCGGAGACACCATCCGCTTTGCTGACCAAGGACCCGGCATCGACGACAAGGAACGCGCTTTCGACTTTGGCGTTACCAGCGCAAACAGCAAGATGAAGCGCTATATCCGTGGAACCGGAGCAGGGTTTCCCATGGTGCAGGAGTATTTGGAAAACGCCGGCGGTGCCGTATCCATCGAGGACAACATGGGCAACGGCACCGTGGTTACGGTAAGCCTGAACCCTAAACGCGTGCAGGAAATCGAGCGTGCCGGCGGACGCGGCGCTGCCGTGCGGCCCGAGACGGAACAGCCCACATATCCCCTGCCGGGAGCTTTTGCGCAGCAGCCCATGGCAACGCAGCAGATGCAGCCCCCCGTGGGACAGATGCAGCAGCCCGGAATGCTTCCTACACAAGAGCCCCAGGCGACATCGATGTCGATGCTGCCAAACATGCCAGAGACCATGCCGCTGGCGGATCAGGATGCAGCAGCAATGCAGCAGGCAACGGGGGCACCGGGCGGCCAGCAAATGGGCTATCAGCCGTACCAACAGGGATATCCATATCAGCAGATGTCGCCACTGGGGTATGGCCAGCAGTTCCCGCAGCAGTACCAGCAGGGATATCAGCAGCCGTACCAGCAGATGCCGCAGCAGCAGTACAACTCTTGGGCCCAGCAGATGCCTCCGCAGCCTTACCAACAGTGGCCTCAAAGTTTTCAACAGCAAATGCCGCCGATGCAGAGTTCTCAACAACCAGCAGCTCAAATGATGTATCCTAATGCAGCAAATCAGTATGCGCAGCCACAACCGGACGTGTTCGTAAGCGATCGCGGCAACGCCGCGCTAGGCTATCTGGCGCAAAATCAAGCGTGCGGTGCAACCGATCTGGCGAGGGCGTTTGGAAACTCGGCCCCCACTTGGTCACGCACGCTCAATGACTTGGCGCAGGCCGGCTTGGTCATCAAGCATGGCCAGAAATACCATCTGACCGAACTCGGCGCCGCTCGCGTGCGAGCTCAGAGCTAAAGAACGGGAGAGACAGTGGACGAGGAAGCAAGCATCATCCTGGGGGATGCCATCGCCTTTTGTCAGCGCGACGGCCAAGATGCACGCCTCATCAACATGCTGGGGCAATCGCGTGCCATAAGCCTGACCGAAGATACGCTCACGATCGAGGCCCCCTCGCGCTTTGCCATCGCGCAGCTCAAAAAGCATCAGCCGACTATTGAGGCCTATCTGGAAGAAATCGCCTTTGCACCGATTGCGCTCGACATCGTGGCACCGCAAGGCGCCGCGACGGAATCCGCTGCCGCGACGGCGGCCGCCGCGGCTCCCGCTGCTTCCCCGGCGGTGTCGGCCTCCGCAGGCGACGTGCCGACAATCGAGCACCAGCACAGCGATGTTTCCCGTGAAACCATGGCACCGTTGCCGACCGCGGCGGCGACGCCAGCGAACGCACCCGTCACGCACATGCCAATCGCTCACGACGCAGCGGCGAGCGCGGATTCGGGCATTGCAATCAAGAACACACTCTCGGCCGATGATTTTCGTCGCATGATGAACCAGATGAAGGGCGGAGCGCCGGCTAAATCCACGCAAGCTGCGGCCCCCGCTTCACCCGTGCCAGCACCGACCGTGCCGGCCGAGCAGAATACGGATGGAGCCCCGCTCGCCGCGAACTCAAAATTTACCTTTGAGAACTTTGTCTACGGCCCCGAGAACAGCCATGCCTATCGCTCGGCACTCAAGTTTGCCGCCCTCGCGGACGAGCGCGGCACGTGCACATCACTGTTCATCTACGGCAAATCGGGCCTGGGCAAGACGCACCTACTGCTTGCCATCAAAAACGAGCTCGCCGAGAAGTCGCCCGAGATCAAGGTCAAGTATGCCAACTCCCAGGCATATCTGGACGACCTGATGACCGAGTTCGACCGCCAAAAGAAGAGCAACGCCCCCATCATGCAGGCGTACCACGGCGTGGACGTGCTCATCATCGATGACATCCAAAACATCATCGGCAAGCGCGCGAGCGTGGACTACTTTTTCCAGCTCATGGACGAGTTCATCCGCAACAACAAGAAGGTCGTCATCGCGGCAGACCGTGCCCCCAAGGACCTGAGCATGGACGAGCGTCTGACCAGCCGCTTCAACGCCGGCATGCTCTGCCTGGTCGCAGAGCCCAGCTACGAGATGAAATACAAGATCTTGCAGCGCTATTACGAGAACACCATCGTCGCCGCTCCCGAGGCAGGCGACGACTCGCTGCTGGCGGCCTATGGGGGCGACGGCGGACACCTGACCGACGAGCACTTTAAACACATGGCCGAGGTCTCGGGCACCAACATCCGCGAACTCGAGAGCTTTTGCGAGCGCTGCGCCGGCGAGGCGGGCGACCGCGAGCGCGAGGGCGGGGAGCTCACCTTTGACGATATCGACGCCATCGCCAGCCAGTACTTCGACACATCGGCCAAAAAGATCAACGTCCAGACGGTTCAGTCCGTCATCGAAGAGCAGTACGGCGTGACGCACGAGGAGCTCATCGGCCCGCGACGCAACGCCAATATCGCCAAGGCACGCCACATTGCCATCTATCTGGCCATCGAGATGTGCGAGATGACGACCACGGCGGTGGGCGCCGAATTTGGCAACCGCAACCACTCGACCGTCAGCACGAGTTACAAAAAGGTTCAGAAGATGATCCAGGAAGACCGCACCGTCACCGAAGATCTCAAATCGTTGCGCGATAAAATTACACTGCGCTCGTAGGGAAATAGAGACACCTGTTGAAAACTTGTCAAAACCACGGGCATAAGGTGTCTAAAACCCAACCCGCGGTGATGAAAAGTTTTGCGCAGGTTTTGAACGTGGAAAACCACCCCTGTTGCACACAGGTTGCTGTCGATTCTCTTTCTGGGTCTGACCTGCGTCTTTGGGAGTAATCAACAGTTTCGTCAGTGCTATTACTATTATTAAGATATTTATATCTATAGAAAGGTATTAAAAGATGAAGTTCACCGTCAGCCAGAGCTCGCTTACACAAGCCATCGGCGTCGTTATGAAGGGTGTCGCTTCGGCATCCACCCTTCCCATCCTGTCGGGCGTGCTCGTCAAGGCGCAAGACGGCATCTTGGAATTCCAGACCTCTAACTACACCATCTCGATCCGTCATCGCATCGCGGCGCATGTCGAAGAAGAGGGCGAGATGGTTATCCCCTGTAAGATGCTCTCCAATATCACCAAGACTCTCCCCGATGCCCCGGTCACCTTTGAGCTGTCCGAGCGCCAGGTGCTGATTGGTTGCGAGAAGAGCTCTTTCCGCCTGAACACGCTCGATGCCAATGACTTCCCCGAGTTTCCGGCCTATGCCATCGAGAGTGCCGTGGAGCTGCCGACCGATATCTTGTCCGAGATGGTCGGCCGCGTGTGGCGCGTTACCTCGACCGACAAGGCCCGCCCCATCCTGGGCGGCGTGCACATGAAGGTCGAGAACAACACCGTGCGCCTGGTGGCGACCGATTCCTTTCGCTTGGCCGTGTGCGATACGCAGGTCGAGACCTCGACCCTCGAGGGCTCCTTTGAACTCAACGTTCCGGCCGACGCCTTTAACGACGCACTGAACATCATGGCCAGCCAGGCGACCATCATGATCGGGGCTACCGACACCCAGGTCGTCTTCGAGGCCGGCAACACCACCTACGTGTCGCGCCGCATCGAGGGCGTGTACCCCAACTACAAGCAGCTCATCCCCGATTCGTGCGTGACGAGCGTCAAGATCGACGTCGCCGCCTTTAACGCCGCCCTCAAGCGCGTGGCCGTCATCGCGAGCGCCAACCCCGCCGTCAAGTTCGAGATCGATGTCGAGAACGGGCAGATGGGCCTGTCCTCCATTTCCAATGACCAGGACCTTGCGCAGGAGACGATCGATGTCGAGGCCGAGGGCGAGTCGGGCACCATCGCCTTCAACTACCACTACATCTTCGGCTGCCTCAATGCCCTGTCCAAGGAGAAGGAGATCACGCTGGAGCTCAAGAGCTACTCGCAAGCGGGCATCTTCAAGTCCTACGACAAGATCAACTACCTGTACCTGGTCATGCCGGTCCGCATCTAGCGTTGCGCCATGACCATGTTCGCCCGCGATCTTTCCGTCGCGCACTACCGCAGTTTCGAGAGCTATCGTCTTGCCCTGGACGAGGGCGTGACGATACTTGCGGGACCCAACGCGGCGGGAAAGACCAATCTCATAGAGGCGCTGCAGCTGCTGACGAGCGGCGCCTCGTTTAGGCATCCGACCGCAGCCGAGCTCGTCCATGATGGCGTGGGCTCGTGCAAGGTCGAGCTGAGGCTCGAGGGCGACGGCCGCGTGCTTGATATGGGATTGAGCGTGGAGGACGGTAAGCGCTCGTTTAGCCGCAACGGCAAGAG
This sequence comes from uncultured Collinsella sp., assembly GCA_902495155.1. Taxonomy (GTDB): domain Bacteria; phylum Actinomycetota; class Coriobacteriia; order Coriobacteriales; family Coriobacteriaceae; genus Collinsella. Next base: position 5,090 of record CABUWD010000065.1, read on the forward strand.
GTGCTCTGCCGCCGGTGTGCGCGGGGCTCTGCCGAGCGTGCTGTTTTGCCCCGACCATCTGGACATGGTTAAGCGAGGCGCCAGTGTGCGCCGCGCCGCCCTCGACGACTTTGGCATGCAACTGAGCGCACGCTATGCCGATCTTGCGAGCACCTATGGTCGCTGCGTGACCCAGCGCAACGCCTTGCTCAAGGAAACCTGGTGCTGCCGCGAGATGCTCGGCGCGTGGAACGATTCGATTGCCCGCGCGGGCGCGGCTCTGCTCGTGCACCGGTTGGCCCTGCTCGACCGGCTGGCGGGCCATGTGCGTACTGCCTATGGGCAAGTGGCGTCCGGTGAAGCCGCCAACGTGTCCTATGCGTCCACGCTGGGGGATTTGCCCCAGATCGATGATCGCGAAGAGCTGAAGGGCTGGGCGTACGAGCGCATGCTGGCTGCCCTTGATGGGCACGCCGACGAGGAAATTCGCCGCGGCGTGACGTTGGTGGGACCGCATCGCGACGAGATTGAATTTACCGTGGCGGGTCGCTCCGCTCGTTCATTTGCCAGCCAAGGACAGCAGCGAACGTTGGTTCTGGCCTGGAAGGTGGCCGAGGTGGCCGTGGCTCGCGATGTTCTGGGTACTGCTCCGCTGTTGCTTCTGGACGACGTGATGAGCGAGCTCGACGGCGAGCGCCGCGGTGCTTTTCTGCGGCTGATCGGCGATGATATCCAGACGGTCATAACCACGACCAACCTGGGATACTTTACCGATGACCTGCTTGATCGAGCCAAGGTGGTGAGCATGGGTGAGACGTGCTAATTACGAGCGCGAGAGCGAAACGGTCGCCTTCAGTGGCTTTTTGAACGCAGAGCGCCAGCGCATCCTGGCGGCTGCGACCCCTGAGCGCCGTGCGCAGATGGAGGCCGCCGAGGAGTCGCGCGCGGTCTATCGCGCGTGGAACGCGGTGTGCTCGGGCACGCGCGAGGGGCGGCATGTGACGGGTCTGCGCTACCTGCCCGAGTCCAATGAGCTGCTGGTATATCTCGATTCTCCCTCGTGGACGCAGGAAATGACGCTGTTGCGTGAGATCATCCGCGCGCGCATGGAGCGCGCCGGTGCTCATGTGGACGGCCTGGTGTTCAAAACCACCGCACCCGGTCACACACCGCCCGCCGCCAAGGAGCGCCTGCGCCCGGCGACGACCGAGCGCCCACCGGCCCCGCACGCCGACCTCAGTGAGGCCGAGCGCACCGAGATTGAGCGCCAGGTGGCGCCCATCGAAGACCAAAAACTGCGCGAGGCCCTCGAGAACGCCATGAGAGCCAGTGCCGAGTGGGCCAAGGGCGTGCAGAGCAAAAAAGAGCCTTAAATCGCATCTGGTGGCCTTGTAGAGCCAAATACCCTCGTTCCCGAGGGTATTTTTTTACGATAAACTAGTAAGGCTATACACATTTTCTTAACTGAAGGAGGACGTGTGGCAAACGAAAACGATTACGATGGCGGCGAGATTAAGATTCTCGAAGGTCTCGAGGCCGTTCGTAAGCGCCCGGGCATGTACATTGGCTCGACGAGCGCCAGCGGTCTTCATCACCTGGTGTGGGAGATCGTTGACAACTCCGTCGACGAGGCCATGGCCGGTTTCTGCACCGAGATTCAGGTGACGGTCCACGCCGACAACTCCATCACGGTCGTCGACAACGGGCGCGGCATCCCCGTCGACGAGCATCCTATCAAAAAGATCCCGACGCTCGAGGTCGTCATGACGATCCTGCACGCCGGCGGTAAGTTCGATAACTCGGCCTACAAGGTCTCGGGCGGCCTGCACGGCGTGGGCATCTCCGTCGTCAACGCGCTGTCCAAGCGTGTAGTCGTACAGGTATGCCGCGATGGCAATATCTACGAGATGGAGTTTTCGCGCGGCAAGACCGTCAAGAAGATGGAGGTCGTGGGCACTTCGGAGACGACGGGCACCACTGTCAGCTTCTGGCCCGACGACGAGATCTTCGAGACCTGCATCTACGATTTCGACACGCTGCACAACCGTCTGCAGGAGACGGCATTCCTCAACAAGAACCTCAAGATTGTGCTGACCGACGAGCGCGAGGCGACTCCCCACGTGGAGGAGTTCTGCTATGCCGGCGGCATCATCGACTTCGTCAAGTTCCTCAACGAGGGCAAGGATGTCCCCGAGGCCTTTAAGGAGCCCATCTATATTGAGGGCAAATCGGATCCGGATGCGCCCGTGACCAAGATGGGCGAGGTCGAGGTGTCCCTGCAGTGGAATAGCGGCTACGGCGAGAACGTCATGTCGTTTGCCAACGACATCTACACCCCCGAGGGCGGCATGCACCTCGAGGGCTTCCGTACCGCACTCACCCGCGTGATTAACGATTACGCTCGCAAGCAGAACCTGCTCAAGGAAAAAGACGCCAACCTGACCGGCGATGATGTGCGCGAGGGCCTATCGGCCGTTATCTCGGTCAAACTGCCCGATCCGCAGTTTGAGGGCCAGACCAAGGCCAAGCTCGGCAGCTCCTATATGCGCGCGCTGACGCTCAAGATTGTGACCGACGGCCTTGCCGATTACCTCGAGGAGCACCCCAAGCCCGCTCGTGAGATCGTCAAGAAGGCCCAGCAGGCCTGCAAGGCGCGCAACGCCGCCCGCAAGGCGCGCGAGGCGACCCGCCGCAAGAGCCTGCTCGAGACGGCGTCGCTGCCCGGCAAGCTCGCCGACTGTTCGGTGCGCGACGCCGAGTTGACTGAGCTCTTTATCGTAGAGGGCGACTCGGCAGGCGGCTCGGCCAAGGACGGCCGTCGCCGAGACATCCAGGCGATCCTGCCCCTGCGCGGCAAGATTTTGAACGTCGAGCGCGTGGGCGATCATCGTGCGTTTTCGAGCGACACCATCCAGTCACTCATCACTGCGATCGGCTGCGGCGTCACGACGAGCGCCGGTGACGGCGGCGACTTTGATATCACCAAGGCCCGCTACCACAAGATCATCATCATGACCGATGCAGACGTCGACGGCGCGCACATCCGCATCCTGCTGCTGACGTTCTTCTACAAGTACATGCGCCCGCTGATTGACGCCGGCTACGTGTACGTCGCGTGCCCGCCCATCTTTGGCATCAAGGTTCGCAACAAGATTCACTACGTGTATCCCAACGGCCGCCAGCCCGAAGACGAGATCCTGCGCGACACCATCCAGAGCCTGGGCCTGAACCCCGACGACAACGACGAGGACGGCAAGGCCAAGGACGGCAAGATCACTAAGAAGCGCAAGGGTTACACCGTCCAGCGCTACAAGGGCCTGGGCGAGATGGACCCCAAGCAGCTTGCCTCGACGACGATGGATCCCAAGACCCGCATCCTGCAGCGCGTGTCGATCGAGGACGCTGTGGTGGCGGACCGCGCCGTGCGCGAACTGATGGGTTCCGAGGTCGGCTATCGCCGCGAGTACATCGAGAAGCACGCACATGACGCACGATTCTTAGACGCCTAGCTTTCCCAGGCACCCCATCTTGCCCTTCAGGATTTCGGGCGCCGCACGCAAGGCGTGCGCCCTCATCCTTCAGGGCAACCTGGGGCACCTGGAAAACCTAGGAGGGTTATCCGGTGTTCCCGGTAATCCGTCTCCGTGGTGGGGAACTAATGGACCACGCAAACCATGAGGAGGTAACGTGGCAGACGATATCATCAATAACGAGGGTATGGACGAGGCCGGCGACGCTGGCATGCCCGACGATCTGAAGCGCCTGCTTGCCCGTGCTGAGCAGGGCGAGGACGGCGACCCGGACGCCTATAACCCCGATGCCGATGATGATGAGGAAGAAGACGACGGTGAGCTCGAGGAGAGCTTTGGCGAAGTCGACCGTGGTGCCTCGGCCGGCGAGGATATCAACGGCGGCCAGCTCCAGATTTCGGAGTTCGGCCGTGAGATGAAGCAGTCGTTCATCGAGTACTCGATGTCGGTCATCACGGCGCGCGCCCTGCCGGACGTGCGCGATGGCTTAAAGCCGGTGCACCGTCGCATCCTGTACGCAATGAACGAGAGCGGCATCTACCCCAACCGTCCGCACAAGAAGTCGGCCTGGACGGTCGGCGAAGTTATCGGTAAGTACCATCCGCACGGCGACTCCGCGGTCTATGAGGCCATGGTCCGCCTAGCACAGTGGTTCTCCATGCGCACGCCGCTCATCGATGGCCACGGCAACTTCGGCAATATCGACGGCGACGGCGCCGCCGCCATGCGTTACACCGAGAGCCGCCTGGCAAAGCCCGCCATGGAGCTCCTGCGTGACCTGCAGAAGGACACCGTCGACTGGCAGCCCAACTACGACGAGTCACTCGCCGAGCCCCAGGCACTGCCCGCGCGTTTCCCCAACCTGCTGGTCAACGGCAGCCAGGGCATCGCCGTCGGCATGGCCACCAACATCGCCCCGCACAACCTCACCGAGGCAATCGAGGCCACGTGCTACCTGATCGACAACCCCGACGCCACCGTCGACGAGCTCATGCAGATCATGCCCGGTCCGGACTTCCCCACCGGTGCCATCATCATGGGCAGTGCCGGCATTAAGCAGAGCTACGAGACCGGCCGCGGCTCCATCACCGTGCGCGCCAAGGCTCATGTGGAGTCCACCAAGACCGGCCGTAGCCGCCTGGTCTTTACCGAGATTCCCTACATGGTCAACAAGGGCACCCTGCAGGAGAAGATCGCCCAGCTCGTCAACGACAAGCGTATCGAGGGTATCTCGGATATGCGTGATGAGTCCAACCAGAAGGGTATCCGTCTGGTCATCGAACTCAAGAAGGGCGTCATCCCGCAGGTCGTGCTCAACAACCTGTACAAGTACACCTCGCTGCAGACGACCTTTGGTGCCAACAACCTGGCGCTTGTCAACGGCGTTCCCAAATGCCTGAGCCTGCGCGAGATGCTGCAGCACTACATCGACCACCAGGTCGACGTCGTCACCCGCCGCACCCGCTTCGACCTCAAGAAGGCCCAGGCGCGTGCCCATATCCTCGAGGGCTACCTGATGGCTCTCGACCATATCGACGAGGTCATCAGCATCATTCGCTCCTCGCAGACCGATTCCGAGGCCAGCAGTCGCCTGATCGAGCGCTTTGGCTTTACGCCCGAGCAGACCACGGCCATCCTCGAGATGAAGCTGCGCCGCCTGACCGGCCTGGAGCGCGACAAGATTCAGGAAGAGCTGGACGGCTTGCGCCGCGCCATCGCCTACTACGAGGACCTCTTGGCGCACGAGGAGAAAATCCTGGGCGTCATCAAGGAGGAGATGCGCGAGATTTCCAAGAAGTTCGGCGACAAGCGCCGCACCGAGATCAGCCATGTCGAGAAGGATCTGGACGTCGAAGATCTGATTGCCGACGAGGACATGGTCGTGACCATCACCCACACCGGCTACGTTAAGCGCATCCCGGTGGCTGCCTATCGCGCCCAAAAGCGCGGCGGCAAGGGCGTGTCGGGCGTCAACCTCAAAGAGGACGACGTTATCGACGAGATGTTTATCGCATCCACGCACGAGTACGTGCTGTTCTTCTCGAGCAAGGGCAAGGTCTATCGCCTGAAGGTGCACGAACTGCCGGTGGGTACGCGCCAGGCGCGCGGCACCGCGATCGTCAACCTGCTGCCTTTCGAGGAGGGCGAGAAGATCGCGAGCGTCATCAGCTGCCGCGAGTTCCCCGCCGACGAGTACCTGATGTTTGCCACCAAGAGTGGCATGGTCAAGAAGACCGTCATGAGCGCCTACGACCGTAGCCGCCGCGACGGCCTAATCGCCATCAACTTGAGGGACGACGACGCGCTGCTCGCTGTACGTCGCGTGCGCGAGGGTGACAAGATCATCATGGCAACCACCGCGGGCAAGGCGATTATGTTCCCCGAGGACCAGGTGCGCGCCACCGGTCGCGATACCAGCGGCGTCCGTGGCATTAGCATGAAGGAAGGCGTGAGCGTTCTTGGTATGGAGATTACCAACGGTAACGGCGACCTGTTCGTCATTACCGAGCGCGGCTACGGCAAACGCACACCGGTCTCGGATTACCCGGAGCAGAACCGCGGCGGTCAGGGTGTCTACACCATCCAGATGACCGAGCGTAAGGGCAACCTCGCAGCCATGAAGACGGTGGGCCCGCAGCATGAGCTGTTCATCGTGACGGAGGGCGCGACGGTCATTCGCGTCAAGACCGACGAGATCAGCCAAACCGGTCGTGCCACCCAGGGCGTCAAGATGATGACCGTCGACGATAACGACCGCATCTGCGCCGTAGCCCGCATGACGGCCGCCAAAGAGAAGCCCGAAGGCGAAGGTGCCGAGGCCGCGGCCGACGCCGAAGAGGCCCCAGTCGACCTAGGCGACGGCAACGACATGCCAGAAGATTTCCTAGACGAGTAAGAGGAACTAGCTGGTAGAAAATATCAGACCCCATATATCGGCGGTCGGCGCACTGCGCGCCGACCGCTTTTTTGACAACCTTGGACCCCGTGCCCGCCGAGTGGGCGAGATGGGTTAGGTTTGTCGCGAGTTCCGCACGCAAAGAAGGCCACTTAATGTGGCCTTCGTCTTGCGCAGGACTGCCCGAGCAGCAAACCTAACCCATCTCACCCGCTCGGCGGGCACCCTCCAAAGTTTTTCAAAAAAGTTGTTGACGCGCGCGTAACGACTCGTCTAATATATCCCTTGCGCGATGGACCTGTAGCTCAGTTGGTTAGAGCGTCCGGCTGATAACCGGGAGGTCACAAGTTCGAATCTTGTCAGGTCCACCA
>CABUWD010000066.1 GCA_902495155.1 uncultured Collinsella sp.
ACGCCCTGCCCGAGCGCCTGGCTGAGGCCGACGTCGTCGCATCCTTTATGCCCAGCACACCCAAGACCCGCGGCCTGGCGAACGCCGAGTTCTTCGCCGCAATGAAGCCGGGCGCCTTCTTTGCCAATGGTGGCCGCGGTGACCTCGTGGGTGCTGACGACTTGGTTGCCGCCCTGGAGTCGGGACATCTTGCCGGCGCCGCGGTCGACGTCACTGACCCCGAGCCGCTGCCCGCGACAAGCCCGTTGTGGGATGCGCCCAACATGCTCATCACGCCACACGTCTCCGGCTGGTTCCACCTAGCCGCCACGCTCAGCAACGTCGTCGACATCGCAGCGGAGAACCTGCGTCACTTGCAGGCCGGCGAGACCCTGCGCTGCTGGATCGAACATTAGGGTTCCGCCGTTCTAACGAACGGCGGACCGGTCGACGCTACGCGCCGCCCAGAGCGACAATTTGTCATTCAAAAGGCAAGGCATGACCAGAAGGTCTATGCCTTGCCTTTTTCATGCCAACTTGTTCGCTCTGGACATCGCTCGCTGACGCTTGCTCAACCTGCGGTGTCATAACAATTCTGTCCAGCTGTTGGCTTTGCGGCATTTGCCCAGATAAAACCTGCATAATAAACCTGTCCCTTTTAGCAGGTTTTAGAGCTCCACGCTTTCGGCGCCGTTGATGGTTAGGTTTCGCTCGTAGAAAGCCGTGAGGGCGCGAATGGCGTACATCACGTCGCGTACGCCGCCGGTCTCGTAGCTTGAGTGCATGGCCAGCTGCGGCAGGCCCACGTCCACGGCATGCATGCTCGCCTGCATGTTCGACAGGTTGCCGAGCGTGGAGCCACCCGCCATATCGCTCTTGTTGGCGAAGGCCTGCGTGGGCACGTCGGCGTCATCGCAAATAGCCTGGAACACTGCGCGGCTAAAGGCATCGGTGCAGTAATGCTGGTTGGCGGCTTCCTTGATAACGATACCGCCGTTGAGCACAACCTGATTGCGGGCGTCGCACTTCTCGGCGTGGTTGGGGTGCACGGCATGCGCGTTGTCGCAGCTCACAAGCATCGAGGCGGCAAGTGCGCGATGGTACGACTCGTCGTCAAAGCCCAGCGATCCGTTGATGCGGCGCAGCGCGTCGGCCAAGAACGTCGACATGGCGCCCTGCTTGGTCTCGGAGCCAACCTCCTCGTTATCAAAGCAGCAGAAGACCGAGACGTCATGCGCGTTCTCGGCACCCAAAAATGCCTGCAGCGAGGTGTAGGCGCAGGCAAGGTCGTCGAGCTTGGGCGTCGAGATAAACTCATCGGCCCAGCCCCAAATGCGCGCATCCTGACGATTGACCAGGAACAGATCGCGGCCCAGAATTTGCTCGGGCTCAACATCCAGCTCGTCGGCGATCAGGGCGTCAAAGTCGCCCTGCTTAAGGTCGCCAGCGCTGATGAGCGGGCACAGGTCAACGGCTCGGTTGGGAGCAAAGCTCTCGTTAACGCCACGATTCATATGGATGGCAAGGCTCGGGATAATAGCGACCTCGCGCTCGGTGGAAAGCAGGCGGCTCTCAATACGGTCGCCTTCGCGTACCAACACGCGTCCAGCCAGCGCCAGCGGGCGATCGAACCAGGTGTAGTCGATCATGCCGCCGTAGGCCGCGGTGTTCAGGCGCAGCGTCTCGCCCGCGCCGTCAAGCTCAGGCACGGCCTTGACCTTAAACGTCGGCGAGTCGCTGTGCGACGCCGTCAGCTGAAAATGGTAGTCGCCGGCAACGCCGTCCTCGCCCCACGTCGCGGCCAGGTCCTCGCCCACCTTAAAGGCAACAACGCTCGAGGTGTTGCGCTGCGTGTAATAACGCCCGCCCGGCTCGATGTCCCACGCCGCATTCTCGGGCAGGTAGGTAAAGCCCGCCTCGTCGAGCTCGGCCATAATGGTCGCCGCCGTATGGAACATGCTGGGGCATGCCTCGATAAAGTCGATGAGGTCGTTGGCGGCCTCGATATCGTCGGCAGTCACGTGCACGCGCTCGGGCGTTTCCTGATCCGTCATGCTCTCCCCTTTCGCTGGGTTGATGGTCCCTTCCAGCATACCCCGCCGCGCCAGCGCCGCACTCTTCATTCCGTGTTTAATCCCGCGCCGCTCGCCAAGTTGAGCCATCATGCCCGTGCACTTTTTGCGACAATTACGCTAACAGGACGAGAGGAGCCGTCATGAAGCCACGTAACATTGCCATCGCCTGCGGTGTCGCGGGAGTCGCCGTCGGCCTTGCCGCTGCCACCGGTATCGTTTATCACAAGCAAATCAAGTCCGCCGCGTCGCTCAAACGCTTGACCAGCTACGCGGATAGCTATGACCTGTACGCAATCGACATCGCCTACGACTACGATCTTGATCGCATCATCGCCGCTGGCGTGCGCGACGACCAGGCCTACATCGATGCCGTGGTGGCGCAGGTGCTGCCCGGTGTGCCGGTACATGTCCAGGCGCCCCAGTTTGCCTGCAGCGCTTTTGTCGCCGTAGATGCCGAAGGCCGCGTGCGCACCGGTCGCAATTACGACTTTAAGGACGACACCTCGACGCTGCTGGTGCGCAATCACCCACGCGACGGCTATACCTCCATCGGGTTTGCTGCCCTTAACAACCTGGGCGATAACACTCCGCTTGACTCCGTCGGCGGACGCGCCTCCGCACTCATGGGCCCGTTTGCCCAGCTCGACGGTGTTAACGAATGCGGCGTGTCCATTGCCGTACTCACTCTGGATTCCAAGCCCTGTGACCAGGACACGCAACGCCCCGTCATCAATACCTCGCTCGCCATCCGTCTGGTGCTCGACCGTGCCGCCACCACGCAAGAAGCTGTCGACCTGCTTTCCGCCTACGACATGCACGCCATGGCAGGACGCGATTACCACTTCTTTATCAACGACGCCGCCGGTGACGCGCGCGTAGTAGAGTGGGATCCGCGCGATCCGAACCGTGCTTTCAAAGCGACTCCTGTACGCCAGGTTACGAACTTCTACGCCTGCTATGGCGACGAAGTGCTGCCCAACCAAAAGAATGACGAGCTGGGCCATGGTAAAGAGCGCGCCGTCGCAATCGCCGATGTCCTTGACGCCCACGCCGGTGCCCAGGACGAGGCAGTCGCTTGGAAGGCCCTTCGCGCCGCAGCCCAAGAGCCCAATCCGGAAGACATCACCAGCAATACGCAATGGTCGGTCGTCTTTGACAATACCGAACCCGCCGCCGCTATTACGCTGCGCCGCCATTGGGGCAACGTCGATGCCTTCGCACTGTAAGGAGCCAGGCCCGTCGACCTTATGTTCCCTGACGTTGCTTACATTTCCATACGCTTGAGCTAACACGTTTTACCCCCGTATCAACAGTGTGCGGGGGTAAACTTATGCGCATGTTATAACTTGCCCGGAAGGATTCATCATGCTCAGGATCGGTCTTCTTACCAGTGGCGGCGACTGCCAGGCGCTCAACGCCACCATGCGCGGCATCGTCAAAACGCTTATGACCAATAGCGAAGAACCTATCGAGATCTATGGTTTTGAGGACGGCTACCAGGGCCTTATCTACAGCAGGTTCCGTGTCATGACGCCCGCCGATTTTAGCGGTATCCTCACCCGCGGCGGCACCATCCTGGGCACGAGCCGCACACCGTTCAAGCGTCTAGATACCCCCGAGGCCGATGGTGTCGAGAAGGTGCCGGCGATGGTCCACACCTATCATAAGCTGCAGCTCGACTGCCTGTTTATGCTGGGCGGTAACGGCTCCACCAAGACCGCCAACCGCCTGCGCGAAGAGGGCCTCAACGTTATCGCCCTGCCCAAGACCATCGATAACGACACCTGGGGCACCGAGCTGACGTTTGGCTTTACGAGCGCCATCGACGTCGCCACCAAGTGCATCGACGACATCCACACCACTGCCTCGAGTCACGGCCGCGTGTTTGTCATCGAGATCATGGGCCACAAGGTTGGCTGGATCCCGCTGTACGCCGGCGTCGCGGGCGGCGCGGATGTCATCTTGATTCCCGAGATTCCCTACGACATGGATAACGTCATCAAGACCATTGAACATCGCATGGAAACCGGCAGCCGCTTTACCATCGTGGCCGTCGCCGAGGGCGCTATCTCCAAGGAGGACGCGGCGCTGTCCAAGAAGGAGTACAAGAAGAAACTCGCCGAGCGTACGAGCCCTTCGATCGTGTACGACATCGCCAAGGAGATCGAGGCCAAGACCGGTCGCGAGACCCGCGTCGCCATCCCCGGCCACACGCAGCGCGGCGGTCAGCCCGACGCTCAGGACCGCATCTTTGCGACCCAGTGCGGCGTCGAGGCAGCACTGGGATGCCTGCGCGGCGAGTTTGGCTACATGATTGCCCTGCGCGACGGCAAGATGTGCCACATGCCGCTCGAGGATGTCGCCGGCAAGCTCAAGTATGTCGATCCCCAGAGCGACCTGGTACGCGAGGCCAAGGCGTTGGGCATCAGCTTCGGCGACGAATAGCCTCGACCGAAACTGCTCTCATCGGAGACCCCAGGGCTTACCTCCCAAATCGTCCTCGGACATGTCAGGATCCCGCCGTGCGGAAAGATTTGGGAGGTAAGCCCTGGGGCCTCCTGCGGTAACCGGGGAGGCCGAGGCTATTCGTCTTCTTGCTGCAAGTGCCTGGGGTAGGATGCGGCGTGCATTTTTGGGAGTATTCAGCAGCCGAGGGTGCCTGCATACTGGATTTTGGGCGAGAGACAGGCGCCGCGGGCCGCATTCTGCAAAAAAATGAGCGGTCCTCGAGGCGCCGGAGCTCAAAGTCAGGCTTTCAATGCGCTTTTGTGCGCCCGCTCCCACACTCGCGGACTCCGGGATGCTGAATTCTCCGGAATTTGCACGCCGCCCCCTGGGGTACCCGCGGGCAAAAAGCAACCGCCCCGCCGAAATATGCAATCGGCGGGGCGGTTTATGCAAAAATGCGGTTGTGGTACATTACAGCTCGCTACAGCTTGAATCCCAGGCAGGTTACTCGGCGCTCTTGAGGGCGCCGACCATGTCGATCTTATTGAGAGTTCGGTTGGTGGCGAGGTTGACGATGATCGTAAAGCCAAAGGAAAGCAGCACGGCGAGCACGTAGCTTAGCGGCTCGACCTCAACGTCAAAGTACAGCGACGGCATCTGCAGGATGTACGTGAAGCTCTCGGCCAGCAAGCCACCCAGCGGCACGCCCAGCGCAGCGCCGATCGCCGTGAGGATCAACGTCTCCTTGTTGACGTAATGGTGCACCTCGCCACGGCGGAAGCCCAGCACCTTGATGGTCGCCAGCTCGCGTTCGCGCTCGGAGATATTCGTGTTGGACAGCGTAAACACCACCACAAACGATAGGCACGCCGCCATAAAGGTCACGAGCACCACGACGGAATTGATAATCGCAAAGTTCGCCTCGTAGTTCTGCCAATGTTCGGCCGTGCTTGAGATGGTGAGCCAACCGTCGCTCTTAAGCTTCTTGCTAAACGCAATCTGGTCAGAAGTTGAGCCCTTAAGCAGCACAAAGACGCCGTTGAGGCGTGCGCTTCGACCGAACGCGCGCTCATAGGTGCCCTGCGTCATGTAAAGCGTGTTGCCCAGATAGTTAAGCGAAATGTCACTGACTTTGACCTTGGCAACATTGAGCGACGAATCCTGGACGTGTGCCGTATCGCCCGGCTGAATCCCCAGCACCAGCTGTGAACTCTTACTCAGATACACGTCTCCGCCACGCAAAGACAGCGGCTCTTTGGACTCGTCCTCGAGGCGCACATAGTCGTCCAGGTCGTTCGTGCGGTCATCGGGCACCACGATCAGCTGCACGGTCTCGCTCTTGCCGCCAAACGTAAAGGTGACGTTGTCGGTCATAATCGGCAGCGTCGAAGTCACGGTCACGTTGGAATCATTGGCCGCGCTGCGCTCATCCAACGCCGCGCACGTCTGCGTAAAGTCATCGGGGTTGGCGACCGCCAGCAAGTCATAACGCGTGATATGCCCGTACTGTTTGGGCGAAAGCGCCACCGACGTATCGCGGATGCCCATACCGCAGATCACGAGCGCCGTGCAGCCGGCGATGCCGAAGATGGTCATAAAGGCGCGCTTTTTATAGCGGAATAGGTTGCGTGCAGCGACCTTGTTCAAAAAGCCCATGCGGCGCCAGATAAAGCCGATGCGCTCGAGCAAGATGCGCGAGCCAGCGCGCGGGGCCTTGGGACGCATAAGCGAGGCCGGGGTCTCGGCCATCTCGTGGCGGCAGGCGATAATCGTGGCGCCCACCACGCCCACGGCAAACAGCGCCACCGAAACGATCGAGGACACGATGTCGTACGAAAGCAGCATCTGGGGCAGTGAGTACATGTCGTCGAACACCGTAAACAGGAACAGCGGCAGGCCCACAAATCCGATGATGTTGCCGAGCACGCCGCCGATCAGACAAGCCCACAGCGCATAGTCCACGTATTTGGACAGGATGCGTCCGCGCGAATAACCGAGTGCCTTATACAGGCCGATGAGCGTGCGCTCCTCCTCGACCATACGCGTGGCGGTGGTAAGGCTGATGAGCACGGCGACGATAAAGAAGATGAACGGGAACACCGTGGCGATGGCCTCAATTGACGAGCTGTCGCTCTCCACGCTCGAGTAGCTTGCGATGTTGCCGCGGTCCTGGATGTACCAGGTGCATTCGCCCAGATCGGAAAGCTCGGCGCGGGCATCGGCAAACTGTTGATCGGCGGCGGCGCGACGCTGATCCAGGTCGGCTTGCGCCTGCGCACGCTCGTCGCTGCCCTCGGCTATGCGATTGATGTTGTCCTGCTCAATCCCAAAGAGCATATTCGCCTGACGCTCAGCCGCGTCCAAGCTCGCCGGCGTGTCGACCGTCAGCTCCTGGGCGCGCGCCTTCTCACGCTCCTCGCGGATCTTCTCGATATTGCCCTTGACCTCATTGATCTTTGCCGCGTAGGAATCCGAATAGGAGTTGAGGCTCTTGGCTCCCTCGACGATCACGTGGACCGCGGAGTAGGAAGAAGATGTCGCGGCGTCCTCGCTCACATAGAACTTATAGTCCGCCGCCGAAGCAGCGCGAAAGGCGTTGACTGTCGAGTCAGAACTTACATCAGTGGGGTCGAGGACCTCAGCCGTAATGGTGTAATCGCCCGCGGCAAACTGGTCCTTGGCGCTTTGATTGGACGAGCTCGCGTCATTGGCGGCAAAACTCACCGTATCGCCGATTTTCTTGCCCGATGCCTTCAGGAACTTCGAAGTCACCGCGACTTCATCGGCGCTCTCGGGCAAATCGCCGTTCACGAGCACCGGCTGATCGATGTTCTCCTTGGAGAGACTCTGCACGACCACGCGCTCGCGCGTTGTGCCCACGGCGGTGTAGGCGGTCTCGGTGTAGATGCCCTCGGCCGTTTCGACGCCATCGACCTCTTGTATGGCGTCGAGATCATCGTCAGTCAGGCCATAGGTCGACTGCACGTTAATGTCATAGACATTTTGCTGGTCGAAGTAGGCATCAACCGAATCACACAGGTCCTCGCAACCCGCCTTAAGGCCGCACATCACGCTCACGCCAAGCGCGGTGATGACCACGATTGACAAAAAGCGCTTAAGACTGCCTCGGATTGTGCGGTAGATGCCACGGCGAAAAACCGTCGGCACCATATCGTTTGAGCTTTGGGCAGTGCGGTAGGTCGTAAAATCCTGCTCGCGCTCCGTGTTCTGCGCGTCGCGGCGTAGGCTGTTTTGGCGGTCTTGGTCCATGGGCGCTACCACTCGATCGTCTCGATAGGCACGGGATTTTGCTGGACCGTCTCGCTCTCCACGCGACCGTTCTTAAAGCGGATCAGGCGATCGGCCATGGGCGCCAGCGCGGAGTTGTGGGTGATGATGATGACCGTAATGCCCTGCTTGCGGCAAGTGTCCTGCAGCAGCTGCAAGATCTGCTTGCCGGTTTTATAGTCAAGTGCGCCCGTGGGCTCGTCGCACAAAAGCAGCTTGGGGTTCTTTGCCAGTGCGCGGGCAATGGACACGCGCTGCTGCTCGCCGCCCGAAAGCTGCGCGGGGAAGTTGGCGAGGCGCTCACCCAAGCCAACCTGGCAAAGCGTTTGCTCGGCATCGAGCGAATCAGGGCAGATTTGCGCCGCAAGCTCAACATTTTCGAGCGCCGTCAGGTTGGGGACCAGATTGTAGAACTGGAAGACAAAGCCGACGTCGGCGCGGCGGTATTCCACGAGCTGCGCCTCGTTAGCGGAGCTCACATCGCGCCCGTCCACCGTCACGGTGCCGGAAGTCGCCGTATCCATGCCGCCCAGAATGTTGAGCGCCGTGGTCTTGCCGGCACCCGAAGCACCCAAAATGATGGCGAGCTCGCCGCGCTCGACCGTAAAGCTCGCGCCGTCGAGTGCGTGAATGCGGGCGTCGCCCTCGCCGTATGCCTTGATGACGTCTTTGAATTCGATATAAGCCATCGATCGGTTCCCATCTGGTCGGATAACTCTTTAGTATTACCCATTTCGCACCGACTAAAAAGGGACGGGTTTATTTTGGCAGGTTCTATATGGGGAAACGGCAGCTATAGATGAGGCGCCGGGGAGGCAGAGAAATCATCGATGGGGTCAGGCCGACCGCCAAACACAACGCACGCATCTCAATCTGTCAGCCAAATCATTCGAACAGCTGTTCGTTTCTATGATATGATTCCGCTATCTAAGCAGGCCAATACGCAGAAAGGCGGCCAACATGGCGTTCGACTTTAAGAAGGAATGCAAGGAGCTCTACAGACCTGCAAGCAAGCCGAGTATCATAACTGTCCCGCCTATGAGCTACGTTGCCGTTCGCGGAAAGGGCGACCCAAATACCGAAGGTGGCGAGTATCAAAATGCCCTGCCGCTGCTTTACGGCATCGCCTATACCGTCAAGATGTCAAAGAAAGGCTCAAGGAGTATCGAGGGCTATTTCGACTTTGTGGTACCGCCGCTCGAGGGCTTCTGGTGGCAAGACTCCCCGAGCGGCGACATCGATTATGTACGCAAGGACGATTTCAACTTTATCTCGTGCATCCGCCTGCCCGATTTCGTCACTCAGGATGACTTTGACTGGGCGGTCGCGGAAGCCACGGCCAAAAAGAAACTGGACTTTTCTGCCGTCGAGCTGCTTAAAGTTGACGAGGGTCTCTGCGTTCAATGCATGCATACCGGACCCTACGACAGCGAGCCGGCAACCGTAGACGCCATGCATGAATATGCGACCGAGCAGGGCTATGTCCCCGACTTCTCAGACACCCGTTTACATCACGAAATCTATCTTTCCGATCCACGCAAGTGTGCGCCGGAGAAACTTAAGACTGTGGTTCGTCATC
Organism: uncultured Collinsella sp.; assembly: GCA_902495155.1. Classification (GTDB taxonomy): domain Bacteria; phylum Actinomycetota; class Coriobacteriia; order Coriobacteriales; family Coriobacteriaceae; genus Collinsella. Next base: position 9,370 of record CABUWD010000066.1, read on the forward strand.
CTATCAAGCGCGCTGAATAGCGTGGAGCGTCATTTCACGCGCTGGGTTTTAAGCCAGCCAACCAGCCGCCTCCTAGGCCGTCCGGTAATTATCTTGACGCGGCCCGTCGCATCTTATAAGTTTGTTTTGCTAAAGCTGGAAAGCCTCTCAACGATGCGCAACTCCAGCTCTTTTTCTATCAAGAGAGCAAGTGTCGGAAAACAAAATGTCGGAAAGCAACGTATCGAGCAGAATCAAACGCTTGCTCAACACCTATAGCGGCCTCGTGCTTATGGGTGCCGTCGGAATCCCTATCGGCATCATCGTTGGCGCCATCTGCGCACTCTTTGGACGCGTGCTTCTGGCAATCGGCGCCTTCCGCGACGAACACATCACACTGCTCCTTCCCTTCCTCGCCCTCATGGGCTTTGCCATCGTATTTTCCTACCGCACCTGGGGCAAAGGCACCGATCGGGGCATGAGCCTGGTATTTGACGTAGGTCACGGACGCGAGGACGCCATCTCCCCGCGTTTGGTGCCGCTCATTATGTTGAGCACGTGGGGGACGCACCTCTTTGGCGGCAGTGCGGGGCGCGAGGGCGTGGCCGTGCAGATTGGTGCAACCGTCTCGCACTGGATCGGCAGGCGTCTACCTTTCCGAAACCCCGGCAACACGTTTTTGCTCATTGGTATGGCCGCTGGCTTTGCCGGGCTCTTTCGAACGCCTCTTGCTGCCACGGTCTTTGCTATCGAAGTACTGGTCGCAGGACGCATGGAATACCGCGCGCTGTTTCCCGCGCTTACGGCCTCGCTCGCCGCAAGTATGACCTCCGGCGCCCTGGGACTCGAGAAGTTCGAAGTCGCCGTTGTCGCCTCATACGCGCTTGATCTCCCCGGTCTTGGACGGCTTGCGGTGCTGGGTATCGCGTTTGGCATGGTAGGCGGCGCCTTTGCCTGGTGCCTTGCCCACGCCAAGACCCTTGCGGCGCGACTGCTCCCCAACCCCTATGTACGAATCGCCGTTATGGGCATCGCGCTATCAGCGATTCTGTTCACACTGTGGCAGGGGCGATACTGCGGACTTGGTACCAACCTGATATCGGCAGCGCTCAACGGTGACGGCAAGGACGCCATCATGCCTTGGGACTGGGCGCTCAAATTCGCACTCACCATTACCACGCTTGCCGCAGGATATCAGGGTGGCGAGGTGACGCCGTTGTTCTCCATCGGAGCGAGCCTTGGCGTCGTGCTCGCCGGAATCCTCGGCATGCCCGTCGAACTTTGCGCCGCGCTGGGATACGCCGCCGTCTTTGGCGGCGCCACCAACACGCTGCTCGCGCCGATCCTCATTGGCTGCGAGGTCTTCGGTTTCGGTAATCTGCCGGCGTTCTTTATCGTCTGCGTTGTGGCTTATCTGTTCAACATGGACAAATCGATCTACGCCCTGCAGGAGCGGGCGTAGAAAGATGTCCAAGCAGGTGGTCTCAACCGGAAACGGCGTCCCACTCTGAGGCTGTATTCCGGGACGTGGTTTCCGTCTGAGCTTCCATTCGGAAAGCGTGTCCCGTTCTTTCACAGCATCTTGGCTATGCAAAGTGCCCGAACGTTACTCCTCGTACGCGCCCTCAAGCCGCAGCAGCCACTCCTTGCGGTCGAGGCCGCCGGCATATCCGTTGAGCGAACCATCGGCGGCAACCACGCGATGGCACGGCACAATAATCGAAATGGGATTACGCGCGACCGCGGCCCCCACGGCACGGGGAGACACAACGGGTGCCTCATTTCCCGGCACACGATGTCGAGCCGCAACACGCTGGGCGATCTCGCCATACGTAGCGACCTCGCCACGCGGAATAGAAAGCAGCTCGTACCAAACTTCACGCTGAAACGCCGTACCAATCAAATGCAACGGCGGCGTAAACCGAGGTTCCTGCCCTGCAAAATAAGCATTCAGCCAAGCCCAGGAACGCTCAAGCACCGAAGAGGCCGCACCATTTACCGGACTCACCGGCGACATGCCGCCAGCACCAGAAACTGCATCGGCGCCTTCAACATGTTCGGGATTTTCTTTGAGAAGCGTGGAGCCAAAATGCTCCTGCCCCTCAAACCAAAGCCCTGTCAAACCGCGGCCATCAGCGGCAAGCAAAATCTCGCCCAAAGGCGAAGCAAACGTCGTCGTGACCACCAGCGGCTCCTTTCAAAACTCCGCACCATAATACCGCGAATTGTGCAGACAACCCCAATCGACCCCAAAGTCACCCAAGGCAGCAGGCGCGAAGCGCCGCAGCTGCCGGCCGCGCTCCACAGTCCCCCAAGGCGGCAGGCGCAAGGCGCCGAGGCCGCCGCCGGGACCAGGGCCCGCAACAGCCACGCGCCCCCCACATCAGCCCAGCGGCCCCAACCAATAACGGCCCCATCGCAGACCGCTCGCAGCAGCGTCACCGCAGGCGGGGGCCGGGCGTGGTTTTCAGAACACTCCGCAGACCAGTGTGGCGCCTTGTCCGCG
>CABUWD010000067.1 GCA_902495155.1 uncultured Collinsella sp.
CGGTTGTAGAACCACTCGGTATCGACCAGCACGCCGTCCATGTCAAACAGCACTGCCTTGATCATACGCATCTCCTCCCACCTGCCAAAAAGGGACAGGTTTATTTTGGTAGGTTTTATCTGGGATTTGCGACGCGACAGACACGCCCTCCCCAGAGCAAAAAAGGGGATGGGGCGCAAACCCCATCCCCTCTCAATCAACCCGTAAGGTCTACTTACTTGTGATTAGTAGGAAAGCTTCCACATGTAGCGACGCATGGTCAGCGGATGCTGACGGGCCTCGGCGATCTGGTTGCCGTACTCGCGCATAACGGCGAGGTGCAGCAGCGGGTTGAAGTAGGTGACGACGCTCGCGGGCACGGCGTCAGCCAGGCCGTAGTCCTTGGAGTCGATCAGAGCGACCTTGGCGCCCATGCGCTCAAGGAAGGTGAGGGCGCGGGCGTCCATCGGACGGGTAGCGCCATCGGACATGAAGAAGACGTAGGGCTTACCCTCGGTGGAAACCTCGAACGGGCCGTGGAAGTACTCGCCGGTGTTGTAGGCGGCGGCGTCGATCCACTGCATCTCGGTGAACAGGAAGGCGGCGTGAGAGTAAGCCATCTTCTCGGAGGCACCAGAGGCCATGAAGTAAATCATCTTGTCGTCCTTGAAGTCCTCAGCGAACTTCTTGGCGAGCTTCTTGCAGGACTGAGCAGCGTTCTCGCAGAGATCGAAGACGTTGGTGAGGCCGGTGATCATGTCGTCGTACTTGTCATAGCCCTCGGTCTGCTGAAGGATCTCGAGAGCAAGAGCGATGGCATAGCCGGGCTTCTCGCACTTGGCAGCGAAGTTGGCGTGGAAGCCGTGAACGATGACGTGGTCGGCGTCGACGGTCAGAGCGGAGCCAGCCTTGTTGGTGAGGGAGACGACCGGGCAGTTGTGCTTCTTGGCGGTCTTGTTGGCCTCGACGGTCTCGGGCGTGGAGCCACCGAGGGAGCAGGTGATCACGAAGGTGTGCTCGTTGACCCAGGAAGGCGTGTCGTAGTTGAACTCGTTAGCGGTGAAGATCTGAACGTTCAGCTTGTCCGTGTTGTTGGCCAGGAAGTACTTGGCGGGGTACAGGTCGGACATGGAAGCACCGCAGCCGACGAAGGCGACACTGTGGATCTCGTGGTTGGACAGGACGTCAGCGACGATCTGCTTAGGGAGGTTAAGGTCGATCTCGTACATCTGACACATTCCTTTCAATTTTTGCGGCGCCACATTGCCGGGCGCACGCAGGGTTACCGTGATTTGGACCGAGTCGCCGGCCCGTTGAGGATGTGACAAAGGAGCCGCTCCTTTGTCACATTTTGGGGATGGGAGCCCGCCTGGGGTATGGGATGTCAGGCAGGCCCCCGGGGAAAAGCGGTTAGACGCTTGGTCGCGACTAGGCCAGGATGCCGGCCGCGGAGAGGGCGATGCCGCCCACGATGGCGATCACGAGAAGCCAACCGGTGTTGACGTTCTTCTTGATGAGCCAGTACATAAGGCCGGTGAGGCCAAGGGAGATCATCTGGGGCATCATGCCGTCCAGGATGTCCTGGATCACAACGGTGCCGTCAGCGAACTGCAGCGGGGTGGTGGCGCCGATCAGCGTAGCGATCATGCCGCCCACGGACATAAGACCCACGATGCCGCAGACATACATGAGCTTCTCCATGAGGTCGCCGCCCTGAAGCTTGCTCAGGTACTCGTGGCCGCCCTGATAGCCCATCTTGGCTGCGAACCAAGTGATCAGCACAGAGGGGACGATGGAGATGAGCATGGCCAGGATCGGGCCCATGATGGAGCCCTGCTGAGCCAGCTGAACGCCCAGGCCAAAGGCGATAACGCGGATGGTGCCCTGGAAGAAGGAGTCACCGATGCCGGAAAGCGGGCCCATAAGAGAGGTCTTGACCGCGTTAATCGAATCGGGGTTGAAGTTCTCGGGATCCTTGGCGTACTCCTCCTCCATGGAGGCGGCGAGGCCCAGGATGAAAGCGCTCGTCTGCGGGGTGCAGTTGTAGAACGCCATGTGACGGTGGTAAGCCTCTTTCTTAGCAGCGAGCTGCTTGGGGTCGGACTCATCCGGATAGAGGCGATCGAGCGTGGGAACCATGCCGTAGAGGAAGCCCATGTTCATCTGACGCTCGTAGTTCCAAGATGCCTGGATGGCCCAAGAGCGCCAGAAGAACTGGCTGACCTTCTTGTTCAGGGACACGTCCTTGGTTGCGGTTGCCATAGTGTGTTCCTCCTTAGTCTTCGTCGTCTTCGAGCGGATCGTAGTCGGAATCGACACCGGCGGCTGCATGGGAACCGTTGAACTTGAAGCCCATGAAAACGACAGCCAGGCACACACCGATCAGAGCGACCGCGATGACGGACAGGTTGAGGTAAGCGGCGAGCAGGAAACCGATGAACAGGAACGGAGTCATACCCTTCTTGATCATCATGGTGAGCAGCAGGGCCAAGCCGTAGGCGGTCATGATCTTGGTCGAAACGTTAAGACCAGTGGACAGCCACTCGGGAACCATGTTGACGATGGCCTGGACCAGGTCGGTGCCAACAAAGACGGCGAGGAAGATCGGCAGGAAGTACATGACGGCGTACAGACCGGAGCCGGCGCAGATGTGCATGCGGTAGGCGGTCTTGAACTTTCCGTTATCGATCGCGCTATCTGCCACATGGGTGAGGGCGGCGATGATGGAACGGAACACGATGCCGAGGAGCTGACCCAGGACGGCGACCGGGATGGCGATCGTCATGGCGGTCTCGGCGGAAGCATCGGTCAGGCACGCAAAGGCAGCGGCCACGATGCCGCCCAGGACCATATCGGGCGGAACGGCGGCGCCGACCTGCACCAGGCCCATGGACACGAGCTCGACGGCGGCACCGACGGCAAGGCCGGTGGGCACATCGCCCAGCAGCAGACCGACGAGCGTAGCGCCAACGAGGGGCTGCTCGAAGTTAAGACGACCGAGCAGGCGGGAGTCCCACATGCAGAACACGCCGACGAGGCCGACGAGCACCGCACTGATGAACGTATTCATACCCTTCTCCTTTCAGTCAGGCAAAAGCCTGGTTGATTACAGCTTGGCGTCGATGTCGACGCTCTGATACGTAGGGGTCTGCTGGACGTAGAGCTTGATGCCCATGTCGAGCAGCTGGTTGACGTCGGCCTTCTGGTTGGCGTCGAGGAAGACGGAGCTGTCCTTGCCGCCGACCTGATCGGCACCGTCGTGGTTGGCGGTGGCGCCCAGGTTGATGGCGTCGAGCTTGTAGCCCTGGCAGAACTGCAGCATCTCGGCCGTGTTGCCAAAGACGAACATGACGCGCTCGCCGAGGGTGTTGAGCTTGTCCATCTTGGCGAGGGCACGCTCGACGGTAAAGACGTTCAGGCGCACGCCCTGGGGCTTGGCCAGCTTAAGAGCGCCCTTCTTGATGTCATCGTTGGCGGCGGCGTTGTCGACGACGATGATGCGCTCGGCCTGAACCTTGGTGGTCCAGGTAAAGACGACCTGGCCGTGCAGCAGACGGTAGTCAAGACGTGCGAGGACGATCTTGGCGGGACCGGAGCTGTGACGGGGCGCCTTGGCCTTCTTGGCGGGAGCCGCGGCAGCCTCGACCGGTGCGTTGGGGTTGGTCAGACCGGTGCGGGCCTCGTTGATGAGGGCTGCGAGCTCGGCACCCTTGACGGGGACGGGGCTCATAGCGAGCGTGAGCGCCAGCGGGATGTTGAAACCGCTGACAACCGTGAACTTCGTGCCGTTCTTGGAAAGCTCGACCATGCTGTTGTTGACCGAGCTGCCGAGCATATCGGTCAACACATAGACGGTGTCGTCCGCGTTGAACGTGGCGATCATGGCGTCCACCTTATTGGTGATGGGCTCCTTGTCGTCACGAGCAAGCGACACGACGTGGACGTTCGACACGTCGCCGAGAACCATCTCGAGCGTGTCTTTGGCGCCTGCGGCCAGGCCGCCATGAGATGCGAGAATGATCTGATTCATCTTGCCTCCTCCTTTTCGTTATGGTCATTATAACGTCTTATACGTTGCGGATATTGCTAATTAGTATAAAGACCGCTCGCGGGTGAAAATCGACCGTTGACGGGTTTAACGTAATCGAAACGTTGGGGCTGGGTAGGCCGGCGCTGGCTGGATAACCCCAGATCAGACGCCTCGCCAATCCCCTATCGCACGAAGTACCAGGGGCTTTCCTGCACGGTGGGCTCCAGCGCGATGCCGGTGCGCTCGCGGAACAGATCCATGTCCTGCGATTTCTCCGTCCACCACGCGTTGGGCTTAAAGGTCATGCTCTCAACGACATGGCCGACAAAGGCGCTGTTGCGCAGCTTGGAGAAGTTAGTGTTCATAATCAGGATGGACGCGAGCACCAGCACGATGCCCAGGACCTTGATCGCGCCGGCGGGCTCGGCGTAGATGCCAATACCGACCAGAACGGTCGCCACGGTTTCGAACGAAGCCACGACCGGCACCTTCGACGTCTCGAGATCCATCGAAAGGCCCTGCATATAGAAGATGTACGCAAGAGCCGTCGGAATAAAGCCAAAGCCTGCGAACAGCAGAATGAGCTGCGGGGACATTGCCGCGGCTACATCGGACCACGGAGCCGAAAGCACTGCCATAAAGCATCCGCCAAAGACAAAGCCCCAAAACGTCACCGCCAGCGGATGCAGCGTCTTGGTAGCCATACGGCTAAACACCGCCAGCAGTGCACCGCAAAGTCCGGCGATCACACCCGACGCGACGCCCCAAGCCGAGAAATGGAAACCAGACAGGTCGCCGCTCGTCACCGCGAGCACGCAACCCACAATGTTAAAGACGATGGCGACGAGCTTGTTGGGGGTCACGTCCTCGCGATAAAGCACGCGGCCGAGCGCGACGCCAAACACCGGCGAGGTGTAGAGCAGCACCGAGGCCGTGGACATGCCCACCTCGCCCATGCACTCGTAATAAAGCGTGTTAGCGGTGGCGAGGCCGATAATGCCAAGAAGCGCGCAGGGAACAAGCTCTTTAGGACTTGCCTTGAACAGTGCCATGGGACCCGAGGCTTTTCCCTCACGAGCACCTCCCTGGCAACCCATGAATGCCAAGACCGGAGCCATTAAGACAGCACCCGACAACAGGCGAAAGGCCGCCATGCTCTGAGACGAAACACCCAGGGCCGATATTCCGTTAACAAAGATTCCGATGGTGCCCCACATAAGCGCGGCGATCAGCACCAGCACATAGCCCAGATTGCTCTTCTTCAACGCAGCCTCCTCGGTATTGTTTCCAATATGTTTCGTACTACGTTATAGTCGTTATATACATTTTTCAAGACACAAATCGCCGAACGGAAAAATCTGCTTCCCCACATACTCATTGGGGACGTTCCCAAATGACTAGTCATTTAAGAACGTTCCCAACGTCTAAGGCGCCGCTGGTTGAGCATAAGTCAGCGAGCGGGCCGCATTTGAGGCAAGGTGACGTGAAACGAAAGGGCGCTGACCTTCTGGTCGCGCCCTTGAAGTTGAACGTCAGATTGCCCAAATGCGGACCGCGCAGCGTCGATCCGTTACGCGGTTTGGTAAAACCGCGTAACTAATACTCAAGCTTCCACATGTAGCGGCGCGTCATGTAATCCTTGTGGGTGACGGCAGAGAGCGCACGCATGTACACGTTGTTGAGGATCGGGGCGAAGATCAGGTGGTTGAAGTACTCGCTCACGCTGTCCTTGATGTCGTTGAGGCCGAGCTCCTTGGCGTCGAGCTGATAGACGCGCTCGCCACCGTACTGGTTGACGAAGCGGATGCCGCGCTCGTCGTTGCAGCGGCTGCGGCCGACGCTGATGAGCTGGAACAGCGAGGTGCGCTTGTCCAGGATCTCGAAGGGGCCGTGGAAGAAGTCGCAGGTGTTGATGGTGCAGGAGTCGATCTGCAGCATCTCCTGCACGTTGCAGATGCTAAAGACGTAGGCGGCACCAAAGAGCGGACCCTGAGCCATCACGTTGATGCAGGGCTTGTCGGCGTTTTGCTCGGCCCACTTGGCGGCGAGCGGACGGGTGTACTCGACGGCCTTGCGATAGATGGGGTCAACCAGGTCGAAGGCGGCCATAGCGGTCTCATACTCGGCATAGCCCTCGGTCTGCTGCGTAAGCTCCATGGCGATCATGGTCACGACGGCGGAGTTGGTACGGCCCATGCAAGACTCGTCGACGGCCAGGCTGTCGTACTGGATCTTGTAGTCGCAGACCTCGGTGAGGCCGGACTCGTCGACATAGATGGCGATGGTGCTGGCGCCGTGGTCCTTGGCGACCTGGGCGGCGACGATGGTCTCCTTGGTGCCGCGCATGGACACGACGACGGCCAGGGTGTTCTCGTTGACATAGGCGGGCGTGGCGTGCACGAACTCATTGCTGGTGTAGCTGGAGCTCACGACCCGCGTGGCCTCGTGCTCCATAAAGTACTGAGCAGGATAGTTGCCGCCGTTGGATCCGCCGGCGCCAATCCACACGACGCGCTTGATGCCGCCCTTGTCTGCCTTGTCGGCCAAAACCTGGGAGACGACGTCCTTAACCTGTTCCTGAGTAGTCATCGTGCATCAGCCTTTCTTCTCGTTTGATGCTCATCACAGGCATACAAGTTACATACATGTTTTGGTTATGTCGACTAGTTGTATGCTATATTTGTCTTAGAAAATTTGCTGATACGGTTTTTGATAACTTGCTACCAGCGGTTTTGTTGTTGTATTGAATACATGCTTGATTAGATACGCATACAGGTTAGATACAGGTTGATCGCATGAACGCTTCATCTAAAAAGAGACTGACCCAATACGAGCGCTTGGCGGGCATGCTGCGCGACCGCATCGCCTCCGGCACCTACGCGCGCGGAGACAAGCTGCCGTCCGAGATGGAACTCATGGACGAATCGGGGCTGTCACGTAGCACCGTACGCCACGCCCTTAAGGTGCTCGTTGATGAGGGCCTGGTGCGCACCGAGCGCGGGCGTGGCGCCTTTGTGGCCGACACGCCGGCGCTCCACGAGAACAACCTGGTGTTTTCGAGCTACACGACACAGGTTCAGGGTCAAGGCATGAAGCCCACCACGCGCACGGTGGACTCGGGTTTTGCCAAAGCGGCGGGCAGCGTAGCCAAGTTCTTTGACGCCGCCGTGGGCAGCAGGCTCGTCAAACTTGTCCGCCTGCGTTATCTGGACGATGCGCCGCTGTGCCTGGAGACCACCTATCTGCCGCCAAGCTTTGAGGCACTCATCGATCGCGATATCAACGGTTCGCTCTATGCCACGCTACGACAGGAGTTCCATCGCGCGCCGGCACAGGGGCACAAGACCTTTGAGGTATGCTATGCCTCGCAAAACGAGGCGTTTTTGCTCAACGTTGAGCGCGGGCAGGCGCTGATCCTAATCACCGACTACGTCTACGACACCGACGGCCGCCCGCTCCATGTCTCCAAGCGCATCCAACGCACCGACCGCGCCAAATACACCGAGCCCATCGGCTAACCTGCCAAAATTAACCTGTCCCTAAATGGTAGGTTTGGGGAGGTCGGGGAACCAGATTGGTTTGGGTTGGTTGGGCGTGCGCTCGGCTAGGACCAACTCCATCCAACACATGTCGTACCAGCGACCGAACTTTTGGGCACAGCGATCGAAGGCGCCCACCAAGCGATATCCCATATGGGCATGGAAATCCTGGCTGTTATGCGTCAGGTACTCATCGTCCTTATCGTGCGGCACGGCAATGAGCGCGCACATATTGGTGATGCCCATCGCGATCAGACATTGCTTGAGCGCATCGTGCAACTTGCGGCCCAGCCCGCCATGGCGCACGTCGCGCGCCAGGTAGATCGATGTCTCGACCGACCAGTCGTATGCCTCGCGGCTGTTGAGCGGACTCACATAGGCATAGCCTACCGGACGCCCGTCCAGCTCCATCACCAGATACGGATAGCGCCTGAGCGTGCGCTCGATGCGCCCAGCGAACTCATCAACGCTCGGCACCTCGTATTCGCAGGTAATCGCCGTCTGGCACACATACGGCTCATAGATGGCAAGCAACGCCGGCGCATCATCGGGCGTCGCCAGGCGAATCGTCGGCTCGGACATCTCGGTCATACAACCCTTCTCCCCCAAAAAGCAAAGACCGCCCTGCGCCAAACCCAGCGCAGGGCGGCCCCTCGTCATTACATCAGGCTACAGGACAGCCGCCAGCGCGTCGATGTCCTCCTGCGTCGTGGCCCAGCTAGTGCAAAAGCGCACCACCGTGTGGGTCTCGTCGTACTTTTCCCAGTACTCGATCGCCGCATGCTCGCGAATGCGCGCCATGTCCTCGTTGGGCAGAATCACGAACTGCTGGTTAGTCGGCGTCTCCAAGAAGAACCGGTAGCCGTGCTCGTGCAGCACGCGACGAAGCGCCTGCGCGGTTTCGATCGCCTGACGGCCAATCTCAAAATACAGACCGTCGGTAAAGAGCGCCTCAAACTGCACGCCCGTCAGGCGGCCCTTGGCCAACAGCGCGCCGTGCTGCTTAATACGCGGAATGGGATGCGCCGGGGCGCGCATGCCGCAGAACACCACAGCCTCGCCGCAGAGCGCGCCACACTTGGTGCCGCCGATGTAGAACACGTCGCACAGCTGCGCCAGCTCGGGCAGGGTAATGTCGCACTCATCGGCCGCCAGCGCATAGGCCAGGCGGGCGCCATCCACAAACAGCGGAATCTCGCGCTTCTGGCACACTGCGTGAATCGCCGCGAGCTCGGCCTTGGAGTACAGCGTGCCGTACTCGGTCGATAGGCTCACGTACACGGCACCCGGGAACACCGTGTGCTCGTAGCTCTCGTTTTCGTAGAACACCTGGATATAGTTCTCGAGGTCCTCGGCGTGCATCTTGCCCTCGTAGCCGGGGATGGTGAGCACCTTGTGGCCGCCAAACTCGATGGCGCCCGCCTCGTGGCAGGCAACGTGGCCAGTCTCGGCAGCAACGACGCCCTCGTACGGCGCAAGCAGCATGTCGATCACCGTCGCGTTAGCCTGCGTGCCGCCCACCAGGAAAAACACGTCGGCGTCAGGCGCCTGGCAGGCCTCGCGAATAAGTTGCTTGGCACGCTCGGTATGTGCATCGGTACCGTAGCCGGGCTGCGGCTCCATATTGGTGTCGACGAGCGCCTGCAGCACCGCTGGGTGTGCGCCGTGGGAATAGTCGTTGTTGAACGCGAGCATGGCAATCCTCTCTTACCGGGTATCGGCCAGATGATTCAAACGGAGCTATTGTACGCCGCTGGGATAGGCAATGCGCGCGGCAAGGCACTCAAGCGCCAGTACCAGGGCAAAGCCGCAGCTCACGTCACTCAAAAAGTGCGCTCCGATCACGATGCGGCCAAACGCGACGAGCGCCGCGACCACAGCCGCCGTCCAAAAGACCACACGACGGCGCGACGGCTTTTCCTTAAAGGCCGTCGCGGGAAGCCCAGCGAGCATGAGGCCGATTGCCGCGTGCGCCGTGTGTCCGCTCGCAAACGACTTAAAGCCGTCCTTGACTACACCGGCGGCAATATAGGCCCACTTGTCGGGGTTGCCGATCACCCACCACGGCTGAAACTCGAGTCCCTGCGTCACCTCGATCACGCGCATGCGTGGGCGCGACCACAGCGGCTTGACAATCACGTTGAGGATGATGGCCTGAGCGACCCACACGACAAGCACCATCAACGCCCAGCGCGTGAGCTCGTCGGGCTCGGTCGTGCGCGTGAGGCGATAGACGACAAGGTTAGCGGCGATGACCAGCACAAACGTCAGCACCAACTGAACCGCGATGAGTTTGCCGCCAACCCGCAGGGACGAAACGATCTCGTAGCCGGCCAGGCCAATGTTGACGAGGATGCCGAGCACGGCGAGCCATTTGCTCCCCCTGGAGTCGGGACGCACCGCGCGCACGAGCATAACGCCCGCGATGCTCGCCGTCAGCTCAAACGGCAGCTCGCCGGCGGCCTCGATAAAGCGGCCGTACATGCTGCCGATGTTGAACAGCGCGCACGAGATCTGATAATCGAAGAAGCTGCCCACGCCTAGACAAAGGCACAGGACAACCGCGATAATGGCGACATCTTTCTTATAGATGTATCCGAACATGCTTTCCTTTCGATGGAGCCAGAGTGCCCAAATGGGGCGTTTGCAGCGTCGACCCGTTAGTCGTCGTCGCTAGCACCTAATTGCTGCAGCAGCATGAGCGCCGCCGCCACCGGGCCGGTGCCGTCGTTGGCGTCGAGACCGCGGCCCAGGCCGCTGCCCGCGCCGGCGCCCGCCTTGTAGGGCACCGACAGCTTGCGGCTCTTGGGGAAGTTCACCGCGCCATAGCGAGTCTTTAGCTCAAAGGCCACCTTCTTGGGCACGTCGACGCCCAAAAACGTGATACGCCCACCGCTGAGCGTGACGCTCTCGAGCCCCAGGCGCTCGCCACGAATGCGGATGCGTGCGCGATTGAACAGGTTGAGTCCCGCCAACGGCAGCTCGCCATGCGCGGCCTCGGTCTCTTCCTGCACCTCGTCGATGCTCTCCAGGTCCTCGGCCGCTGCGAGCTTACGGTACACGAGCACGCGCTGGTCCACCGCCGGCAGGTACTCCTCGGACAAGAAGTAGTCGGCCGGCAGGTTAATACCCACGCTCGCCGCCTCCACGCCGGCGTCGTCATCGCCGCGCGCCTCAGCCACGGCCTGGCCCAGCATCTGCGTAAACAGGTCAAAGCCCACGCTCGACAGGTTGCCGTGCTGCTCGGCTCCCATAAGCGAGCCGGCGCCGCGAATCTCCAGGTCGCGCATGGCGATGCGCATGCCGCTGCCCAGGTCCTGGAACTCGGAAAGTGCGGTCAGGCGCGCCGTTGCCTCCTCGGTGAGCGGCAGCTCGCCCGGGAACATAAAGTACGCGTAGGCCTGCGTGGCAGAGCGGCCCACACGGCCCTTGAGCTGGTAGAGCTGCGCCAGACCCAGGCGTTGCGAATCCTCGATGATCAGCGTGTTGGCAGTCGCGTTGTCGATGCCGCTCTCCACGATGGTCGTGGCGATGAGCACGTCGATCTTTTTGGTCGCGAACTCGATCATCACGTCCTCGACCTCGCGCGGGCTCATCTTGCCGTGCGCCACGCCCACGCGCGCCTCGGGCGCGGCCTCGTGCACGCGTGCCACGGCGTCGTCGATGGTCTTGACGCGGTTGGACACGTAGTACACCTGGCCGCCGCGGCCCACCTCCAGGCGAATCGCCGCGCTCACCACATCGGGGTCGTACTCCCCCACGTGCACGATCACGGGACGACGCCCGGTCGGCGGTGTGGTGATCAGGCTCATGTCGCGCACGCCGCTCGTGGCCATCTGCATGGTTCGCGGAATAGGCGTTGCCGAAAGCGTGAGCAC
>CABUWD010000068.1 GCA_902495155.1 uncultured Collinsella sp.
GTGTCGCGCTGTCGCGACAGCGCGACGCACGCCAGGAAGTCGTTCCTGTTTGTGATATGGAATTCGGTCTGATCCTCGGCATGCGCTGCCGCCGGCAGCGCCATAACGCAGCAAAGGGCGATTGTCGCCATGGCAACCAGCCTGCCGAGCACGCCTCGGTTCATGTTCTTAATCTCCATGGGCTAGTTCGCCTCCGGCCAGCCCGCGACGTCGAGCACGTCGAGGACGGTATCGTTTGCCTGCTGGTTTTTGGCCTGCACGGCCTGGACGTCGATATCGAGCCTGTATGAGCCGCCGCGCGCGGCATCGTGGTAGTCGCCCACAAATCGCAGCGAGTCCATGAGGCTTTCCGTCATGGCGCCGGAGTCGAGCATGCCGCCACGCCCAGCCAATCCGCGATAGTAGTACCACCCATCGCCGCCATCGATCCACGGGGACCCCTCGCCCGCGTTCACGTTAAAGGCGACGTTGCCCGAGGCATCCGCACTCGAACCGTCGGGTGCCACTGACGTCATGCGCAGACGGGCGCGGACATACTCGGGCTGTGCGCCGGCGTTCTCCACGCGCACGATGCGGCTGATGTCAGAGCCCCCGGCCTTGGTGTCGGGATAATCCCCGTGTGTGTTGGGCTCAAACGGAATCTCCTCGCCCTGCTCGTTGAGGGTGTATTCGCAGACTCGTACCTTCACGCTGCCAAACGATAGGACGTTGTTCGCCGGAACCATATCAACGGTGAAAGCCAGCGTGCCGCACAGGCACGCCAGGGCCAACAGCGCCATCGCGGCAAGCGCCAAGGTGCGTTTCTGATTGTCGGAAAGATTGTTGAGCATTACGTTCGCCAATCGTCGATCAAAGGGGGACCGAGATCCCGACCCGAAAATGGGGATGAGGAGCGGGCCGGGATCTCGGTGGAGGGGGTGGGATTACTTCAGGCCTTTAGCCCAATCCGTGGCAGCAGCCAAGGCAGACGCAGACGAACCCTCAGGGGTATTGTCTGCTGCGTAAATGAAGCAGTTGACATCCATCGTGGCAGGATTGGCGAAATCCTTTTGCTCGGTGTCCTTGGGCGTAGTCACCTGGCTGAACAGCTCGCCAGTCCACTTATCCTCAGTCTTGCTGGCAATAAGCGGAGTGGCTTCGTTTTCGTTTCCTTCGCCAACATAAACGAAAAGGCCACCGAGATAATGAGTCGGCTCGCTCTCAACGGCGGTCGCATCAACGGCCTTCCAGTGGGAGTTAATGGTGAAGTAAGTCGTCCTGAAATCATCGGTCCCGGTAGGCGCCGTCTTGTTGTTCACGAAGACGTACACATATGCATCCTCGGATCCCTTGCCGATACCGACATTAGGATTCTTGGGTACAGACACGCCAGGGGCGAGCTTAGAGTCCTTAACCCAATTGGTCTCGGTCAGGTTGCCGTTGACCTTAGTGTTATCATCCGGAAGCGGCTGATTCGGATGTTCGGGATCGGTAGTGGGCTTGTTGATGCCCGCAGTGGTGAAGTTGTTGGTCAGGCTCGACTGCGCCGTCAGCCAGGCGTAGGTGCCCACGCCGGCAGCCAGTACCAGCAGCAGCAAGGCGGCAACTATGCCGTAGCGCTTTTTCCTCTTGTTCTCCATCGTTCTCTTCCTTTCGAGAATCGTTTTCCCCGGCAACGGCCCTTGCCGCCGCCGACACCTCTCCCCTGCCGCTATGGACGCCGCCCCCTCGCATGCGCGCGGGCATGCTTGTCCGCAGGCTCGTCGGGAACCATCCGATCGAGCACAATCGCCGCCGCGACCAGCAGCGCCAGAACGGCCACCACAACAAGCAAACCGGGCATCGTCGTGCAATATGCGTTAACGAAGCCCAAGTAAGGGACACAAAGAGAGACGACGCCGATCACGCGTGAAAAAGGCGTCTGCTCGGCGTCGTGCACGATGATTCCATCTGCATCTTTGTTTGCGATTCCCTGCGTGCCGATCGTTTGCGCCACAGGGTCGACCTCGTACACCTGGTGAGTCACCACGGCGCCGTCCGACCGGTAAAAGGTTACATTGTCGCCCACGGCAATATCCGTCGGCTCAACTTGGCGAACAAACACCATGGAGCCAACGGGCAGCTCGGGCTCCATAGAGCCAGAAAGCACTGCATAGGGTGTGTATCCAAATGCGCGAGGAACGAAAGAGGCGGCGGCAAGAGCTATGACGAGCACAATCGCCAAGCTGCTAAGAAGTGCAATAAAATGTTTGAGTCCGCGCGCCGTCAAAACGATTATTCCATCCTCATCGAAGCCATACTCGATTCCCTCAAGGGTCAGCCACATTCCTCAAACACCGCAAGGCCCTTGAAAATGGAGTTCGAAAAAGCCAGTTTGATATCCTTTTCAACAAAAACCATAGTGATGTCCTCCATTTTTATCAACGATTTATCGCCAAATGCTACTAATTTTGGCGTAAGTGGTTATTTGTCCCCACACTTGTCTGCTTTATCCAACAACTGCGGCTAACCCATACGCAACTCTTCGATAGAGGGTCTGATATTTTGTACGGCTTAGATATCGTACCCCCCTCCCACATTAAATTATGCTGCATTTAGTATCGTTTATTTTCAACCCCCTTATTGATGCCTCTACGGCCACCCCCTGCAGCCCCCAGCCCATACCTTCTGGAAACCGTGTCCATCTGGAAAGCCCGTCCCACGCTCAATACATCCAGCGGATGCATTGAGCGTATCGTCCAGGACGGTCTCGTCATCGGGGTGATGGAAAATGTCGTCCCAAACGCTTGCCACGGTTGCGCCCGCGAGTGTCAAGAAAAAAGCCTCGAGGATTTCGAGGCTTTCACACTTGCATTATGGGACGCTCGGCACCACGAGCAGCGAGCTACTCGCCCAGCACGGCCTTCTTGGCCGCCGCCGCCATATGGTCCAGATCATCCTTGGTGGGATGGTTCTTTGCGGCAACCCAGTTGTCGAGCAGCAACTTAGCGCGGGCGTTGTCGGGATCTTGCTCGAGCATGGCCTCGTAGCGCTGCTTGACCGCGGGACCCATCTTGCCCTGGCACATCGCCCAGCCTACAAGCTCGGCATCATTGGCCAAATTGGAGGTCACGCGATCGATAATCTGCCTAAAGTACTCCTCGCTGGCCCCAAAGCCGCAGGTGCCAAACAGGAAGACGCGCTTGCCGTGCAAGGCTGAGAGCAACGTCGCGACCGAAGGCGTGCACGCGCCCTTGTCGCACCAAAAGCCGACAAGCACCGTGTCGGCCGCGCAGGCGCCCTGCGCCTCGAGCGCAACCTGATCTGCATCCGCATCGTCGCTCAACGCCGCGGCATGGACAAACTCAACACCCGCAGCCTGCAGCGTGCGCTTGATCGCACCCGAAACCATCCTGGTATTACCGCTCTTGCTGTTAACCACCAAAGAGCACGTCATAGTCACGTTGCCTCGTATCCCCCAAAACTAAAGCCACTAATGCAATTTATTAGATGAATATCTTAGTACTAACGTGACAGATGTAAACCACCGTCTGTCGATTGATTAACTTGCCCCGCGGGCTTGCTCACTGAGCGAATTGGCTGCGGTAGAGTTCGGCGTAGAAGCCGCCTGCCGCTAACAGCTCGTCGTGCGTGCCGCGCTCGATAATCTGGCCGTCGCGCATTACCAGAATGCAGTCGGCGTCGCGGATCGTCGACAGGCGGTGCGCCACCACAAAGCTTGTGCGGCCGGCCATAAGCTCGTCGAATGCCGCCTGCACCTGCAGCTCGGTGCGCGTATCGATACTCGAAGTCGCCTCGTCCAGCAGCAAGATAGCCGGGTCGGTGAGCATGACGCGCGCAATGCACAGCAGCTGCTTTTGGCCCTGGCTAAACGTGCCGCCGTCCTCGCCAATCACCGTGTCGTAGCCTTTCGGCAGCTGCACGATAAACTTGTGCGCGTGCGCGCGCTTGGCGGCTTCGATAACCTGCTCGCGCGTGGCTCCTGGGCAACCGTAGGCGATGTTTTCCGCCACCGTGCCCTCGAACAGCCAAGTGTCCTGCAGCACCATGCCAAAGGCACGACGCAGGCTCGAGCGCGTGTAATCGCGCGAAGCCTTGCCATCGACCGCGATGCGGCCGGCATCGATATCGTAAAAACGCAGCAGCAGATTGATGAGCGTTGTCTTTCCGCAGCCCGTGGGGCCGACCAGAGCAAAACGCATGCCGGGCTTGGCATCGATGCAGATATCCTGCAACAGCTTTCGGTCGGGCACATAGCTAAAGTCCACGTGTTCAAAGGTCACCTCGCCCTGCGGTGCGGCAAGCTCTACAGCGTCCGACGCGTCGGGCTCCTGCTCGCGCGCATCGAGCAGCGCAAACATGCGGCGCGCCGAGGCGTACGCGGTCTGGATCTGCGTGATGACGTTGGTGACCTCGTTGAACGGCTTGGTGTACTGGTTGGCATAGGACAGGAAAATCTGCACGCCGCCCACCGTAAGCGCCGCGGGCACGCCCGTGATCACGCCCACGCAGCCGATCACGGCAACCACGGCGTAGATGATGTTGTTGATAAAACGTGTACCGGGGTTGGAAAGCGAGCCCATAAACTGCGCGCGCTCACCCGCCGTATAGAGCTCGGCGTTAAGGGCATCGAAGCGCGCTTGGGCGTTCGGGCCATAAGCAAACGCATCCACCAGCTTTTGCTCACCCACATACTCCTCGATATGACCGCCGAGTTGGCCCTGGATGCGCTGTTGAGCAGTGAAGCTCTTATTGGAGAGCTTGGCAATAGCACCGGCTGCAAAAATGGAAAGCGGCGTGACGAGTACCACCACGAGCGTCATGGTCAGGTTAATGGAGAGCATAAACGCGAGCGTGCCAACGATGGTGATAAGTCCGGTGAATAGCTGGGTAAAGCCCTGCAGCAGGCCATCGCCCACCTGATCGACGTCGTTGACCACGCGGCTCATAAGGTCGCCGTGGGCATGACTGTCGATAAAGCTGAGCGGCATGCGGCTGAGCTTGTTGCTCGCCTCCACGCGCATGTCGCGCACCGTCTCGTAGGACAAGCGGTTGACGCAATAGCCCTGCAGCCACTGGAAGGCCGCAGCACCTACGACGACAATCGCGAGCTTGGTAACGAGCGGCAGCAGCGCATCGAAGTCTACCTGCCCGGCGGTGACGATAAGGTCGATGCCCTCGCCAATAAGGATGGGCGTGTAGAGCTGCAGTATCACCGAGACGGCGGCACTCAAAAACGATGTCGCAAACGAGACGCGGTGCGGGCGAACATAGCCCAGCAGGCGGCGGGGCACCGCACCGGCGGGATAGCGCTCGGGGTCGCCGGGCTGGCGGGGACCGTCTCCCAGGTCGTTGAGACTATCGTTGCCGGACACGTTGGCCGTCATCGTGGCGACCGAACCGGAAGAAGTATACGGATTCATTTAGCAGCCCTCCTTTGCGCAGACGAATGCGGGGGCGCACGCGGCGCCTGGGGCGGGCACGGGACTTGGAGCGGGCGCGGGCACCGCGTTCCCCTGCTGACCCTCGAGCTCCTCGCGGCGAAGCTGCGACTGGCAAATCTCGCGATAGAGCTGGCAGGTCGTGTACAGCTCATCGTGCATTCCCAGGCCCGCAACCGAGCCGTGGTCGAGTACGCAGATCATGTCGGCGTCGCGCACGGTCGAGACGCGCTGGCTCACAATCACCGTGGTCAGCGGCAACCCGCCCTCGGCGGCACCGCGCATGCTTCGTTTGCGAATGGCATGGCGAAGCGCCGCATCGGTCTTAAAGTCGAGCGCCGAGGCGGAATCGTCCATGATCAATATCTGAGGCGAACCTACCAAGGCGCGCGCGATAGTCAGACGCTGACGTTGGCCACCGCTAAAGTTCTTGCCGCCCGCCTCGACCGGGGCATCTAAGCCCTGGGGCTTATTGCGCACGAACTCGCTGGCCTGCGCCATATCGCGCGCCGCCCAGAGCTCCTCGTCGGTCGCGTCTTCATCGCGCCAGGTCAGGTTGCTGCGGATGGTGCCGCTCACGAGCGACGCGCGCTGCGGAACGGTCGCGACCACACGACGCAGCTGGTCGAGCGGCCAGGCGTGCACGTCGGCGCCCATCACGCTCACGCGGCCGGTGCTCACATCGTACAGGCGCGGGATAAGCGAGACGAGTGTGGACTTGCCGCTGCCCGTACCGCCGATAATGCCGAGCGTTTTGCCCAGCGGCAGCTCCAGGGTCACATCGCTCACGGCATTTGCCGCGCCCGCGCCAAACGAAAAGCTCGCATGGTCAAAGCTCAGCGCAGGGACCGGAACAGCGCCACCCGCCAGGTCGCTCGGCTCAGGCAGCGCGACCGGCTGGTTGCCCTCGTCGGTGATGCTCGGCTCGCAGTTGAGCACCTCGTTGATACGCGACGCGCTCGCGCTCGCCTTGGTAAAGACCACGACCAGGTTGGCGACGTACACGATGGAAGTCAGGGTCTGCGTCATGTAGTTCACAAACGCCATGACCTGGCCCTGCGTGAGCTCGCCCACGTTGACCTGGATGCCACCCACCCACAGGATGGCGCACACGCCCAGATTCATCACCAAAAACGTGACGGGGTTAAGGACCGACGAGAGCTTGCCCACCGCGATGGCGGTATAAGCCTGGTCATCGGCGGCTTGGGCAAAGCGCTCACGCTCGTGATCTTCGCGTACAAAGGCGCGGACCACGCGGGCGCCCGAAAGCCCCTCGCGGCAAATGAGCGCAATGCGGTCGAGCTTTGCCTGCAGCTGCTTGTAGTACGGAATGCAGCGCGCCATGACAAACCAAAACACCAAGCCGATGGCGGGTGTGCAAATCAAAAAGATGATGCCGAGCTTAAGGTCGATGGCAAGGGCCGCGCACATAGAACCCACCGCCAAGAAGGGCCAGCGGATAAGCATGCGCACGCCCAGCGCCACAGCGAGCTGCACCTGGTTGACATCGTTGGTAATGCGCGTGATGAGCGACGGCGTGCCAAAGCGATCGAGTTCGACATAGCTCAGTTCGTTGATGTGCTGGTAGAGTGCACCGCGAATGTCGGTACCCATGCCCTGCGAAGTCAGCGCCGCCATCTTTTGGCAGACGAGCGTAAACGAGATGCCGATCACAGCCATGGCGCCAAGTACCATGCCGTAGTGGATAACGGCGTTCACGTCGTGCGAGCCAATGCCCTTATCGATCATCTGGGCAATCACCAGCGGCGTCAGCAGGTCAAAGATCACTTCGATCAGCTTGCACGCAGGACCAACCACCATATACCGGCGAAACTTACCACCAAAACGCCTGAGCAGCTCAATCATAAAAGGCGCTCCCTATCATCATCTCTATTCAATCTGATTCATGATAGTACGGAGAGCCCTGGAGATGCGTAAGCAACTCGTTACAGGTGTTAAGGCGAAGCAGGCACGAAGGCCACTAGTGCCCAAGGCATGTATCCGCCGCTGTTTTGGAAAAGCCAGCGAGCAACATAACGCCAGGGATTCAATTATCAGATAAATGTGACCCTTCAGGCGGTTTTGGTCGGCTACCCGCGAGTGCCGGCGGGGCGCTTGGTAGTCGAGCGATCCCGCAGGCGAAGCCGAGGACCAGCGAGACACCAAATACCTCGTCACCGGCCGGGCCATGTCGCGGCACCAAAAAGCGCCCGTGCGCTCGATGGATTCGGATGCCCGACAGAGGCTCCTTATGGCTGCTTCCTTCCGGACCTGACCAGATTCGGAACATGTCGTCATCCGAACCCATCGAACGCGCTAGGCGCTCGGTATATCTTACCCGCTCCCGCCCACCAGGGCAAGGTAGCTAATTTGGGACGGGGCTTTTTTGACTACTTTTAGATGCGGCCAAGGTCGTAGGCTTGGGCGGCGGCTTCACCGGCGCAGATGAGGTTGGTTGTGGCTTCCTGGGGGTCGAGCGCTTGGTCAAGGGGCATGGGCCTGCGGCAGACCGGCAGAACTAAGTCGACACCCTGACCATACACCGCACCCAGGTTGTCGGCACGACCGCCCACGACGGCAACAACCGGCTTGCCATAGCGCTTAGCACGGCGGGCCACGCCCACCGGCGCCTTGCCGGCAGCGGATTGCTCGTCCATATTGCCCTCGCCCGTTATGACCAAGTCGACATCGCGCACGCGCTCGTCAAACCCAATCAGATCGAGCACCGTCTCCACGCCCGAACGCAGCTCCGCCCCGAGCGCCAGCAGCGCGGCACCCAGGCCGCCGGCAGCACCGGCACCGGGCACGCCGAGCACCGAGCCAAATGTCTGGGCGCCCTCGGGCACGCGCAACAACCCCTGAGTCCGCGCTCCGGTAATCGCCGCATCGAGCAGACGACCATAGCCGACCATCCAGCTGTCGTACCTGCGCAGCGCCTCGGCATCATCCGTCGGCAGGCCCTTCTGCCCGCCAAACACCGCCAGTGCGCCTCGCCGCCCCACGAGCGGATTCTCGACATCGGAAAGCACGACAACGTGCGCGCCGCTCAGTGCCCGAAGCGTCGGTGCCAAATCGATGCTCACCACGTGTTCAAGGCCCGCGAGACCGGGGGCGATATTGCAGCCACACTCATCGACAAGACGCGCGCCCAGTGCTTGCAGCATGCCGGCGCCACCGTCGTTGGTGGCGCTGCCGCCCAGACCGATATAGATAGTCTTTGCCCCAGCACGGGCCGCACGAAGCATCAGCTCGCCCACGCCATAGGTCGTAGCGGCCAACGCCGCCGGCTCTGTGCAAGGCGAATACCCAATACCCGCCGCCTCGGCCATCTCAATTACAACCGACTCGTGCTCGCCGTCCACCAGCATCCGGGCAGACACGCGATTCCCCAAGGGGCCTGCGACTTCACATGCCACGACCTCACCGCCGCACGCGGCAACGGCATCGAGCGTTCCCTCGCCACCATCTGCCAGCGGCAATGCGCGCACCTCGGCATCGGGCCATACACGGCGCACGCCTTCGGCAACCGCCGCCTCCGCCTGCGCGCTCGAAACGCTGCCCTTAAAGGAATCAATCGCCAACAGCACGCGGCGGGGCCGGCGCCGCACGGGGCCATAGTTGAACGTCTTGTCGGCGAGATCCCCAACACCCGCAAGCGCCTCGGCATGAGCCGCATGCGCCTCAAGATCGGTTCCGCAACCGCAGCCAGCACCATCGGTGCCACGCAGCCCACTAAAATAGCTGCTCAACACCTCACGACACTCATCCGCCAGCACGCCGGCACGTACGTTAAACCGATGATTCAGGCGAGAATCGGCATTCAGGTCATATAGCGAACCCAGCGCGCCCGCCTTGGCATCAGCCGCGCCATACACGCAACGCCCCACGCGCGCGTTGACCATAAGCCCCGCACACATGCAGCAAGGCTCGAGCGTTACATAGACCGTGCAATCGGAAAGGCGCCAGCGTCCAAGCGACTGAGCGGCGGCGCACAGGGCCGAAAACTAGGCATGCGCCGAAGGATCCCGGTCGAGCTCGCGGCGATTATGCGCCCTCGCGACGATCTCGCCCGCGCGCACCACCACAGCGCCAATGGGCACTTCGCCCACTGCCGCGGCGGCGCGCGCCTCCGCCAGCGCCTCGCGCATGAACTTCTCATCAATTTCGGTGATCGTCATCGTTCGCCTTCCCTGTTGCAAATCCAAAACGATGCTATCATTACGACTCACGGAGAGATGGCAGAGCGGTTGAATGCGGCGGTCTTGAAAACCGTTGAGCGCGAGAGCGTTCCGGGGGTTCGAATCCCCCTCTCTCCGCCACCTTAGTGATTCATCGGCGTCATGGTGCGCTCAAACAGCGCATCGACCACGTCGGCCATCTCGGGTCGACGCTCAAGATCGTGGCCCGATTCCCACCAATTTGTGAACAATCGAATAATGCCACCGGCGATAAACTCCGATGTCGTCTCGAGCGAAACGGGCGCCAGGGCGTCTTCGGCAAGCGAGCTCATCACACGCTCACGGATGGAACGCGCAATGCGGTCGCAAATCATGCCAGTCAGCATACCCGACATGCTGCTCGCCAAAAGGTTATCCATAAGCTGCTCATGCGTCAGAATCATATTCATGGCATCGTCAAAGACCTCATGGCGAAGCGCCTGCACGTCCTCAAGCGGCTCCACGTCCGCTGCGTCGGTCCGGTTTTGCGGCAGGCCTGTCATAAGCTCATCGATATAGAAGGCAAAGTAATCGTTTTTATCGCGAAAGTGCTTATAGAACGTCGTGCGGCGAATCAGGGCCCGGTCGCAAAGCATGGCAACCGTCAAATCCTCAAACCGATGCTCTTCCAAAAGCTCGGTAAAGGCATCGAACAGAGCACGATAGGTTTTCTTGATGCGAAGGTCCATCCATATCGCCATCCTCAAGGTGTAGACAGCATTCCTTAATTTGTCGCATATCTTACACCTGTACCACCCGTTCCATGTTGGCGCCCCCTCCTTGGCGGAAACATAACGCTTACCGGAAAGTTCGGTATCGCCAAAGGTTGCGGGTATACTAGTAGCGTTACACCAACGGCAGCCGGCGCAAAACGCCGCTGCCATTCGAAACGGAGACATCATGCTTCCCGTCATCATCGGTATCGTTGTTGTCGTTGTGATCGCCAGCGCCATCGCCGGCATCTACAACAACATGGTCACCAAGCGCAATCGCATCGATAATGCCTGGCAGAACATCGACACGCAGCTGCAGCGCCGCAACGACCTGATCCCTAACCTGGTCGAGACCGTCAAGGGCTACGCCAAGCACGAGCAGGACACGCTCGCCGCCGTAGTCAACGCGCGCAACGCCGCCGTGAGCGCCACCACCCCCGAGGCCAAGATGGAAGCGGACAACGTGCTGACCGGTGCGCTGCGCCAGCTCTTTGCCGTCGCCGAGGCCTACCCCGACCTTAAGGCGAACACCAACTTTACGCAGCTCCAGGCATCGCTCGAGGACACCGAGAACAAGGTGAGCTACGCGCGCCAGAGCTACAACGACTGCGTGCTTAGCTACAACAACGCCATCCAGACCTTCCCGGCCGTCATCTTTGCCGGCATCTTCCAGTTTAAGGAGCGCCAGGGCTTCGAGGCCGCCGAGGCTGCCCGCCAGGCACCGACCGTCAAGTTCTAACAATCATGGCCGAGTCTTAAGCCAGTTCATCAACCCTTTGGGGTCCAAGGCACAAACCTTGGGCCCTTTTCTTATCCACGCACAACGCGCGGCCGAAAGGCCCCGCACCATCTTTAATTCAGCCAAGTAATCCCCTGTCGCGACAGCGCCGAGCCGCAGGGCAGAGAGCAAGCTCCCTCCCAGCGCACTCCGCAGGACGCAAGAAGCCCTCGCCGCACGAAGTGGCAGCGAGAGCTTCTTGCATGTCCA
>CABUWD010000069.1 GCA_902495155.1 uncultured Collinsella sp.
GCGAGGTCGATTTGTAGGAGAGGACTGCCATCGCCGTGAGGTTGCCGGTGTAGGAGAGTGCTCCTTCCAGGATGGTGGCGAGCACCAAAACCGCTGCGAGCGAGCGCGTGCCCAAGGCTCCCGCCCTGTTCGAATCCATGGCGTCGGTTACATCGCGGAGCAGTCCGCCGATCAAAAACGCGATAGCGTACGTGACGGCGCTCATGAGCTTCTGCAGCCAAGAAAACTCGCCGGCGCTTGTCGCACTCATGGCGGCTAAATACCCGTTAACAACGAATGCGAGGATGCCAACGGCGATGACCGTCGTCGTGTAGGTTTTCTGGGGGAGTCGACTCTTAGCCAGTCCAAACCATGGCGCCATGAAGACCATGGCGGCATAGACCCAGATAAACTCAAGGCCTAGCGTGTACCAGTAGTGCGTGTTGAGGGTAACATCGGGAATGGGGGAGACGACTGTGGACCACGCGAGCGCTACGAGGCAATAAAACGTAGTGGGCAAGATGACCTTGCCAAGGCGCTGCGCCGTCCGTTGCATTTGCGGCTTCCACGTTGCTCCACCGTCCCAAGCACGCGCGGCCGAAGCGATGAGAAAATAGCCCGAGATCATAAAGAAGACCTCGTTGGCCCAGCAGCCAAGCAAGTTAATAAAACCGAGTACGCCGGAATAGGGGAACATCGCAAATGGGGCATATTCCACGGCGCCGACGCAGAAGGCTTGGAAGGTCCACTGAAAGGTGTGGAACACCGCGATGCCGGCGACCGCGACCAAGCGCAGCGCTTCGATGGATATGTTGCGTGCGGCTTTGGGCTGCATGACGTCCTTTCTTATCGGTTTGCCTCTGCGAGCTCCATAGATTATATAAACGCCCGCTGGTGCGCTGACCCTTTGATACCATGAAACGACAGGTATTTCCTAAGGAGCACATTTGTCTACTAACGCCTCTGGCAGCCCTGTTCTGTCGCTGCTTATTCCCATTTACAATGTTCAGCGCTACCTGCGCGAGTGCCTCGATTCCGCCCTGGCGCAGACGCTCAAGGATATTGAGATCATCTGCATTAACGACGGATCGACCGACAACTCGCCGGCGATTATCCGCGAGTATATGGAGCGCGATAGGCGCGTCAAGATGATCGACAAGGCCAACAGCGGCTACGGCGACTCGATGAACCGCGGTCTGGAGATGGCGCGTGGCAAGTACGTTGGCATCTTGGAGTCCGATGACTTTATGGCGTCCGACGCACTCGAAAAGCTTGTCTCGGCCGCCGATAGCAATAATGCCGACTTCGCGAAGGCGAACTTTGATTTCTACTGGTCTAAGCCCGAGGAGCGCCGTTCGCTGCACGAGATGTTTAAAGCCAAGGACTGTGGCAAGCCGGTGCACCCGAGCGATACGACTCAGTTCTTTAAGCAAAAGCCGTCGATTTGGTCGGCCGTGTACCGTCGCGATTTTCTTGAGCGCAACGGCATTAAGTTCCTGCCGACTCCGGGGGCATCCTTTCAGGACACGTCATTCGCCTTTAAGGTGATCGCGTGCGCCGATAAGGCTGTTTACCTGCATGATGCCGTGTTGTCGTATCGTCAGGACAACGAGAATTCCTCGGTCAATTCTTCGGCTAAGGTCTTTTGCGTCAATACCGAGTATGCCGAGATTGAGCGTTGGATTCGAGAGGATTATGCCCGCGACCACGCAAACGGCGATGTCGCGCGCATGCTCAAGTTCAATCAGCTCATTAAGTACGATTCGTACATGTGGAACTACGTGCGCCTGGCGCCTAAGTTCTATAAGGAGTTCCTGGTTCAGATGGCCAAGGAGTTCCAAGCGGCCTTGGACGCCGGGGACTTTTCGCTTGACGACCTCAAGCCGTGGAAGCGCGCAAATCTCGCTGCCATCCTCAAAGATCCTGAGGGCTGGGTTGACGAGCATCCGAGTTTTGCGACGGATGGTGCCTTGGCGCGTGCTAAGTATTACGCCTCGGTTGGAGGCCCAGGTGTGGTTGCTGCCTTCCTCATCGAATCGCTGAGGGGGTAGGTCGACATGGGAGAGACTTTGACCCCCAAAGCGACCATTGTCGTTCCCGTCTACAATTCGTCGCGCTCCATTCAGCGATGCCTCGATTCGCTGTTGGTCCAGTCTGAGTGTTCGATTCAGGTTGTCTGCGTCAACGACGGTTCGACTGATGATTCGCTGAACGTGTTGCGCCAGATCGCGCAGGCCGACAATCGCGTACTGGTGATTGACCAGGAAAACGCGGGCGTCTCATGCGCTCGAAATGCCGGTATCGATGTCGCCGAGGGCGAGACCGTCTTTTTTGTGGACGCCGACGATTACATCGATGCCCAGACGGTCGAGTGCGTGCTGCATGCCATGGAGTCTGCGGATGCCGAGGCCGCCGTTTTTGGCGGCGTCTGTGAACCTGCCGATGCTGCCCCCAGACGCGTCCAGCAACTCATGAGCCCCAAAGCTGGTACCTTCGGCGCCCGTGATCCCCAACTGCTGTTCCGTTCGAATGCGCAGCCCTATGCCTGCCGTGCTGCTTTTTCGCGCGAGCTGCTTAATCGCGAAGGCATTCGTTTCGCCCCCGGTTTGGCTTTGGGCGAGGACGTCGTCTTCCAATTTGCGGCTTATGCGCTTGCCCGCAAGACCGTCGTCATGCCGGACAAGTTCTACCACTACGTGATGGAGAGCGAATCGGCGACGCACGAGTTCAACAGTGCCGTGGCTCGCGCCAAAAAGCTTGACGCCCACATGAGGATGCTCGAGGAGGTCTTGGAGGACTGGGCAGCCTACGGTCTTTTGGACCTGTGTCCCGGCGAGCTGATAACTTGGTTTTTGGACCTTATTGTGTTCGACCTGGCGCGCTTGGATGCCGATGGTTTCCATCGCGTGGCGGCTCGCGTCAACATGGACCTCACGACGTTTTTGGGAACGGCGTGGGCGGATATGCCTGCTAAGGGCGCCGTTCGCCGTGTTGCCCACAAGCTCGTTGTGGCGACCTCGGGCGTTTCGATGGCAGACGCCACGCTGTTCTATCTTTCGACTCGCGGTCTCAAAGCCTGCCTGGAGCGCTTTCTCTAATTCCAAGCGCTGCCGCCCGCCGCAACTCGGCTGCTAAAATAACCCTGTTACACGCTATTCAACAGGAGGTTCTCTTGCAGAACTCTGATACCCCTAAGGTTTCGCTGCTTGTCCCTATTTGCAATGTCGAACGCTACCTGCGCGAGTGCCTCGATTCCGCCGTGGCGCAGACGCTCAAGGACATCGAGATCATCTGTATCAATGACGGTTCCACCGATAGCTCGCCGGATATCATCCGCGAGTACATGGAGCGCGACCCCCGTGTAAAGATGATCGACAAAGCCAACAGCGGCTACGGCGACTCGATGAACCGCGGCCTGGAGATGGCGCGCGGTGAGTACGTGGGCATCCTTGAGTCCGACGACTTCATGTTTGAGGATTCGCTCCAAAAGCTGGTCGCCAAGGCCGATGCTGAGCATGCCGATGTGGTAAAGGGCGACTTTTACCTGTATTGGTCCACGCCCAGCGAGCACCGTGAGCTGTTTGGGATTATCGACGAGCGTATGACGGGCGCCGCGTATCGCCCCGTCGATCGCCCGGGCATCTTCTACCGCAAACCTTCCATTTGGTCGGCTATCTATCGGCGCGAGTTCCTTAACGACAATCAGATTCGGTTCCTTCCCACGCCGGGCGCCTCGTATCAGGATGCGGGTTTTAACTTTAAGGTCTGGGCAAGCGCTGAGCGTGCTGCGTTTATTGCGGACCCCATTTTGTGCTATCGCCAGGATAACGAGAAGAGTTCCGTTAATTCGCCCAACAAGGTGTTTTGCGTGTGCGATGAATATGCCGAGATGCAGCGCTTCTTGGATGAACGCCCCGAGCTCAAGGCTCGGCTTCAGGGCATTTTAATGCGCATGAAGGTCGATACGTATCGATGGAATGATGAGCGCTTGGTCGATGGGCTGCGCGAGCAGTTTTGGAAGAAAGCCTCGTCCGAGCTCAAGGCCGATTGGGATGCTGGTCGCTTTGACCTGTCGCTGTTTGATCCGCGTGGCGAGACCGACTTGCGCCTGATGGTCAAGTCGCCCCGCGCCTATATCAATTCGCGCTTTGACTTTAAGAAGCCGGGCAAGCTCAATACGTTTAAGCATTACTTTAAGATTGGCGGCCTGCCGCTGGTCTGGCGCGTGCTGACGTATCAGCGCACCTACGGCGACAACCCGCACCCTGATGACGTTCCGGCCGCACAGTAGGAGCGAGTGACTATGGCTACCCCCAAGATTTCCGTTGTCGTTCCCATCTATAAAGTGGAGGAGTGCCTGGCCTGGTGCCTGGACTCCCTGCTTGCGCAGGACATGCCCGATTGGGAGGGCGTGCTGGTCAACGATGGCTCGCCGGATGGTTCGCGCGATATTGCGGCCGCTTATTGCGAAAAGGACGCGCGTTTTACGCTGGTCGATAAGCCAAACGGCGGCCTGTCGAGTGCACGTAATGCAGGCATCGCTGCGTCCATGGCGTCTATCGTCGCGTTTTTGGATTCCGACGACCGCTTTACGCCCGATGCATGCTGCGTGATCGTCGATACCTTTGAGTGCGAGGACTGCGACGTTTTGACCTTTGGCGCGAATCCGTATCCTCTGGAGGCGGGGTATCCGTGGCTTAACTATGTGCTGAGCCCGCGCGATGTGTCGTTTGAAGGCTATAGCTCCGACCTGCTGTTTAAGGAAGCTTCTCGCCCCTTTGCATGGCGCACTGCCTGCAGGCGTGAGTTTTTGCTGGGTAACGGGATCGTGTTCGACGAAACCGTTAAGTATGGCGAGGACCAGGTCTTCGATTTTGCCGTGTACGGTCGTTCGCGTAAGACCGCGCTTATCTCGAACAAGCTGTATGACTACCGCGTGGCGCGCAAGGGTTCGCTCATGGACACCATGCGCTACGACGACGAGACACGTCTGCTGGAGCACGTGAAGATTTACTCCGCGGTGCTGGCTGACTGGCAGCGCGACGGTCTCGATGCTCAGCATGCCGATGACCTGGCGTACTTCCTCTGCGATCTGGTGCTGTACGATGCGCTCAGGTTGCTGGGTTCGGACTGCGGCAAGGTGTTTGCTGCCGTTGCCACGGCACTTGCCGGTTCTGCCGTGGGCAGCGATGCTGCGCTCGCACAATGCGCTCCTTCTGTTGCTGCTATGGTGCGTGCGGCGCTTACCAGCAAGGCCCCCAATGCCCGTGGGTGCAAAAAGCTCATGTTCGATTACGACGTCTTGAGGTTTGGGCGCCTGGGTGCCTGTAAACGCATGGCAGCGAACGCCCTGGGAAAGCGAGAAGTGTAGATGAGTATCAAGCGTTTGGCACTTTGCCGCAGTCAGGGCCGTCTGTTTGTGCTGCTTCGTTTTGCCGGTCAGGATGTCGCCGCGCTTATCGAGCGGGAGGGTTCTCAAGCGTTTGCCTATGCGACGACGAGCGGTTCTTGTGTGCCGTCGCTGGTGCTCCCGGTCGATCATGGCCGTGTGCTGGCGCTTTGCCCTTCCGTTTCCGATTACGAGCGCGAGCTCGCCGTCTTGGTGCTTCCGTTTTTGGATGGTACGTCGATGGATGTCGTTTTTGCATCCGGTGGTCAAAGGTTGGGCGCCATTCGTCTCGATAGCCGCGTGGCCAAGCTGGAATCCAAGATTAACTACAAAGCAAAGCCTGCGCTGTGCGCGCTTATCCGCGATGCGCAGCGTGGCGAATGCTGCGGTCGCTACGAGATCGATGCCATTCGCTATTTGCCGGCAGACGCCGGCGCGGTGTGGCGCTTTGAGGTCAAGTGGGCGGGAGACCCCCAGTGCGCGCCTGAGCTCCAGATCTTCGATACGCATATGAATGCCATCGATGCTACCGTGCATGTGTTTGAATCGCAGGTCGATGTGCCGCAGCGCAACGGTTGCCACGTCAATAAAACGTATCTGAGCGTTGAGATGCCTCAGGTTATACGAGATTATGTCGCGATTGCGAGCGATCCCACGGAGCAGATTCAGAGTGGTTTTTGCGCTATGGATGGTCGCCTGTACAACGGCATGGTCGACGACAGCTGGAACCGCATGAAGGACGCGCGTGCAGACGACGCGGCTTATCGACGTTGGTTTGAGCAGCATCGCGCAAAGCCGGGCGATTTAGCGTGCCAGCGTGTCGCTTCGGTGGCTTTTGCCTATAGACCACTCGTGAGCATTGTGGTGCCGTGCTACAAGACTGATCGGGTCTACCTGCGCGAGCTGCTGGACTCGGTGCTAGCCCAGAGCTATGACAACTGGGAATTGTTGCTTATGGACGCCTCGCCCGAATGGGATGCGGTGGCCAATCTTGCGGCTGCCGCCAATGACGAGCGCATCCGTCGCATCGAGCTTCCCGGCAACGGCGGCATTGTGGTCAACACCAACGCAGGTATCGAGCAAGCGACGGGCGACTACATCGCGTTCTTGGACCACGATGACATTCTGGAGCCGGACGCGTTATTCCAGTATGTTTCCGCGCTGAATAAGGCGGCCGAGGGCGAGCGCCCCCAGGTCCTGTTCTGCGACGAGGACATGTTCCAGAAAACGGGGGAGTGGGGTCAGCCTGTCTTTAAGACGCAGCTCAACGTCGATCTGCTCTATAGCCATAACTGCGTGACGCATTTCCTGATGGTGGAGAAGGCGCTAATCGATCGTATTGGCACGTCCCCGGAAGACGTTGCGGGTGCCCAGGACTACGACTTGACGCTTCGCTGCCTTGCAGCCGGCGCGCGCTTTGAGCACGTTGCGCACGTGCTGTATCACTGGCGCGTGCATCCGGGATCGACCGCCGACGGCTCTGCCGATAGCAAGCCGTATGCTATCGAAGCCGGCCGTCTTGCGCTGCAGCGCCACTTTAACGCGCTGGGCATTTGCGGAACGGTCGAGGAGACCGAGACGCCGTTTGTCTATCGCATGCGTTATGCGCTGCCGGAGTCTGCGCCGCTGGTGAGTATTGTGATTCCCACCAAGGATCACGTTGAGACGCTCGATGCCTGCGTGATGTCGATTGCCCAGAAGGCCACGTATGCCAACTATGAGATCGTCTTGGTGGAGAACAACAGCAAAGCCCCGGAGACGTTTGCGTATTACGAAACCCTGCCAGAGCGCGTGGCTGTAGTATCCGAAGGCAAGGGTAACGCACGTGTTGTGTACTGGCCGGGCGAGTTCAATTACTCTCAGATCATCAATTTTGGTGTGAAGCACGCCAAGGGCGACTACCTGCTGCTGCTCAACAACGATACCGAGGTCATAAGCCCCGACTTTATCGAAGAGACGATGGGCTATCTGCAGCGTCCCGATGCGGGCGTGGTGGGCGCCAAACTCTACTTTGCCGATCATCTGGTGCAGCATGCCGGCATTTTGGTTGGCGTGCGCGGCGCACTTGCCCATGCCAACCAGGACTTCTCGGCAAAGCGCGAGGGCTATCTTGCCCGTGCTGTGCGCCCGGGCAACTTTAGCGCCGTGACGGGCGCCTGCCAGATGGTGCGACGCGACGTATTTGAGCAGGTCGGAGGCTATAACGAGGAATTCGCCGTCGGCTTTAACGACGCAGACTTTTGCCTGCGCGTGTGGGAGGCGGGCTACCGCACCATCTTTACGCCCTATGCCGAGCTGTACCACTACGAGTTCACCTCGCGCGGCAGGGAAGAGGCCAACGAGGAAAAGCTGCGCCGTTGGAAGCGCGAGCAGGCGCTGTTCATGCAACGCTGGCCGGAGTTCTTCCTGACGGGTGATCCGTGGCTCGGGCCGAACTTATCCGCTGAGAGCGAGTATTTCTTGTATTAAGGCAATGGTTTTTAGGAAGGCCTAAACTTTCTTTCGGTATGGGCCTGGAAGAAAACAGCGTTGGACTACTTGTTAAGATAAATTACGAAAGCTCGATACTTTCGCGATAAATTTATACAAGCTTATACAGCTCGATATTATTCGATATAGTCTGCGACAATTATTGAAACGATGATTGACTGTTAATCGATTCCCTAGAAAGGTAAACAAGTAGAGGTAGCGCTCTCTATGGGCGATAGCTTTGTCGCGACTGGTTTGACCATAGAGGACAATCTTCTGTCGAGAGCCGCTAAGGCCACTAAGGGCTATGCCTATCTGGTGCAACTGGTCGGTTATTCCATTTGGCAGCGCGCCAACTTGCATCGTGCCAAAAGTGCCATTGTGAGCGAGCGCGATGTTGCCGAAGGCATTGCGCTGGCAGAGGCTCGTTTTCACGATGTTGTTCACGAGCCAGCGATTTCCGGACTGGGGCCTAACGATATCAAATACCTTTTGGCGATGTGCGAGGACAAACAACAGTCCAAATCATCCGAGATTGCTAGGCGCATGGGTAAAAAGACCAATGAGGTCAGCTCCATTAGGGCAAAATTGCTACAAAGAGAGGTTATTCAGGTGCCACAGAGAGGCTACGTGCAGTTTGCCGTGCCGGACCTAGATATCTATCTGCGAGAGAATGCCGAGGAGATTCTCGGGCGGTTCTAGGTCGAGGCTTAACACATATTTTTGATTTGCGGTTCGGAAAACCAAATTAGTCGATTGTATAATTCGGTTTAGATGGAACGGAGGTAAGATGGGAATCCTCGAGAATATAGATGCTCTGCTGGTTAAGTTCGGTATCACTCAGGAGACTCTGGCGAGGATTGCCGGAGTCGCTTCCTCTTCGGTGAATGGCCGGAGAAACGGAGCGGTGCCAAGAAGGAACGCTATTGAGCGGATGTGCGAATCGTTGAAGATTTCGTGGGACGACATTATGTCTGACGAGTATGGCTTTGTCGCAAAGGAGTACGGGGGTTAAGCCATGCCCCCCGGCGCCATGCTTTCCACTGAGCCCCGTTCCGTCTACGCGCCACTGTTCAGGCGCGTCCATGCGGGTGATGTCTGCGAACCCGATATCATCGATGACCGTATTCTCATACCCTGAGAGGTGTGCGGGCTCACCCACGCGGCACTTCCTGAAGGTCGAGGGCGGCTGCATGAGCCGGGTCTACCCGAAGGGTGCCGCATTTTCATAGATTCCGCTCAGCATCCGCTCAATGGTTCGGTGGCGGTGGTCTCTATTGACGGTGCGGACTACATGATGCGCCGCCTGTACAATACGGGGCGTACGGTCGTGCTGCCCCCGGATTCGTGGGACGATTGTTACGAGGATATCGTCATGACGAGGGAGGACGAGCACGCGGTGAAATATGTCGGCACCGTGGTCTGGTTTCAGCCAGCCGAGGAGATGAAGTAGGGAATATGCCGGGAAAGACCAAAGGAAAACAAAAGCGAGATTTTGGCATTGACTCAATTGAGGTTGAGAAGTTTCGCAATTTCAAGCCGATGACCATAAACCTAGGTCGGTACATCACGGTGGTTTCGGGTCAGAATGGGACGGGGAAGTCAACGCTGCTCGGAATGCTTGGACAGCCATTTGGATTGGTCGATAAGAAGGACGTCTTCGGGCGCAGCATGCGTGCGAAGTTTACGGACATGTTTAAACTGTCGCCAGAGCATGACGCGCCGGGGGAGCATATCTATTACGTGAACCTTCGCGACCAAGATTTATATCAGAGCGGTCCGCACGTACAGGTCAAGTCATACAAGAGAGATGGCTACAAGCTGCCGATTCGCCTCGTTACCGGTGCGAGGCGCGGAAAAGGAGACGGCAACATCGATTATCCCGTCATCTACTTGGGCTTGCGTAGAACTTATCCGGTGGGTGAGATACCGAACGCGGCCTCGACGGCACCGTTGCTCACCGTAAAAGAGGTGAAACAGCTCAACAAGTGGTATAACGCGGTCTTCCTTTCGTGGCGCCAAGACGATTTGGAGCCAGTCAAGTTGACGGCATCAACGGCCAAGAAGGCGACGATACTTGTCAACACTAAAAGCTATGATTATCTGGCAAACTCGGCTGGTCAGGACAATCTGGGCCAGATCTTGGCCGCGCTTCTTTCGTTCGGTAGGGTGAAGGATGAGCTTGGAGACGCGTACCGCGGCGGCCTGCTCCTTATCGACGAGCTCGATGCAACTCTGTTCCCCGCATCTCAGGAGGCTCTGTTCAGTTTGCTGCTTTCGGCTGCGATTGACCTTGAGATCCAAGTGGTGTTCACAACGCACTCATTCCAACTAATCGAGCAGGCTATTGCCAAACGTGGGAAATCGAATGATGTTCAAGTCGCCTACCTTAGGAGAAGGGACGATGGAATTGAGCTCGTCGATAGCCCTGATATGATTGATGTTCTTGCCGATTTGACCGTTAAGATGCCCGATAGGCCCAAGAAGACCAAGGTCGAAGTTCTGTGTGAGGACGATGAAGCTAAATGGTTTCTCAAAATGATCCTTCCACGAGCGGTCTATTCGAAATGCAACGTGATATCCGCTGGGCTTGGGTGCGGTGAACTTGGTGAGCTGTCCATTCGCGAAATTCCGTCTTTGTCCAATAGCCTGTTCGTTGTTGACGGAGATGCAGTAAAAAACGCTTGCGCTAAGGTAAAGAATAGCCCGCGCTTATGCGTTCTGCCAACTGGAGTAAAGAATCCAGAAACGGCAATCTACGACACTTTGGCCGAGTTGCCGGACAATGGCGAGTTTTGGACTTCGATGGAATTGGGCTTCCATTACAGCAGGCAGATGTTCATCCGATCGTATGAAGAGTCCCATGGGGCGTACTTCCCGGATGACAAGGCAAAAAGAAGGGCCGATAAAAGTTGGTTCAAATCGGAAAAGTCGAGGGGCGGGCTAGGCGAGAACGGCAAAGAGGCGTTCAGGCAATGGAAGTCCATGAATCAAGAGGAATGCGATAGATTTGTATCCGCCTTTTCTGATAAAGTCGAGCGGACAATTAGAAGGGTCGAGGCTATGGTCAAGATGGGCAAGAGCCTGTAGCATCTTGCAGTTGACGACGAGGAGGTGCGCCCATGCCCATTACGTACACGCCTATCAGATACCCCGGTGGTAAGTCGAAGATATATCCGCTGATAGACTCTATCATTGAGGAGAACGGCCTCGAGTGCTGCACCTACGCTGAGGCCTACTGCGGTGGAGCGGGCCTGGCCATAAAGCTGTTGCTGCTCGGGCGTGTCTCCAGGGTTGTGCTCAACGACATCGATCCGGCGGTGTACAGCATGTGGGACGCGGTGGTAAACCGC
>CABUWD010000070.1 GCA_902495155.1 uncultured Collinsella sp.
AATGCCCAGGTCGATGGCAATGGTCTGCAGGTTGCAGTTAACGCTGCGCACACAGCTCGAGAAGCGTGAATCGTGCTGCGAAAGCAGCAGCTGCACGTTGGTGCGGCGCGCCTCGCGGGCCTTGGGGCTGTTGGTGTGGACCACCATGCCATCGAGCACGTAGTTGTTGCAGGCGGCAACCAGCTGGTCGCAGCCCTCAACCTCGACCACGCACACGCGGCAGCCGCCGATCTCGTTTAGATCGCGCAGGTAGCACAGGGTGGGAATCTGGATACCGACGGACTTGGCCGCGTCCAGGATCGTGGTGTGCTCGGGCACCACGACCTCGCAATTATCGATAGTGAGCTTGACCATGTTGAGTGCTCCGCTTTCGGTGTTGTCGCTGACAGTGGGGTTGTTGGGCTCTACCATTCCAGGTTCCTCCCTCCGCGGAACGCGCCAAAGCCAAAGTGGTCGCAACGCAGGCAGCGGCTTGCCTCCTGGCGTGCCTCCTCCTCGGTAAGGCCCTGCTCGACCAGATTCCAATCGTGGATGCGCTCGCCGGCCTCGCGCTCGCCCAGCTCGCAGCGGCCACACTCGTGCTTGCCCTTAAACTGCACGGTCGGCAGCTCAACGTCGAGCTTGATCTTGTGGTCAAAGCCCAGGTAGCGGTCGATATTTGCCGAAGCCACGCGGCCAGCGTTGATGGCCCGGATGACCGTGGCGGGGCCGGTCTGGCAGTCGCCGCCGCTAAAGAGACCATCGAAGTTAGGCACGGCGCCATCCGAATCGGTGACGATGCGGCCCCACTTGCAGGCGATGCCCATGTCCTCAAACGGCTTGGAATCGATGTCCTGGCCGATGGCCACAAACACGCGCTCGCAGGGAATGACGCGCTCGGGCGTGGCGGCGGCACGCGGGGCCGGGCGCCCGCGGCGGGGCTCGCCGATAATCTGCGGCTGCACGCGCAGGCCGCTCACGCGACCTTCCTCGCCCGTCTCGATAGCGAGCGGAGCCGTCAGCTCCAGCACCTCGCAGCCCTCGGCCTGGGCGCCGGCAATCTCGGCATCCTGAGCCGTCATATCGCAGATGCGACGGCGGTAGACGATGCTCACCTTTTCGGCACCGCAGCGCACGGCAGAGCGTGCCACGTCCATGGCAACGTTGCCGCCGCCGATGACGCACACGCGCTGGCCGCTTAGGTCGGGCAGCTCATCGTCGCCGATGGCGCGCAGCATCTTGACGGCCGACTCCACGCCGAGCGCCTCTTCGCCCGGAAGGCCGAGCTTCTTATCGCTGTGGGCGCCAATGGCAAGGTAAACGGCATCGAACTCGTCGCGCAGGCGGGCAAGCTCCTCGCCATTGACGGAGTGGTCGAGTTCCACGTCGATGCCGGCGCTCAAGATCCAGTCGATCTCGGCCTGCAGGCGCTCGCGCGGCAGACGGTAGCTGGGAATGCCATAGCGCAGCATGCCGCCCAGGTGGTGGCGCTGCTCAAAGATGGTCACCTTATGGCCCATCACGGCCAGGTAGTAGGCACAGGAAAGGCCGGCCGGGCCGCCGCCGATCACGGCGATGCGCTTGCCGGTGTT
Organism: uncultured Collinsella sp.; assembly: GCA_902495155.1. Classification (GTDB taxonomy): domain Bacteria; phylum Actinomycetota; class Coriobacteriia; order Coriobacteriales; family Coriobacteriaceae; genus Collinsella. The sequence goes on from CABUWD010000070.1 coordinate 1,572, forward strand.
GTCGGCCACACTGGGCTTGTAATCGTTGAGGTCGCTGTGCTCAACGGCAAAACGCTTGAGGGCGAGGATGTTCATGGGATCGTCGACCATGCCGCGACGGCAGTGCATCTCGCAGGGATGCTCGCACACCAAGCCGCAGACGAGCGGCAGCGGATTGTTCTTGCGGATGACCTTGACGGCATCGGCATAGCGACCGGCCTCGACGAGCGAAATGTAACCGGGAATGTCGACGTGCGCCGGGCAGCCCGAGACGCACGGGACGCGGGCCTCGCGGTCAAAGCCACAGGAGTGCTCGCGGATGTGGTGCTCAAAATCGTCGCGGAAACCGCGGATAGCCGTAAGCGCCATGGCGCCGGCCTCGTAACCGATGGCGCAGTCGCTCGAAAGATAGATGGTGCGGGCAGTGCGCTCAATCAAGTTGAGCGTGGACTCGTCGGCGCGGCCCTCGAGCACATCGGCGAGCAGGTCGCTCAGCGCGCTCAGGCCCACGCGGCAGGGCGTACACTTGCCGCAGCTCTGGGTGGAGCACAGGTTGACGAGCGCCGCCGTAAACTCGACGGGGCATGGGGCGAGCGAACTCACCGCCAGACGGCGTCCAAGCGCATCGTGCAGGTCGTCCATGACGGCCTGAGCGTGGCTGCGTTCCATTACGTGCAGTCGAGCCATAAGATCCCCTCTCACATGGCAGCCCGGAGGCGAGGCCGGGCGAAGTTGCTACACGCACAACACTGACCTAAAAAGTTGTTAGGTCTCCACGCAGTTCGGCAGGCGGTATGAAAAGTCACCCTCGGCGGTGAAATAGAACATTACCGCAGATAAATGCCATTTTTGATAAAACGCGTTACCAAATGACAATGCCCCGCCCACGCAATCACGTGGACGGGGCATTGCTCCAGGCATGCGGTCAGCGACCCTGTTGCTTTTACTTAAGCTCAGGCCAGTAACCCTTGTTGGCCTCGATCATGTCGTCGAGAACCTCCTTGGCGACCTTCATCGACGGCACGGTCTTGTTCAGCGTAAAGGCCTTGAGCGCCTTCTCGTACGAACCCTCGATCGTAGCCTCGACCACGAGCTTCTCGGAGTTCAGCTGCTGCATCATGAGGCCCTGCTGGAACAGAGGAATGTTGTCACGGCTGATGACCTCGGGGCCGTTCTTGCCAATGTAGGCAGGCAGCTCGACCATAGCGTCGTAGGGCATGTTGGGGATAGCGCCCTTGTTCTCGCAGATGACCAGGAAGCGCTGCTTGGTGTCGTTCTTCAGAGCGATGGCCAGGTCGGCAATCCAGTCGCCGTGGCTGCCCGCATAGAACGTGCTCTCGTCGATCTCGCCCGTCTTCTCGTAGTGATCGATGCCGTCGAAGAGGTTCTTCTCGCGCGTCTCCTCAACCTCATTCGCACGGGTGCGCTCGGGGTTGGAGTGCTCGACGAACTCCTTCTGCTGCAGGTAGTAGTTCAGATACGTGTTGGGCAGGTACTCCGGGAAGCACTCCATGATCTCGTACTCGCCCTTCCAGACGTAGTACCAGCTGCCCTTGGTGTGGCGGTTCTGCTCGGGGTGCTCGTCGACGGCCTCCTCGGGCTTCTTTGCCATGAGCGAGCCCATGCCCTTGAGGTAAGAGTCGGGCAGCAGGATCTGGTGCTCCTTGATGTACTCGCGCAGCTGCGGGAGCACCTCCTCGCCCTTGTGGCGGATCGAGGTGAACCAACCAAAGTGGTTGAGGCCAAAGTAATCGTACTCGACATCCTTCTTGTCGATATCGAGCGCGGCGCAAACCACGTCGATGATCGCGATCGGCATGTCGCAGATGTTGATGATACGAGCGTTGGGACGCAGCACACGGCAGCCCTCGGAGACGATGGCGGCAGGGTTGGAGTAGTTGAGAATCCAGTAGTCCTTCTTGGCGTACTTCTCAACGTCATCGATCAGCTCGACCATGGGGAAGATAGTGCGCATGCCGTAGGCAAGGCCGCCGCAACCGCAGGTCTCCTGGCCCACGCAGCCGTGACGCAGCGGAATCTTCTCGTCCTGTTCGCGCATGGCGTAGCCGCCCACGCGCATCTGGGCAAATACGAAGCTCGCGTCGGTAAAAGCCGTCTTTTTGTCGGTAGTCACCGTGAGCTTGACGTCCAGGCCGAGGTCCTCGTGCAAAATCCAGTCCACGAGCACGCCGATCTTGCGCTGGCGCTCCTCGTTGATGTCGTACAGACGAATCTCGTCAACGTCGAGCTCGTCCTTGCGCAGGGCGATGGACTTGACGATGCCGGGGGTAAAGGTGGATCCGCCACCACACAGAGTAATGATCATTGTTTACTGCTCCTTCTCAATTGCGTTTTCGACCTTGTCGCGCATCTCGGCGACCTTCATGCCAAAGATGATCTGGATATTATTGCCATTGCGGTTGATGCCGCTGTTGGGCACGTGGTTGATGAGGTCCTCATTGATGAGGTCCGGGTTCTTAACGTTCACGCGGAGACGCGTAAAGCAGTTCTCGAGCTCCTCGATGTTGTCCTTGCCACCAAGACCTGCGACCAGGTCGGCAATACCTGCATCGACGCCCTCTGCGGGAGCCGCGGCAACAGCGCCCTGCTTCACCGCGACAGACGCGGCGGCCTCGCCCTCGGCAACGGACTCGGCAAGCTCGGACTCTTCCTCGCGACCAGGCGTGTGGAGGTTGAGCTTCTTGATAAGGAAGGTGAAGAGGAAGAAGTACAGAGCGGCGTTGACGACTCCAAGCACCAGCATAACCGGCCAGTTGGTCTTATCGACACCGAGGACCAGGTTGGAAACCACGATGTTGATGATGCCGCCTGCAGTCGAAGCGGGCACGGAGAGGACCTTGAGCAGGACCAGGAAGATGCCGGAAAGAACCGAGTGAACGACAAAGAGCACGGGAGCGGCAAAGACAAAGAGGAAGTCCATGGGCTCGGTCACGCAGGAGAGCACGGCGGTGATGATCAGCGGGATAATAACGGCCTTGGTCTTATCCTTGTTCCCCTTGTAAGCGGTGAAGATAAAGGCGAGACCGATACCGATGTAGGGCCACAGGTTGTTGAAGGTGTAGCTGTTGAAGTAGGTGCTATCGGAGAAGGGCTGGCCCGTCATTGCCATCTCGGCAACACGGATGGGGTAGGCACCGGCGATAACCTGATCGCCCAGCGTCAGGGTGCCACCCACATCGGAGAACTGGAACGGGGTGTAGATGAGGTGGTGCAGACCGGTGGGAACGAGCAGCTTGTTGAGCATGCCGTAGATAAACAGACCGATGTTGCCCGACTCCTTAATGATGCCGGCAACGGAGGAGATGGCACCCTGAACCGGAGGCCAAACGATGCAGAACCCAGCGCCCATGATCCAGGAAATGATGATCATGATCAGGAACGGGAAGCGAACGCCCGAGAACATCGAAAGGGCAATGGGGAACTGCTTGTTCGAATACTTGTTGAACACGGCACCGGTGATGCAACCAAGAATGATGCCGCCAAACACGCCGGTATCGAGCACCTGGATGCCCATAACGGTGCTCTGGCCGGTTCCGGTAAGACCGAGCATGCCGTTCGCTTCGGCAAGAGAGCCGGTGGCGTTGAGCACGATGTTGTTAGCCTGCAGGAACAGGAAGAACGACATCAGGGCGATCAGCGAGGCATGGCCCTTGTTCTTCTTTGCCATGGCGCCGGCGATGCCCACGCAGAACAGAATCGAGAGGTTGTTGATGATAAACATCAGCGACTGATAGACAACGGCGCCCACAAGCTGGAACGGACCGGAGCCCAGTACGGGGACCAAAGCGCAGATGGTCTTGTTGGTCAGAATGATGCCCACGATGAGCAGGATGCCGGCAACCGAGAGATACATCATCGGCTGGACGATTGACTTCGCGAACACCTCCAACGGCGCTTTGAAATTGAACTTCTTTTTTGCGGTCATAGCGGTACTCCCCTTCCTTTTCCGCAAATTAAGACAGATGTGCCCTGGACAAGACCGTGAGCCTTGCCTTATATCAATCGATGTGTGGGCACGTTATGCCTAGAGACCAGGTTCTCCAAGCAGGTTAACAATGTGATATGCGAGATAACTCTTCTCGGCATCGGTAACGACAACGTTATAGGTAGACGACAAGTGGGCGGCTATGGCGTCCGCGCACGAGAATGCGCACGGATACGCCGTTTCATCGATTCGGAACAGCGCGTCGCCATTAATTTGCCCGGCCGTAGGATCGAGCGCTCGCTGTGCGAAAAACTGCAGGTGACGAACGAAACGTTCGTAAGGCAGCGAGGTGTCATCGAGGGTCGTGGCATAGCGCTTGGAAACAATCGCGAGCACGTCGCGAACAAGCTGGACCGAAACAATCAAACGATCGGAGCGTTGCGGCATGGTGGCGTTGACGATATGCAGCGTAATGAAGCCCTGCTCTTCTTCGCTCATCTGGATGCCCATATACTCCTTGATAATCTGCAGCGCACGGCCCGCAAGTGCATACTCCTTGCGATAGAACTGCTGAATCTCGAGCAGCAACGGATTCTCACAGGAGACGCCCTTGCGCTCGCGCTCCAAAGCAAGGCTGATATGGTCTGCGAGAGCAATGAGAATCTTGTCGTTGATATCAACATTGAGCTCTCGACGGAGCATCTGAACAATGTCCTCGGCAATCACGAGGTTGACGGTGGGGATGGACTCCAAAAGATGTGCCAAGCGGTCGATCGTACGCGAGTCCTGAGAAGTTCCCTCCTGCAACGCGTAGGTCTTTTCGATCGACGCCTCGTCGATGGCATCGCCGGCATGACGGCCAAAGCAGAGGCCTCGACCGATGACGATGAGCTCGGAGCCATCGTCCGAAGTGACCATTGCGACGTTGTTGTTAAAAACTCGCTTGATAACCACGGTACCCACCACAAGATTTTACTCGGAAAGCCAGACGACAGGCTCTTTAACAGCAACAGGGCCGGAAGCATGCTCACGAAGAGTCGAGTTCTCCGAGCGCTCGCACACGATAACGAAGACCGTGGGATCGAAGCCGGCGGCGCGGACCGCGTCGAAATCGACCTCGACGAGGGGCTGGCCTGCGTCGACATGGTCACCCTGGGCAACAAGCGCATGGAAGCCCTTGCCCTCAAGCTTAACAGTGTCGATTCCGATATGCAGCATCACCTGAGCAGAGCTGTCGTCGGACATGATGCCCAGCGCGTGCTCAGTCGGAAACAGCGCCGCGACGGTACCGGAAACGGGAGCGCACACCGCTCCCTCTTGGGGAACCACGGCAACGCCATCGCCCACGGCACGGCTGCTAAAAGCGGGGTCATTGGTATTTTCTAGATGAACAAGCTCGCCGGAAACGGGAGCGAGGATTTCGAACTCGGAAGCTGCAGTCTTCTGCTCATCCGAACCGCCCATCAGGCGAGAAAAGAAACCCATGGTGGCATGTCCCTTCATAAATAAAGCCCAACCAAAATCAAGCGAATGCATCCATAGAGACACACCCGTTCAAAGACTTTGGTTAGGCCCACGTCCGAGGGGACTCGGTAACCTTCCGCATTTCTTTTACGGGGGTTATTGTAGACAAGCCCAAAGCCGGAACAATCATTATGACCGGCGAACGGTATTTTTTCTCCGATAAACGGTATTTATGCGGTACTTAGGGACGTTCCTTTTCTGCCGGCACCCGGGGACACTCCTTGCTCTGGTGCATTGGGGACAGGTTTGTTTGCACCAGGTCGGTGCAGATTAACCTGGCCCCATTGCGCCAATTTCGTATGCGCTAGATGAAGAGCTCGCATTCCTTCCGCACGACGCAAACCTTGCTCAGCATCTGGGAAACAGCGGATAGTTTGCTGGAATCAAGCTTGCGAGCACCTCGCGGACATACGGCGATGCAGCGCATGCAGGAGATGCACGCCTCGCCAGCTGCTCGTTTGGGGTCACCCTTGTCGATAGCACAAACGGGGCACGCCGCGGCGCATGCACCGCAGGAGACGCAATCCTCTGTTGCCTCGGGCGCCATGCGGTGACCTCCAGCTTGTTTATAAGGACGATTGCCGGGGATAGAGGGCTCGGACGCATCCTCAGCCAACAGCTTTTGCTGAATTTGCTGAGCAAACTCAGCAAGCTGCGCCGCATCCTGCGCATCCGGACGACCGGCAGCAAACTGTCGCGCAATGGAATGTTCTGCAATGGCCGCAACTGCCGCGATCACCCGGAATCCCGCATGCTTCGCAACGTCCTCCAGCTCTACGAGCGTGTCCTCAAACGCGCGGTTTCCGTAGACGCACACCAGAACGGCCCGCGCTCCGTTGCCGTGAACCATGCCCAACCGGTCAGCCACCACAGCCGGGATTCTACCGGCATACGCCGGCACAGAGATTACGGCCACGTCGTCCTCAGTCATCGAGACAGCGCTGAAATCTAGCCCGCTATCGGTCAGATCGACGGTAACGGTATTCTTGTCCAGTGCCCCGGCCACAAGGCCAGACACCTTCTGCGTTCCACCCGTCGGACTAAACACAATTTCGAATACGCTCATCGAGACACCCTCCCCCCTACGTTTGGCAACGCGTCAAGCCGTTTTCACATCCAGCCAGAGTATACGGCACGTGGGATCCCCATTTTGGTGCATCAAGCACCCCAATGCACCAACCCTACGCTGTCTGCCTCTTCGTTTTGTATAAATTACGGTACAGATTGTATATATTTACGGGATACCGCCGTGTTCTCCCGAGGTACCCCATCCTGGCCCGTGCAAAAAACGGAGTATTCTGCAACGTGACCGCGCCAGCAATACCCCGAGCGGGCAAACCTTTAGGGCGCTGCGTCATTTTGGGTTCCGACATGGCGAGAATGACGCGCCCCTGCTCCGGAAAACGACGAAATCTGACTCAGAACGCTCGCTAGGGATATCCGAAAGCCACCGTTGGCGACGTCAAATCATATGCAGACAACTCGAACTGCAGAATACTCCAAAAAATGCACGGCGCACCCCATAGGACCCATTGCTGCATGGCGGAAAATAGGTCCTCAGCATCCCCCAGATGCATTCCCGAGAACATCACGTTTGAATTAGCGATGGACACGGCAAACAAAAGGGCCCGAGCGTTATTTGCTCGGGCCCTTAGCTTGTCTCACGCTAGCGCGCGATGCGCATCTTACTTGCGCTTGCCGCCGCCGTCGCCGGGGCGACGGGAGCTGCCACCGCGCTTGCCGCCACGGCTGTTGCCGTAGCTGCCACGGTTATCGCGACCGCCGGCACGGCCGCCACGGGAGCCGGCCTGGTTGCCGCCACGACCACCACGATAGCCGCCGCGACGCTCTTCGCGGGTATCGTCGTAGTTGCGCCAGTCATCGCGACGATCGCGGCTGGCACGCGGGTCACGACGATCACGCGACTCGTTAGAACGACCAGCGCCGCCGCGGCCGCCATTGCCGCGAGCACCCTCGCGACGCTCGCCGCCGCGGCTACCGCGCTCTTCAAAGCGCTTGCCGCCACGGGACTCACCGCCACGGGCAGTACGCTCACCGCGACCCTCGCCGCCGCGACGCTCATCACGGCCGCCGCGCTCGTCATCACGACCGGAACGCCGGCGGTCGCCCGCACCGCGCTTGCCACCGCGCGAACCGCGGCCCTCGTCCTCGCGCTCGACACGACGACGACCGCCGCGGTCCTCGTCCTCACGACGACGGCGGTGTGCCTCGCCCTGGAACTGCTTGGCACGACGCTCGGCACGGTTGCCGCGCGCAGGCTGCTCAGCGGCACCAGCACCGCCGCGCTCCTCGGCAGCTACCTCGCGAGCCACGCTCTCAACAGCCTCGTCCACGCGAGCCTGAACGCCCTCGCGCACGCGGGTCTTGCCGCCGCGCTTGGGACGGCTCGGACGCTCGCCGTCGCCGCGGCGCTCGTCGCGACCGCGGTTGGAACGACCGGCAACATCGCCGTAATCGTCGCCGTTGCGCTTGCCGTCGCGACGCGCCCGCTCAAGCTTCTTCTTGCTCTTGGACTTGCCGCGCTTGGTCTTCTTCTTCACCTTAAAGGCCGAAGGATCGCGCTCGGGGTCAACCGCGGGCGGATTGGGGCCCACATGCAGGTCGCCGGCGTCATAAATGTCGGCCGTCTTGTCCATGAGCTTCTCGATCTCGTAGAACTCATCGACGTCCTGCTCGGTCACAAACGTAATGGCCCAGCCCAGCTCGCCGGCGCGGCCCGTACGGCCAATGCGGTGGATATAGTCGGTCGGCTCGGCCGGCACGTCAAAGTTCACGACGTAGCGCACGTCGCTAATGTCGATGCCGCGGGCGAGAACATCGGTTGCCACCAGCACGTCGACGGTGCCGTCGCGGAAGGCCGAAAGGGCACGCTCGCGCTGGGCCTGGCTGCGGTTGCCGTGAATCGCGGCGGCCTTGATGCCCTTACGCTCCAGACGACGGCAGCAGCTGTCGGCGCGGTGCTTGGTGCGCATAAAGACGATGGTGCGCTCCGGGCCCTCCTTCTTGAGAAACTCGGGCAACAGGTTGTTCTTGGCCTCGATGGACACCGGGAATACAAACTGGTCGACGGTGTCGGCGGTCGACGTAGCGGGCGCGATCTCCACGCGGGCCGGGTCGCTCACTAGATCGGTGATCTCGCCCACGGCCTCCTCGTCGAGGGTCGCCGAGAACAGCAGCGTCTGGCGCTCGGCCGGCGTCTCGCGCACAATGCGGCGGACGGCGGGCAAAAAGCCCATATCGAGCATGCGGTCGGCCTCGTCGAGTACCAGCACTTTGACCTCGCCCAGGTGGCAGGCACCCTGCTCGATCAGATCGACCAGACGGCCCGGCGTTGCGACCAGGATGTCGCAGCCGTACTTAAGTGCCGCGGTCTGCGGCTTGTAGCTCACGCCGCCCACGACGGTCACGGCAACATGGCCGGTGACGTCGGCGATTTTGCTTGCGACCTCGTCGATCTGCTGGGCAAGCTCGCGCGTAGGGGTGATGACGAGCATCACGGGGCCACGGCCGTTGCCCTCGGGCTTTTTAACACCGCGACGGCGGTTGCGGCCGCCGCGCTCGCGCACGGGTTTGGGAGGAGCGATGTGCTCCAGATTGTTCATGGTCGGCAGCAAAAAGGCAGCCGTCTTGCCGGTGCCGGTCTGAGCGGCGGCAAGCAGGTCGCGACCCTCGAGCACCACGGGGATCGAGCCGGCCTGAACGGGCGTGGGCGCCGTGTAGCCCAGGTTCTCGATAGCACGAAGCATCTCGTCGGAAAGCCCCAGCTCGTCAAAGGCGGGCAGGCTCTCGGTAGCGGACTCGACGGCCTGGGCAGCATTTGCCTCGTCGGCGGCATCGAAGGCAGCCTGGGTCATGGCCTCGCGGGTCTCGTCCAGAATCTCGGCGTCCGTGACGTCGGATACAGAATTACGCATATGTCGTTGTTCCTTATCTGCACGCGTTATGGGCACGGCATGCGGCCGCGCGGGCGTGCTTGGTAGTGCGCTAATACATACAAAAACGGGTGCGCACAGAGAGGACGTTGCTCAGCACGCTGGCGATCGCTTTGGCAGCCCTATCACGCGCCGTCCAGACGCAGCAGCTCTAAGCGATGGAGCAGATTCGCCGCCGGTTAGTATAC
>CABUWD010000071.1 GCA_902495155.1 uncultured Collinsella sp.
CAATTCAAGGTGGCGGGGAAGGGAATCGAACCCCTGACACGAGGATTTTCAGTCCTCTGCTCTACCAACTGAGCTACCCAGCCATTTGAGGTGTGCCTTGTTTCAAGGCTTGATTAGTATAACCAAGGACGCGTTCCGGTCAACCGAGAATTTTAAAAAAGTTTTTGAGCACAGCCTCGGTTCTATAAATCGGCACGTCAGAGGCATCAGCCGGCAGCAAGAAGTTTTTCACTCAGAGCCGCACGGGCAAACTCACTTGGCGTCATCCCCTCGGCAGCCGCCCGTCGACGAATGGCCTCCTTCATTCCCAGAGGAATCTTGACCGACAGCGTTGCCGTCCCCTCACCTGAGAGCGGGGGCCGTCCATGCACGATCCCACCAACGGTGTGTTCGCCATCCGGAAACTCTCCGCGCTCGTACGACTCGCACCACGCGTCAATCATTTCATCCGTTACAACCTGACCATTAGCGGCCGTATACGTCTTGCCCATCATCGACCCCTTTGCCGAGCCTGTTCAATCTCCTGCCAAAATTTCTTCTGGACTGGAGACAAGGCATGAATGATAAGCCACCCACGGACAAGCTCGACCGCGACAAGCTCCACGCTTCGTCCGTCTGGGAGCCATCCAATCGCAAGCCATCTCGGCGGCTCGTCCTTCGACTCGCGACGAATGCACTCAGTAACCGCAAGCCAAGCGCTAAGCACCTGCTTTTCCGTCAGGTGCTTTTTAGCGTTGGGATGGATCTCAACATCCATGCATCTTCTCCTCCATCTTACCCAATTTCGTATGACGAAAGTCCGCTGTCGCCAATCTCTTACGCCGGCACTTGTTGGAGGGCGGGAGGTGTAGCGAGGATTGAAGGGCGTTCCAATACCGCCCAGGCACCGGGACAGGAACACATGTGCCAAGGACGGACGTTTTCGTAGCGCGCGAGGATATTGCCATCGCGATCGATGAAGGCGATGTCGATGGGATAGGCCATAAAACACGTATGGACCGAAGAGCAGCGTGGAAACGCCATGACGAGCGGCAGGCCGTTGGCGGCAACCGGACGCCGCCCCAGCATGCCGCGCAGACGCACGACAAACGACTCCGCCACCGCAAACTCGGCCGGCGTCCAACCCAGCCTGTTGAGTGCCCGCGCGTAGGCGATGTAGAACGAGACCGCGGTCACATGACCACCCCCGGGCGCCATGGATCGACCGTCACCGCGCGCTCGTGCGACAACGTTGTCGGCGCCCCCAGCGAAACGCCAGCGATGCTGAGAAAAGTCGGCCACGGCTCATAGTGCATGGTGCAGGTGTAGGTCCTAAACGTACCGGATAGGGAGAGCAGGCCACCATCCGATGCCTCCGCGCCTTGCTCGCTCGACACTTCGATCCGCAAGTCATAGCCTTCCATGGCATTCAGAATTTGAGTCTGAACCGTCGCCGAGGCATCGGCAGAGCTTTCGTCGCCCTCCCCCTCCGACGCCACGGCGTGCGCCAACACGATGTCGGGTACCACGCGGTCGAAGCGCGCGACAGCGCTGGCAAAGATCATGACGTTGTACACGATGAGTGCCAGCACCAGAAAATAGTGCGTTACCACCGACATCTACACCGTCGCTTGGGCGCGCTCCTCGCGCAGACGCATGCGGATACTCATTACGACCCACCGCCCAGAGCGCCAACCAGCGTGGCGACATCGACGGTGAGTGGGATGGAGCCGCCGCCGGGCAGAGGAATCTCCGCAAGCGTGAACACCGTACCGCTAATGGTGCGTTCGACTTGATATTCCAACGCCTCGCAAAGCGCCTTGGGATCGGTCACGCCCAACGGAATACTTCGCAGTTTGTCTTGCGCTTGAGAGAGACCCGCAATGTCAGACCCCGGACTCTTAATGACATTGGCGGAATCGGTCAGCACCGGCTTTCGCAGGCGCAAGTCGCACGGCTCCAGGCCCAACGCCGCCACGGACGCCGAAACGGTATCGCCGAGCCACGATGCGATGGAGCCCAACGCGCCGCTGCCCCCTCCTAGGCCCTTAATCATCTCGTCCATAAGTTCGTCGGCCGAACCTTGGATATCACCGTATCCTACGAGCAGCCGTCCCCAAACATCCATGACGCCATCGAGTACGCCGGCAACGCCGCCCGAGCGTTCCTTCAATGTCGAGAAAAATCGCGAAAGCACGTTGTTTTGCGCCGTCGCCTCATCGGGCGCCAACACCGCGGCAGAGATAGCACCGCGATCGCCAAGCCTGACTGCCGTGTTAAACGAAGAGTTGAGTTCATCGGGGCTCGAGATGGCACCCGAAACCGCAAAGGCGACCACGCCGTTGCGGCCAGGTGGGGCGATACGCGGGCGCTCGCCCGAAAGCTCCTTGATGGCCTGGTCAAACGTATTGCCCGCACGATCGGCCTCGTCTTCGGTCTGACGCTCGAGCTCGAGCTCTTTGTTGCGGCATTCGACGTAGTCTTCCAGGGCCTCTTTGAACTTGTCAAAGTGGTATTCGAAGCCCCTTTCGACAGAAGTCGTTGCAATCGCAACGTACCCTAAAGACGACACACCGAAATGGCATTCGCTACACGTTTCGTGACCGTCAAAATCTGCGACGGATGCCAGCCCACCCGGCTTTCCTTTTTTGTAATTTGGACAGTCAGTCCCATAATGCAAATAGGTAACTTTATCTACTTCACTCGTGGGCCAACGCGCATCAGTATAGAGTTCAGTCGTCCGCGCCTCATCTGGATTTCGCGGAAGGAAAGGGATGTGGGCGGAAACTTTGCCGTCCTTTTCAGTTATATATGCCCGCTCGACTTCTTCGCTCGCATAAGCGAAGAACACCTTTCGTGCAGCAGAATCTGCCTGTTTTTCCGGACCCTCGCCAAGCGGTTTCTCATTTGCCAGGCGCTGGCGATAGTAGGCCTTCGCGCGATCGAACGCCACTTGCGGTTCCCACGTAACGCTCGAAGCGTAATGCGGATTTTGAGCACCAGAGAGATCCGCTAGGCTTTTCGCACGCTCCCACATGCAAGAACAGCTGCTGACCGAGCCCTTGTCCGACCCACCACAATCCGCCAGCCAAGCGCGCTCTTTAGCCTTTGCCGTGTCCTCAGAAGCCTTCCGCAGCTCCTCGGCCGCACGCTCTAAATCATCTGATGTGCCTTTAATGGCATCGGTCGAGATCTCGGACCCCTCGAGCGCAGCGAAGTCCGACTCGGATGTCTTGGGCACGGCAAGCGCCGTACCGGTATAGGTCACACTATCGGTATCCTGCGCCGACACCGCCTGCGTGGCACGCGCGGCGATCAGATACGGCAGAGCCGTCTCGATTTTCTGTAAGCCTTCCGATGCGCTTTTGGCAAACTTGTTGCGCGTTTTAATGATCTCAATCCCGGTGTCGACCATATTGCCGGCAACTGGTTCGGCACCCGGGATGAGGATGGCGACCAGGCCCGTCCCGATCGTGGCAAACCCCGCTAGGCCCAAACTCAAAATGCTCGCATCCACCACCGTGGCAGCCGTGTGATAGGACGACACCACATTGGCGCCTGCCAGCGCGCCGCTATCGGCAGCCACCTGGGTGTCCCCCGCGCGCGACATGCTCCATATCGCCGCCGTCGACGAAAACAGCAGCGTGAGCACCACCAAGATGACCACCGCAGAGGAAAGCGTGGTGTAGGCACCGTCTTCGATAAACAGGTCGATACCGGCTCGACCCATAAAGCCGCCTCGCTTGCGATGGCAGCTCGGACGGCGCGTCAAAACGCGTCTAGACCAGAAACGCTTAATCCCATGCAGCAATCCACGAATCATAATCTCCCTCCAGCCATTCGGGACGTGATTGATACGAGACATCGACCTTGAGCTCAACGTAGCCGCCCTCGGCGGTACCACCCATAACCTGCGCAAACGCACCGATCACAGGCAACGGCTTGACCTCGCCGGAAACGGACACGGACGAGACGCCGCCCGCATCGGCCCGGCTAAGCTCGACATCCCACGACAACGGCCCGCCGGCATGAAAGATCGAAACGTTGGGCACTGCGGCAAGCCGGCGGAGGGTGAACTCCTTAAGATCGTCGTCCTCCGCCGTCGTCGTGGTCATGAGCCGCGCGGTCTCGGCGGCGGCAGACTCCATGACCGCGCGCGTATAAAGCAGGCACACCGGTTGCAGTGCGAGAAGGATGAGCGTCAGAAACGTCGGCAGCAAAAAAGCGGCCTCGACCGTAGACTGCGCCCGGTCCTCGCGCGCGATATCAATACAACGCGATGTCCTTAGCGCCCGCAGCGGCGTCGATAACCGACGTCGAGGCAACGCCATGGGATGCCGCCCGCTCAACCAGCGCCGCCAAGCGTCCATCGGTGCCAGCACGCCAAAGTCCCACAATCGCCAGCACGATCGATAACAGCGCCACCGTGACGATGGCGTATTCGACCGTCGCCTGGGCAGATTCCTCACGCAGAATGCCATGCATTTCACGATCCCTCCTTTGAGCTTATTGTTTGCGGGACCAGACGCACGGCGCGCAGACGACACGAAGCATCGCCAGCATCCGCGGCAACCGTCACCATATCGACCCAGCCGCGCCCATCGCGCACGATGGCGCCCCATACGTTGCCCTTAATATCGAGATAGCCGCTCAGGGCGAGCTGGGCCGTTGGCACCTCGCGGTAGGCGCGTAACATATCCGCCGCTGCCTCGGTCATCGGTCGGTCCTCGGACCATGCAAGCCGGACCGCAATCGCGTTGTCCTCAGGTGAATCCGTCGCAGTGCCAGACCGCTTGTCGAGCGTCCGCAGAAAGGTTTGCGCCGTGACAGCGACATCCGAATCGTCCGCATCTCGCATCTCATCTTTTTGAGACGCCACCGCCGAATCTGAGCCCGAATCGAAGGCGGCCCCAGGACGCTGCTGCCGCGCGGCGTTAAGCCCCCAAAGCACCGCCGCTATCGCCACGGTCAGGCAAGCAAACACCAGCAGCACCCCGATGGGGCGCTCGCCCTCTACAGGCTGTTGATGCCCTCGCTGATAGCGTTCCATAGATCTTGGACCTTGCCCTTAAATGCGACAATGGCAATGATGGCGATCACCACGAGCACGCCGACCAAGATGGCGTATTCGGTGGTGCCCTGCGCACTCTCCTCCTGCAGTAGCTCCCCGGCATGCTGGCGAGCGCGAATTGACTGGCAAACAGCCCAGCTCCAGACCTTGCCAGCAACGTCAGTCATCGTGTTCATGTATTCCTCCCTACATCATCCCGCCTGCTCCCAACAGCGGGCCCAATATGGACAGAAGCAACGCCGGCAAGATGAGTGTGCCGGTGGGAATCAGCAGCTTGACGGGCGCACGCTCGATCTCGCGCTCGACCGCGGCGCGATGAGCCGCACGGATCTCGCGACTTTGAGCGGCCAGTGTCTCGGCAAGTGGGGCACCCAGGGCGAGCGCCTGTCCCACCGTGATGGCAAAGGTCTCGAGCGCTCGCACGTCCAGGTCGCGCGCGGCGGCCAACAACTCGTCCTCACGCGTGCCCACGCCCACCTGCCACGCCATGCAGGCCCGCTCAAGTCGAAGAGCCAGCACTGACCGGCGGTTGGCGCAGAAAATCTCAAGCGCCGCATCAAACGAAAGACCGGCCGAAAGACCCAAGCGCACAACATCGATCATCTCGGACACTTCGCCGAGCGACACTCGCGCCGGGCCGCCCGCTCCAACCGCGCCCTTCATTCGCGCGGTCAGAGCATCGACCACCGAGCGACCCGCGGCAGCGACCAGCACCGCCTCGCGCTTGCAGGCCTCTGCGATCTTGCGTGCATCCGCCCGATCCAAACCCGTCGCGACAAATACACTCAGGGCGCACAGGCAAGCCGCAACTGCAACCGGGGCGCTCATAGCTCCACCCGCATAATGCGCCTGATAACCACCAGGGCAACGGCGTTGAGGGCAAGACCCAGCACCACAGCGCCCGCGCCGGCAGGCGTCGCAAGACCGCGACGAAAATCTGCCGAAAGCAGCGCCAACACCGCGCACATGCCCGCCGGCATCGCCGCGACCATATGCGCAGACATGCGGGCCTGCGACGTCTTAACATCTAGGCGGCGCTTGAGCTCAATGCGCTCCCCCACCATGCTCGACGCCTCGGACAGTAAGTCGGCAAGCGGAGCGCCGGTGCGCTGTGACACCTTAAGCGCCAAGGTCACAAGCGAAAGACCGGGGGCGTCGATACGCACGAGCAAGTCATCGAGCGCGTCGGTCGCCGAGATGCCGCAATCGATCGCCGCCGCCACCCGCAAAAACTCGGTATGCACCGGTTCTTGCGCATGAGCGCCCACAAAGCGCATGCCCTGGGCCAGCGAATGTCCCGAGGCAAGCGACATGGAAAGTGCGGTAAACGCCTCGGGCATGGCCTCTTCTGCATCGTGTTGCTCGCGCCGGCTCTCAAAGCCATCCCGAGCGGCGCCAACGGCAAACGGAGCAACAAGTCCCAAGGCAAATCCGAGGGGCGATAACGACACCATCGTTAGCAAAACGCAGCAGACACCGCTCGATAGCAGCAGAAACGCCAAACGCCCCGAAGCATCCTCGATCGCGAGGCCAAGGCGACGCGCCGGAGCCAGCGATGCCCACGAACGGGCGATCTTTTTCAGCAGATCGTTTTCCACCAGCTCACGCGGCAGTTTCTCTGCCACCGTCTCGAGCGCCTGACGCGCCAGCTCCGCCGGCGGCACCTGCGGCACACGAGGTTCCGCCCCGCACGCCGTCGCAACAGAAAACCCTGTCAAACCCCCTACGACGAGGGGCACAGCGACCTCCATTCGTCCACCTCCTCTTGCGTGAGCGTCCCCGACCGCAGGCCTTCTGCGATAAACGGCGGCTCGCGGTCAAGCGTCCAGGTGCGATCGGCGGCATCGAAAGTCACATAGCGCTCGAGCTCTACGCCGCCCGACACGGCGCGACGCACCCCCGAATACGAGGAGACGAAGCGCCTGCCATCGGCGTGGCGCTCGGACATCACGATGCCGTCGAGCGCCATGGCAATCTGCTCCTCGATAAGCTCGCTCGGCAGATCGATGCCATAACGCGCAAGCAAGGTCAGACGCACCACGGTCTCCTGTTCTGAACCCGCATGAAGTGTGGTGAGCGACCCGTCATGGCCCGTGTTCATGGCCTGCAACATGTCGCAGCACTCGGCACCGCGCACCTCGCCCACCACGATGCGGTCGGGGCGCATGCGCAGGGCATTGGTCACCAGGTCGCGGATCGTCACCGCGCCCTCGCCCTCAATTGAAGCCTCGCGCGCCTCTAGGCGCACCACGTGCGGATGATGCGCAAACTTGAGCTCGGCAGAGTCCTCGATCGTCACGATGCGCTCGCCGGTGGAAATCTCGCATGACAACGCGTTGAGCAGGGTGGTCTTACCAGATCCCGTGCCTCCCGCAACCGCCAGGTCCTGTCGCAGCGACACCGCGCACGACAGCAGCTGCGCATACCAAAGCGGCAGCGACCCCAGCCCCACAAGCTCGTCCAGCGAGCAGATGCGGTCCGAGAACTTTCGGATGGTGAGAATCGGTCCGTCAATCGCCACAGGCGGAATCACCGCGTTGACGCGATAGCCCGTTTTGAGGCGGGCGTTGACGATGGGACTGCGCTCGTCGATACGGCGGCCAAGTGGCGAGATGATGCGGTCGATAAGCACACGGATCTGCTCATCATCCTCAAACGCATGCTCGATGGGGTACAAGACGCCGCCGCGTTCAAAGAAAGCCGAGCGGCAGCCGTTGATCATGATTTCGGTAACGGTGTCGTCCTCGATGAGCGGCTGCAACGGCCCCAAGCCCACCACGTCATCCAAAATCTCGTCGATGATGGCCTCGCGCTCGGGCGTCGCGAGATCGGTCGGCTCCTCAACATTGAGCGCCGCCTCCACCGCGGGACGCAATTCCGAGCGGGCAAGTACCGGGTCGACATAGGCGCTGATACGCGCCACTTCGTCGTAACCCATGCGGTCCATCACGGCGCGCTTAGTGCGTCGTTTCACCGCGCGGCGACGCCCCGCATCTGCCGGCGCTGCCGCCGCTGCAGCGCCGGCAGCCTTAATCCTCGTTTGCAGGCTCATCGCTGATCACCCTCGCGCGACCAGGGAAGGCGGATACGCGGGCGTTCGGTACGCGTCGCACGGTCGGCGACCATATCGCTCCAAGGGCCGACGGCGCATCCCAGTTCCACGAGCATCTCGCGCGTGGCCTCGCGCACGCTGGTCGCGAAAGCGCTCGTCTGACCCACTGCCTCGTCAGCGCGCCCAAACGCCATGAGCGCGGCGAGATCCTGCCCGCCATCGGCGATACGAATCTTGGAGCTCAACGCACAGGCAATCTCAAAGCGCATGGCGACGTCCTCGTCTGCCCCGCGCGCACCGAACCGGTTGAACACGGCGCTCATGCGCGTGCGCGGCACACCTACTCGACTTGCCAGTTCAATGACGCGCGACGCCGATGTCGCGGACGACACCGCAGCATCGCCAACGACCAGGCAACGGTCGCTCGCCGCCACCGCAGCCGCCACGGCGTCGCCCCAAAAGACCGAGGTATCGATAAAGACCACGTCGGATTCGCGACGCAGAACATCTAGCAGTAGCTCCACCGGACGTGCCATGAGCTCGGCTTGCTCGGGCGCCGCGACGGGACCCCAGAGCGTAACGCCCGGCGCCACGCGCATCGATGCGGCTACGATATCCGGCTCGGTGAGCGCGCCCGCCGCCGACGGCTCGATAAGTGCCGCCATATCGCGCGGAGCATCGACGCCTAACAAGTCGTAAAGGTTTCCAAACATCAGGTCCAGGTCGAGCACGGCGGCACGCAAGCCCAACAGCGACGATGTGTGTGCCATGGTGGCAACGATCGTCGACTTGCCGCAACCGCCCGAACCCGAAATGGCGCAGATGACCGGAGCTCGACGCTGCGGAGCGGCAGCGTCTGCCGGCGGCATCGGAGGCGGCGGAGCGAGCGTCGGTGACAGCGTCCCCGTCTCCTCCGCCGCAACCACACGCTGTGTCCAAGCCGGCATGGCAGCTTGTTCGGTCTGCGAGGCAGGCTCGTTCTGTGCAATCTGCTCATGCTGCATCAGCGACAACTCGCCGCACCCGGCAAAGCCCTCAACTTCGTCGAGTTCATCCACCAGATTCACGCCGTGCACGTATCCCATATCTACAGCCGGGGAATCGCTAGCATGCTGCGCCGGCCCTCCAGCGCCATCGTATGCAAGGGGGTTCCGGGGGCGCCGACCATGCTCGGCTTCCGCTTTTCCATAATCATCAACACGCGGGCCTCTTGTAGCGCGAGGCGCCCCGGGTTCCCTATCAACAAAAGCATCGGGCTCAATCGTCATGCGCCGATCGGAATCAACCGCTCCCTCGCCCGCGCGCCCGTTGCCGCATATACTGTGCGCAGCGATGACCTCGGTCGCCCCTGCGCGAAACAGCCCCTCGATATCCGACGGATCGAGTGCTTCTATCAACACGACCACGCGACTCACGCGGCCTTCGGCCGTCAGGCGCGCAACAGTCTTGCGCACGTCTTCGGTATCGAACAGAGACGCCGCGATGATGGCAGCTCCGCGGCGCGACGGAAACGCCCGCGCCATGGAAACCAGCCCGTCCAGGTCACCCACGCGAAGCACCTGTGCACCCGCATCACGGCCCTCGACTTCCCGCTGCAACAGCCCGTAATCGCCGCACGCGCAGCACGCAAGCCAGATCGCCTTCATCACTCGTCGCCTCCGCTCTTTTTGCCGCGCGCCGTGGCGGGAATCGTCAAGCTGACCGTTCCCTTGCCCGAGGCTCCCAGCAGTTCCTTGACGTCTTCGGGGTCAGCCGCCAGCGTCACCCATTCGATCTTGCCCTCGCGCGTGGCACCGGAATCCTCACTGGTATCGATCACGTACGCGCCGCACAGCCGATCGGTTACGCCGTCTTTTTGCACATATACATCCACGTAGCTGCCCACGCCCGTAGCACCGCCGACCGAGTGCTCGGCATCGACCGCCACCGAAACGGCGACCTTGCCCTTAGGCACCTCGAGCTTGTGGCTCTCGGCCTTGGTGTAGACATTGCAGATCACGGCGTTTTTGGGAATACGCGAAGTCGTCACGTCGCCGCGCACCTGGCGCAGCTCGGTCGCCGCGTCACGCGGCAACAGGCTCGTCAGCCATTCCTGGGTTATGACATTGGTCTCATCGAGGGTCTCGCCCGCATCGATATCGCGCGCCGCGACGCATACCTCGACGCGATCGCCACCGTACTTGGCCAAGGTCTCAGCCTGGACCTGTTCGGCTTGCGAGCGGATCGACGAGCCGTAAACCATGCAGAGCAGAGCAGCGAGCACGCCCGCGACCAGACTGATGGCGATGCGCTTGCTCTTGTTCACGGCCGCTCCTCTCATGGCAGTGCCGGGCGAATGCCCGTACCACCATTGTCTGGGCGGTCAGAGCGCAAAGCGGCGCAATCGCGATCTTAGTTTTCGATGTCAAACCAATCGCTGACCAAAAACTGACCAGCCCGTCAAGCTCGTGGCAAGGTTTTGGTCAGCACGTCAACAAACTGCATGTTTCGAGGCTTTTCCGCAGGAAAAAAGCCGTCTCCCGAACAGTTGGGAGACGGCTGTCATAGGAAAAATCAATTACAGATGAACATCGGGATCGAGCATTTGAGCGCTCACGCGCATGGATGACGCCAAGTTTTGGAACGTTTCCAGACGCAGACTGTCGATCTGCCCGGCGTCCACGGCCTCGCGAACGGCGCAACCCGGCTCATGGGTATGTGTGCAATCGCCAAACCGGCACGCGTGCGATGCCTCGACAATCTCGGGGAAGGCGCGCGCCAGACCCCGCACGTGACCCACGAGCGGTAGGCTGCGCAGGCCCGGGGCGTCGGCGATCACGCCGGCGTCGCCCGGCAGTGCCACCATCACGCGCG
>CABUWD010000072.1 GCA_902495155.1 uncultured Collinsella sp.
CGCTACCCCGCCAAGCAGACGCTCATCGCATTTTTGCTCGCGCTGTTGGCGACCACGGCGTTTTCCATCGATCCCTCCCCGGTGTCGAGCAACGCAGTCTTGGCGATTGACCCCAACGCCTCGGGCATGCTGTACGTGTGCTACGAGGTGCTCCTCTCGTTTGCCGGCCATACCGACGCGGTCATGCTGCTTGCGCTTGCCTGCCTGCTCACTCTGCCGTTTCGCTACGTGTTCTTTGGCCGTGGCGACACCTGGCGTCCATCGATCATTCTGCCGTCGCTGTTCTTCGCCATCTGCATGGTGTTCGGCCGCAGCTACGATCTCACCGACTCGGCCGAGATTGTCCTTGGCGACAAAGCCCGCATCATCTGCGCCTGGATTGGCGGCGCGGGCTGGATGCTCCTAGCGATCGTTGCCTTCTACCTTGCCTTTGAGTGTCTAGATTGGCTGAGCTCTCGGCGCATTCCGTTTTCGGAAGCGCACTTTGGCCGCGTATGGCGTGTGGCTCACGCCGTGCTCTCGGTCCATCCTTTTGCCGGGCCCTTCCTGGTGCTTATGATCGCCTGGGCGCCCACGCTCATCGCTTCGCTGCCTGGCCTTTTTATGGGAGATACGGGCGCGCAGATTCGCCAGTGGTTCAACTATCCCAACGGCACGAGCGACTACCTGCGCCTACTCAACCCCAACGTGCTGCTCAACGGGCATCATCCCGTAGTGCACACGGCCATTATCGGCTCGTGCGTTCAGCTGGGGCTTTCGCTGTTCAACAGCGCCAACGCAGGTCTTGCCATCTACACCTGTGCTCAGTTCGTCATCACGGCCGCCTGCATGGCCTATTCCATTTCGTCGCTGCGCAAACTGGGCGTGAGCCTGCCGGTTCGCGGTGCGATCCTGCTGTTCTTCGCGTTTATGCCGATGTTTTCTAACTACGCGGCGTTGCTCACCAAAGATGTGCTCTTTGCCGACGCGTTCTTGGTGCTGCTGGTACAGACCGTCAAGCTCGTGGCATGTGGCTTGCCCCGTCGTGATGCCAATGTCGAGCGAGCGGGCGAGAAAGCCCCCGTGCTCTTTGCTCGCCACGACTGGCTGCTGCTCGCTCTGGGCGCCATGGGTTCCACGTTTCTGCGCAACGGCGGCCTGGTGTTTCCCCTAGCGGCATGCGTAATCGCGGCGGCGTTTTGCGCATGGGACGTGCATGTGGCTCGTCGTGCAGCCAAGCAGACTGGTGCTGCGCCTTCGGGCGCCATCCCGCGTTTCCGCTGGGTTGGCATTCTCGCGGTGCTCGCGCTCTGCCTTGCCTCTAATATGTACTTCACCAAGGTCTTTATGCCGGCGCACGATATCACGCCTGGTTCCAAGCGCGAAATCCTCTCGATTCCGTTCCAGCAGACGGCTCGTTTCGTCCAAAAGCACGACGGCCTCAACTCGGGCGTCAACCCCGCGGTTAAGGAGGACGGCACCATCGTGGAGGCTCCTTGCGACGGCTTGGTGACCGATGAGGAGCGTGCCGTGATCGACCGCGTGCTCAAGTACGAGAACCTGGGTCGCCGCTACAACCCCGACAAGTCCGATGCCGTCAAGAATTGCTTTAACGAGTACGCCTCGCAGGAGGATATCGATGCCTATTTTGAGGTATGGGCCCAGATGTTTAAGAAGGATCCCGAGTGCTATATCTCGGCGCTTATCAATAACTACTATGGTTATTTTTATCCGAGCGCGCGCGATGCATGGGTCTACAGCACGGCACGCAGTGCCGAGATCATGGCTAAGCCCGATAACCTCAAGTACTTTGACTTCCATCCGGTCGATAGCAAGGTCGTGCGCTGGTGCGACCACCTGATTAACCTGTACCGCGTGGCGGTCCAGCGCATTCCGTTTATCTCGCTCACCATGAGCTCGGCCACCTACGTGTGGATCATGATCGCCGTGGTGGTCTACCTGTTGCGCCGCCATTCGTGGCGTGCGCTGGCCATCTGGATACCGCTGCTGGGTGTGCTCGCCGTGTGCCTGATCGGTCCATGTAACGGATCGACCTACATGCGCTACCTGTACCCAGTCATTGCATGCATGCCTTTTGCCATCGGTGCCACGATCACCCGCAGCGACCTTCTGTGGACCTAACCAAAGATTGGTGCATTGGGGTCAGGCTGCTTTGTGCCAAGGGGCTGCATCATCACGACGCCTTCATTTTGGGGTTTATCTTGCAGGCCGGTAGGTATATCATAACGACGTTTGTTTATATTGCCCGAGCATCCACGCTGGGCTTTAGGTCGAAACCGATAGGAGACACGTATGTCCGGACACTCTAAGTGGGCCACAACCAAGCATCGTAAGGGCGCGCAGGACGCCAAGCGTTCCGCCCTCTTCTCCAAGCTCAGCCGCAACATCACCGTTGCTGCCCGTCTCGGCGGTGACCCGCTGCCCGAGAACAACGCCAGCCTCGCCGCTGCCGTCGCTAAGGCCAAGGCTCAGTCCATGCCTAAGGACAAGATCAAGTCCGCTATCGATAAGGCCTTTGGTTCGGGTGCCGACGCCGCCGTCTACGAGAACATCGTGTACGAGGGCTACGGTCCCGCCGGTGTCGCCGTCTACGTCGACTGCCTGACCGACAACCGCAACCGCACCGCTGCCGACGTCCGTTCCGCCTTTTCCCACGCTGGTGGCAACCTGGGCACCTCCGGCTCCGTCGCCTTCCAGTTTGAGCGCAAGGGCCAGATCGTCGTCGCCAAGGAGATCCTGGACGAGAACGCCAAGAAGGAGACCATGATCGCCAACGGTGCTGCCGGTGACGAGGATGAGTTCATGATGGCCATCGCCGAGGCCGGTGGCGAGGACTACGAGGACGCCGGCGAGGAGTGGATCGTCTGGACTACTGCCAACGAGGTCATGGCTGTCTCCAAGGCGCTCGAGGAGCAGGGCGTCCAGGTCAAGGGCTCCGAGACCACCATGGTCCCGACCACCCCGACCGAGGTCTCCGGTGCCGACGCCAAGAAGGTTCAGCGCCTCATCGACCGTCTTGAGGAGCTCGACGACGTCCAGGACGTCTACAGCACCATGGACATGACCGACGAGGTCATCGCTGCCCTCGAGGAGGAGTAGCGCCCGCACGGATTGAGCCGTGCATATCTGGGCATAATGAAGCGAGCATGCAAGCCTCGTGGAATAGATGAGCCGGATCCGCGTGCAATGAGGCACCGGACCCGGCTCTTTTATAATGATGCGAATCGTTTTGCATTCCTTGGATCGAGATTTGAAGGGAGCGCCGCATGCGCGTACTCAAACGAGCCCTAGCGATCGTGTATCTTGCCGCCGCCATCGTGGCGCTGGGTACGCTTGTCTGCCAGTTTTGGGGGCCGTATACGTATCGCTTTATGCTGCTGATGCGCGACCCCATGCCGCGCATTGTCGTGACGGCATGCGGCGGAGTTGTGGCGATTGGCGTGCTGGTAAGCTTCTTTCGCCTGATGTTTGCTCGTCGCGAGCCTTCCTGCGTGCATCCGGCGGGGGAGCGTAATATCGAGGTCACGCTCGCGGCGCTTTCTTCGTGCGCCAGGGCTGCTGCAGAGCGCGACGATCGCGTGATGATCGAGCATGTCGAGGCCCGCGTCCAAGGTTCCGACGATTCGCACGTCCGATTTAAGGTCGAGGCTATCGCGCTTGACGATAAGGACGTGGCATCTCTGGCTACTGCGATGCAGCGGCGCATCGAGGAAGCTTGCGACACCATGCTTGGCACGCCGGGCACGACCGCACGCGTTCGTTTTTTGCCGTCCAAGACTACCGTCCAGACCGTGGAGGTTTCCGGTGAGTGATACCAATCAAGACAAGACCGCTCGTACGCCGCGCCTGACGATTGACCAGAGCGCCACGCCGGCGAACGAACCTGTTGATTCCAAAGCAGAGGCAACCGAGTTACAAGACGCGGCAGCCGCGGATTTTGACGAGGCTATGGGTCTCATCAAGGGTACGGGCGCTGCCATCTGGAGCTATGCCGTGCGTCATCCCAACACCACGCTTGGCGCCGTCGCTGGCTTTATCCTCGCCGTGTTGGTGCTCACGTTGGGCCTGTGGGACACGCTCGTCATTGCATTCTTCGTGCTGATCGGCGCTGTGATCGGCCAAATTCGCGACGGCGAGAACGGGATCGTCAACTTCTTCGGCCGTCTGTTTAGCGGCCGCTAATAGGCCGCTAATATGTATTCGACTGTCGCATCTGCGGCAGGCATAAGGAGGAACCATGGCTTTTAACACGAAGGTCGATGTAGCCGATACCGAGCTCGAGGAGAACGAGGCGGTCGTCGCCGAAGCCGAGGATGTGACGCTCGAGGACGAGGCTCTTGTCGAGGTCGAGTCCGATGAGGATGAGGACGACGAGGAGGCGGACGAGTCCGAGGACTCGCTGACCTATTCCAACGGTGTGATCGAGAAGATCGTTGCCATGGCCACCCGCGAGGTTCCGCACGTTCTGGGCATGAAGGGTAACCTCATGCACTTTGTGCAGGAGCAGTTTGGTGCCGAGAATCTGACCAAGGGCGTGACGGTCGAGGTCACCGATGACAATCGCGTGGTCGTCAACATCTCCGTCATTATCGAGTACGGTGCCTATGCGCCCGCGATCTTCGACGATGTCAAGGCACGCGTCACCGAGCGCCTTGCCGCGATGACGGGCCTTGAGGTGGCGGGCGTCAACCTGCGCATCGAGGACGTCATTACCCCCGAGGAGTACGAGCACCGCACCAGCCAGCACGAATAACCTTCCAAAAAGGGACAGGTTTGTTTTGGCAGGTTTTATCTGCGAAAACGTTAAACGGCCGACCGCGCAAGCAAAAGCGTGGCCGGCCGTTATTTGTATGCCCCCCGATGTAGGCATACCGCTCGTCTAACTAGGGGTTGCAATCGTCGCGTTCCGCGTTACCCTAATGGGCGCATTGTTTCCAAATTGTTAACGAGGGGTTGCCGTAATGGCCGACGAGCACGAAACAGAAAGCAAGGCATGGGCGATTGAGGCCGCCGCGGCAGAGGCGGCATCGCGTGCTGCCGAAGAGGTGCATCGTCCTCCCGTGGTGCCGATGGAGCGCGTGGTTGATCGCACCGATATCGAGCGCGGCGAGCGTGCCGGTCAAAAGCGCAGCCAGGAGCCGGGCTTCCCGCGCTTTTTTGCCGAGCTCAATCTGGGCCTGATTCTTACGGCCTTTGCCATCGTTGCGTTTAAAACCCCTAATCACTTTGCTTTTGGCGGCACCTCGGGCGTGTCGGTCATTCTGTCCACGCTGTTCCCGACCCTGCCCGTCGGCGTCTTTATGTGGATTATTAACGCGGTTCTCGTCGTTTTGGGCTTTATCTTTTTGGAACGCAAAGCGATTCTGTGGAGCGTCTTCGCTTCGTTTGCGCTTTCGGCCTACGTCTCGCTGTTTGAGCTCTTCATTCCGACCGATGTCTCTCTGACGGGTGATATGTGGCGCGACCTGTGCTTTGCCGTCATCTTGCCGGCGCTCGGCAGCGCTATTGTCTTTGACATCGGCGCCTCTACGGGTGGCACGGACATTCTTGCCATGATCCTCAAGCGCCGCACGACGCTCGAGATTGGCCGTGCCCTGCTGCTGGTCGATATCGGCATCGTGACCATCGCGGCCTTTTTGTATGGCCCGCGTGTCGGTCTGTATTGCGTGCTCGGCCTGTTTGCCAAGACGCTTGTGGTCGACAAAGCCATTGAGAGCATTCACCTGCGCAAAGTCTGCACGGTCATTTGTTCCGAGCCCCTTAAGGTCGAGGAGTTTATCGTCAAGCATCTCAACCGCACGGCGACCATCAGCCGCGGCTACGGTGCCTTCTCGGGCAAGTGCGTGACGGTGATCATGAGCGTGCTGAGCCGTCGCGAGGCCGTGCAACTGCGCCGCTATGCGCGCGAAGTCGATCCGGGTGCCTTTATCACGATCGTTGACAGCTCCGAGATCGTCGGCAAGGGCTTCCGCGGAACGAACTAGCACAGACGTATTCAACGAACCGCCTGCTGGCGCCGTGTACCTTGCAAATCGGTCATCTTTGAGTATTTGACCCTACATTGGGCAATAATGATGCTAAAGACATCGTTTGCGATCCAAGTGATTCGTTCAAAATACGAAGGGATGATTCTATGTTCTGCTCGCAGTGTGGCGCCCCCATGGGCGATAACGACAAGTTCTGCGGCGTGTGCGGTGCTCCTAATGCCGGTGCCGCTGGCCCCGCTCCCCAGGGACAGCCTCAGCCCCAGCAGTTTGTTCCGCAACCGCCCGTGGCGAATGCGCCAAAGGGCTGTGTGGCTCAGGCGTTCCAAGATATGACCAAGACTCCGGGTGTGCTTCAGCGTGTATGCCAAATCGCGTTTTTGCCGGCGCTGATTTGCGTTGTGTCGGTGCTCGTGTTGTTTATTCCCGTTATTGGCGGCATTGCGGCTGCCATCGGCTTTTTGGCAGCTTGCATTGCGAGCGTGTGCGGTTCCGGCTTTGGCATCGAGTGGGGTCGCGATCTGTCGCTCAAGGTTGATGACGGCATGGATCGTCCACTCATGCGTTCCACGTCGTTTGGCCTCGGAGTCTTTTCGAGCGTTATCTCGGTCGTGCTCGAGGTTATCGCTGCCATTCCCGTTATCGGTGTAGTGCTTTCGCTGGTGGAGGGCGTGGTAATTGGCGCCGCGGGCTCGTATTCTTATTACGGCTCTTATGCGCTCGAGGCTGCGCTGTTTGGCTCGCTTGGCCTGCTTGTCCTGGCTATGATTGCCACGGCGGTCCTGGGGGTCTTCTTTAAGATGTTCGCCGACATTGCCGTGATGCACTTTGCGGTGACCGGTCGCGTCGAGAGCGCGTTTTCGCTCGATAAGGTTTGGGCAGCCTTTAAGAACAATAAGACCAAGCTGTTCTGCGCTTCGTTCCTTCCCGAGTTTTTGACGGGTCTGGTCGCCAACGTTGTCACATGGATCTTGACGGTCGTCTTTGGCGCCGTTGCCTCTGTCGGTATGTATAGCTACTACTATCGTCCTACGGGTATTGAGGCGATTGTTGCCGGCGGTGGCATCACACTCGTGCTGTTCCTGGTGCTGGTCGCTTTTGTCACCGTGTTTCTTACAGTCTTTGGCAAGATGCTCAAGCACCGTGCCGTTGGCTATTGGGTCGCGCGTTATGCAAGCGAATGGGCCGATGAGGACAAGGACGACGTTTTGACTTTTGTGCTCCCGGGTGAGAAGAAGCCTGCTCCTGCGGGATTCAATCCCACGGCAGCCACTGGTGCTGCGCCTGCCCCGGCGCCCGCGCCTGCACCTGCCCCGGCACCCGCGCCTGCCCCTGCCCCGGCACCTGCTCCTGTCCCCGCACCGGCGTCCGAGGCGACGCCTGCGGAGCCCGATTGGGATGCCGTTGCCACGCCGGCGGATGAGCCGGGCGATAATCCTGCTGCCGAAAACAATCAAACCGAATAGCCGGTCGAGGCGCCCTGGGCAACTGAGCCCGGGGTGCCTTTTTCTACTGCGAAAGCAAGAAAATGCCTGGGAAAACGGTTGCAGCAAAATTTCTCGGAAATTGGTCAATGTTGCGCAACAACGTCGCGGCTATTGTTGAGAACGTAGACGTGTAAGGTTTGAAGGCGTGCGACGCCTTAGGAAAAGGAGAGGCTCATGTTCTGTCCCACTTGTGGTTCTCCCATTTCGGATGATGCCAAATTCTGCCCTGTTTGCGGATCCGCCGTTGGTGCCGCTTCTGCCGCTGCGGCCCCGCAGCCCCAGCCCGCTCCGGCCCAGGCTATTCAGCCCGCGCCCCAGCCTCAGCAGCAGTACACCGGTCAATACGCCCAACAGTCCGCATCCGCTCCGATGGGCTATGACCCCATTAAGGCTGACCGCAGCCTGATCGGCTGGCTGCTGCTCTCTCTTGTGACCTGCGGTATCTATTCGTTCTACTTCCTGTATTGCTTGGCACGCGACGTCAACACGTTGTGTCAGGATGACGGCGATTACACGCCGGGTCTGGCGGAATTCATCCTTCTATCGTTTGTGACCTGCGGCTTCTACGCGTACTACTGGTATTACAAGATTGGCAACCGCCTGCAGGCCAACGCTCCTCGCTACGGCCTGGTGTTCCAGGAAAACGGCACCACCGTTCTTCTGTGGCAGATCTTCGGCGCGCTCCTGTGCGGCCTTGGTCCCATCTTCGCTATGAACATCGTCATCAATAATACCAATGCCATGGCAACGGCTTACAACACTCGCCTTGGCGCTCGTGCCTAACAATAAGGGCGGCGTGAACAGCTTCCAGGGACATAGGGGCACGGCAGAGCTCCTTCGCCGCGCCCTTTTTTGCACCGGCGCGCTCTTTGTCGCCTGGCTCGCGCTCTACCTGCTCGACATTGGCTGCATTTTTCGATTGATGACGGGCATTCCTTGTCCGGGATGCGGCATGACGAGGGCGTGGCTGGCGGCGCTGCGCCTCGATTATGCGGCTGCCTTTGCCTACCATCCGCTGTTTTGGGTGGTGCCGATTGCGTTTGTGCTCGCGTTCGTGCGCGAGGAGGTGGCATCGAGCGAGCTAAAGCGTGGTATCGACATTGCGGTCACCGTGTTGTGCGTGCTGGTCGTCGTCGTATGGATCGTGCGCCTCGTCAATCCGGCAGATGCCGGTCTGCTCTTTGGCGGCTATGCGCCCGCCGGAGTTCCCGACGATATCATCCACCTCGAACCCCCACGCTGGCTCACCATCCTTCGCTCTTACCTGGCGTGACGGAGGACGCGCTAGAAAAACGGTCGACACATAAGCGGGGGCGAACGTTGAGATAACGTCCGCCCCCGCTTTGCTTTAGCCAGGCTGTTATGGATGGGCGTGACGGCTACTCGTCGCGCTTTTCCTCGTGGCGAGCGGCAGCCCGCGCATCGTGGATGCCCTTGATTGCAGCATGGCGGGCGGTGCGAGCATCGTGCATGGCGTCGCGCGCCTCAGCGGCCGTGGCCTTGGCAGAGCGCAGCTTGGCGGCCAAGTCGGGGTTGGTCTCGGCAACCGCGGCGATCGTGGGGCCGTCGAGCTCCTCTTGCGTGGGCTCGGCCAAAAAGTCGATGGCATACTGGGCTGCAACCATGGAGCCCTTGGCCAGCACGCTCTCGTCAATCTTGTAAAAGCAGGAATGTTGGGCGTACGTGGCGCCAATCTTGGGGTTGCGCGTACCTACAAAGGCGAGCACGCCCGGTACGCGGCGCAGGTACTCCGAAAAATCCTCGCCCGAGAGCGTGCCGCGATAATGGCCTTGGCCGGCGGGGCCCAGGCACTTGATTACAGCCTGACGGCAGCGCTCGCTCGAGGCGGCGTCGTTTTCGACCTTGTAGTTGGCGATGGTGTAGTCGGTGAGCTCTGCCTCGGCGCCCAAGGCGGCCGCGGTATGCTCCACGATGCGGCGCATGAGCTCCGGCATTTCCTCGTGGGTCGAATCGCCGTAGGTGCGCACCGTGCCGGCGAGGTAGGCCGTGCCGGCGATAACGTTGCGTGCGGTGCCGCCGTGCAGCTCGCCGACGGTGATGACAGCCGGCTCGTAGGGGCTGATCTCGCGCGAGACGATGGTCTGCAGGGCGTTGACGATCTCTGCGGCCACCATAACGGCGTCGTGACCGCGCTGGGGCATGGCGCCGTGGCACGAGGTGCCGCGTACGTCGATACGGAACCAGTCGGTATTGGCCATGCGCGGTCCGGGCTCGCAGCTCACGGTGCCGGCGTCGACCTCGCTCCAGATGTGCGCGGCGTAGGCGCCATCGACGCCGTCGAGCACACCCGTGCCGATCATGAGCTTGGCGCCCTGGCCGTTTTCCTCGCTGGGCTGGAAGACGATGCGGACCTCGCCGTGGATGTCGTCGGTCATATGGCGCAGGATTTGCAGCGTTCCGAGCATCATGGCGATATGGCAGTCGTGGCCGCAGGCGTGCATGCAGCCCTCGTTGACGCTGGCGAACTCCTCGCCGGTCTGCTCGGTGACGGGCAGGGCGTCGATGTCGGCGCGCAGCAGGATGCGGCGGCGTGGCGTGCCGTCCTCGCGGTAGGCATCCGGCGCGGTACCGCGAAGCGTTGCCACCAAGCCGGTCTTGAGCGGACGCTCGTAGGGGATATTCATGGCGTCGAGCTGGTTGGCGATGTCGGAGGTCGTGCGCTCCTCGGCAAGGCTCAGCTCCGGGTGCTTATGGAAGTGCCGGCGCTGCTTGATGATATATGGTTCAAACTCGGTAGCGATATCTTTGATGGCTGCGGTGACGTCGTCAGCCGCGCGAGCCTCGGTCGCCGCCATAATCTGCTGTGCCTTGGTCTTCGTCATGGTCGATTTGCTCCTTGCTGGGTTGATCGCAAAATCGTACAGGCTCTCTCCAGTATGCCACCTGCCGCTAGGGCTGGTAAAGTTGCCGTTTGCCGCTTGGGGTTTTGTTACAAGGGCGGGGGAGTACACTCGGGGGTGTTGAATTTCCTGCCAGAGATGGGGATGCCCATGCGACATATCGATCGGATTATTCGCTCCAAGAACGTCTTTACCGCGCAAGACGGCATCGATACCGCCCGCGAGTTGGCGATCGCCATCGCGGGCGATCGCATCGTCGCTGTCGGCGCGCCCGATGACGTGATTGCCGCCGCACCTGCCGCCACGCCGGTGGTCGATTACGGCGAGCAGTTTGTCTGCCCCGGTTTCCATGACGCTCATCTGCACTTCTTCCATACCTCGGTCGGTTCCTCGCCGTA
>CABUWD010000073.1 GCA_902495155.1 uncultured Collinsella sp.
CGAGGCCCCGGACCTTTGCTCGATATGAGTTCCGCACGAACAGGAGGCGCCAGTGGCGCCTCCGTCGTGAGCCAGGACTGTCCGAAATAGCGAGTAAAGGTCCGGGGCCTCGCTACGGGGCGGCCTGGGATGACTATTAGAGATGCAGCACGCGGTCGCGGATCTCCTCGGTTCGACCCTGGTTCCAGAACTGGGTACCGATGTAGCCGCACGTGCGACGGGCGACATTCATCTTCTCCTGGTCACGATTGCCGCAATTGGGGCACTCCCACACCAGCTTGCCGTCATCCTCGACAATCTTGATCTCACCGTCGTAGCCGCACACCTGGCAGTAGTCGCTCTTGGTGTTGAGCTCGGCGTACATGATGTTGTCGTAGATGTACTGCATCACGCGAATGACAGCCTTGAGGTTGTCCTGCATGTTGGGAACCTCGACGTAGGAGATGGCACCGCCCGGCGAAAGCTGCTGGAACATACCCTCGAACTTGAGCTTGTCGAATGCGTCGATCTCCTCGGACACGTGGACGTGGTAGCTGTTGGTGATGTAGCCCTTGTCCGTCACGCCCGGGATGATGCCAAAACGACGCTGCAGGCACTTGGCGAACTTGTAGGTCGTCGACTCAAGCGGGGTACCGTACAGCGAGAAGTCAATATCGCTTTCGGCCTTCCACTCCGCGCACTTGTCGTTCATGCGCTGCATGACGGCCATGGCAAAGGGCGTGCCCTCCTTCTCGGTGTGGCTGTGGCCCGTCATGTACTTAACGCACTCATACAGGCCGGCATAACCCAGACTAATGGTGGAGTAACCGCCCACGAGCAGCTTGTCGATCGTCTCGCCCTTCTTCAGGCGGGCGAGGGCACCGTACTGCCAAAGAATCGGTGCGGCATCCGAAAGCGTACCCATCAGACGCTCATGACGGCACAGCAGGGCGCGGTGGCACAGCTCAAGGCGCTCGTCGAAGATCTTCCAGAACTTGTCCATGTCCTGATGCGAGCTCAGCGCGACATCGGGCAGGTTGATGGTCACAACGCCCTGGTTAAAGCGACCGTAGTACTTGGGCTTGTTCGGGTCATAGTTCAGCGCGTTGGCCACGTTGTTAAATCCGTTACCGGAGCGATCGGGCGTCAGGAAGCTGCGGCAACCCATGCAGGTATAGCAGTCGCCGTTTCCCGCGGTCTCGCCCTTCGACAGCTTGAGCTCGCGCATCTTCTTCTCAGAGATATAGTCGGGCACCATGCGCTTGGCGGTGCACTTAGCGGCCAGCTGGGTCAGGTAGAAGTACGGGGAATTCTCGTGAACGTTATCGTCCTCGAGTACATAGATGAGCTTGGGGAATGCCGGGGTAATCCACACGCCGGCCTCGTTCTTAACGCCCTCGTAGCGCTGGCGAAGCGTCTCCTCCACGATCATGGCAAGGTCGTGCTTCTCCTGAGGCGTACGGGCCTCGTTAAGATACATAAAGACCGTCACGAACGGCGCCTGGCCGTTCGTGGTCATAAGCGTCACGACCTGATACTGGATCGTCTGGACGCCGCGACGAATCTCGTCACGCAGACGGTCCTCAACAACCTCGCGGACCTTTTCGGGAGATGCGGAAACGCCGAGCTCCTCGAGCTCGCGGGCGACCTCGCCGCGAATCTTTTGACGGCTCACCTCGACGAACGGGGCAAGATGGGTCAGCGAAATCGACTGGCCACCGTACTGGGAGGAAGCAACCTGAGCGATGATCTGCGTCGCGATGTTGCAGGCGGTCGAGAAGCTGTGCGGCTTCTCAATCAGCGTACCCGAGATAACAGTGCCGTTCTGGAGCATGTCCTCCAGGTTCACCAGATCGCAGTTGTGCATGTGCTGGGCAAAGTAATCCGAATCGTGGAAATGAATCAGGCCCTCATTATGGGCATCCACGATCTCCTGGGGCAGCAGCACACGCTGAGTCAGGTCCTTGGAGATCTCGCCGGCCATGTAGTCACGCTGAACGGAATTGACGGTCGGGTTCTTGTTGGAGTTCTCCTGCTTGACCTCTTCGTTGTTGCACTCGATCAGCGACAGAATCTTGTCGTCGGTCGTGTTCTTCTGGCGCTTCAGGCTCTGAACATAGCGATAGATGATGTAGTGGCGGGCAACCTCGTAGCAGTCGAGACGCATGATCTCGTCCTCGACCAGATCCTGAATCTCCTCGACCGACACGGTGTGGCCCGCGTTCTCACATGCCTCGGCGACGTTTTGTGCCGCGTAAACCACCTGGCGGTCGGTAAGGCGAGAGCCCTCCTCAACCTCCAAGTTTGCAGCACGGATGGCATTGACGATCTTATCGATGTCAAAGACAACCTCGGTGCCGCTGCGCTTGATGATCTTCATCCTCTTGCCTCTTTCGCGTCGTAATCTCATTGCGCTTCAGAGCCAAACGATGCCCGACAGGGCTTGCCCCTGCCTTGCGGCGCCGTCGCGCAATCTGTGTTCTCGATAAACCATAAGTCCTCATGCGGACAATCCCTGCAGCCGATCAAGCGGCTCAAAGATCTATCCGAATGGGGTGAGTAAGGTCCTCGTTCTCTGTCCGCCATCTATCATACGACAAAGACGCATCTATATCCTGTATTCTTTTTTTAGGTCAAACACAACATATAGTGTTTCAGCAGGTCAAAGCAATTAGTCTATTTGCAGACGCATTAAAAATGAGGGGTTCTTGGCAAGCCGCTAAAACGTTACCAACTCGACTACCTGCAAGGCAGTTATAAAACCCCCTTAGTCAAGCCGCTGACAAATCCTACCAAAACCAAGCCGCTCACGCCAAAAGAATCCAAAAGATTATGCTTGACCAACATGTTGCGGTCACGGTCGGCCAGGACGTATGCAACCTGCCGGCACCTCTACGGGGACCTTGGATCAATATTTGCTGGCATATTTGACGGCGTGCTTGGTAGCAAAACAAAACAGCTCAGAGGACATAGCCTCTGAGCTGCGAACATTTGGTGGGCGTTAGAAGATTTGAACTTCTGACCTCTTCCGTGTCAGGGAAGCGCTCTCCCCCTGAGCTAAACGCCTTAATGGAGCGGACAACGGGGCTCGAACCCGCGACCCCAACCTTGGCAAGGTTGTGCTCTACCAACTGAGCCATGTCCGCTTACGAGGATTAATTTTACGTGATGCCCGCATCCTATGCAAGAACTTTTTTTGAAAAGTTTTGCGACGCTCTCGCGAGGGCATCAGTCGTCACGAAAGGCGCGAACAAACGCAGGCTCGCAGCGAGATGCCCCTACATCTCACCGAGCATGATCCAGGCAGAGCTGTCCTGCGCGAGCCTGCCGTCTGCAAGCGGTGATGAGGTGAG
This sequence comes from uncultured Collinsella sp., assembly GCA_902495155.1. Taxonomy (GTDB): domain Bacteria; phylum Actinomycetota; class Coriobacteriia; order Coriobacteriales; family Coriobacteriaceae; genus Collinsella. Next base: position 3,333 of record CABUWD010000073.1, read on the forward strand.
CAGGACCCTGCCCGCCGGCAGCTCCACGGGTGCTGCACCGAAGTTCGTCACACACGCCCAGCCGTTATCGCGGCGATAGGCGATGACGCCGCCCTCAGCGCCCTCGGCACCATCCGCAAGACCAGTGCGCCCGTCAAGATCGAGCCACGCAAGATCGTTGGCGCACCCGCGCAGCTTGCGCCGCAGCCAGAGGGCGTCACGATAGAGCGCAAGCATCGATGTCGGGTCCACTTCTTCCCTATCGGCAGCATAATCGGAAAACCATGCAGGCTGCGGCAGATGGGGCGCCGCATCGGCGTCTGCCGGCGAAAACCCAAACGATCCGCCATGCGCGGGATCGTCCGCCGCCACCCACGGCAGGGGCACACGACAGCCGTCGCGCCCCTTCTCACGCTTCGGTCCGTGCGTATTGGTCGCAGTAGGGTCTTCGAGTGCAGCCCACGGGATATCAGCCACCTCAAAAAGGCCGAGCTCCTCACCCTGATACACGTATGCCGAGCCCGGAAGCGCCAGCTCAAGCAAAAGGGCCGCCCGCGCGCGGCGCTCGCCGAGTTCACGGTCCTCGTCATAAGACGACCCGTCGCGCAAGAGCCAGTCGAGCGCAATCTGGTGGTAGCGCGTCGCCTTGATTTGCGGCAGGGCATAGCGTGTCGCCACGCGCGGCACGTCGTGGTTGGAGAGTAGCCAGGTCGAGGCGGAATCGGATTCGACGGCTGCCTTCAAGCCCTTCTCGATTGCAGTGTGCATGTCATCATAGGTCCAAGTGGCCTTGGCAAACTCAAAGTTGAATGTCTGGCCAAGCTCGCTGGGACGCGCGTAGAGATACTGGCGCTCGGGCAGCACCCACGCCTCGGCAACGGCACTGCGCGGCGGATTATAGCGGTCGAACACGCGGCGCCACTCGCGATAGATCTCGTGGACCTCATTGCGGTCCCACAGCGGATGGGTGCCGTCGTCAACCATGTCATCGCCCTCGGCGAGATGCCACCGGTCGAGGTCATCGCGGTCGAGATCCTTGGCGAGACCCTGCGCCACATCAATGCGAAAGCCGTCGACGCCTCGATCGCTCCAAAACGCCAGGACGTCGCAAAAGAGCGCGTGAACCTCAGGGCATGACCAGTCAAAGTCCGGCTGCTCGGGCGTAAACATGTGCAGATACCACTGACCGTCCGCAACACGCGTCCATGCGGGGCCGCCAAAGTTGGCATTCCAATTGGTGGGAGGCAGCTCGCCATGCTCGCCGCGACCATCGCGGAAGATATAACGGGCGCGTTCGGGCGATCCGGGGCCGGCGGCAAGAGCGGCTTTGAACCAGGGGTGCTGGTTGGATGAATGGTTGGGCACGATGTCGACGATGACCTTGATGCCGCGCGCGTGAGCCGCAGCGATCATGTCATCGAAGTCGTCAAGCGAGCCGAGACGTGGGTCGACATCGCAGTAGTCCGCCACATCATAGCCGCCATCGACAAGAGGCGAAGGGTAAAACGGGCTCAGCCAGATGGCCTCGATACCCAGTCGCTCAAGATAGTCCATCTGCTGGGTAATGCCCGCGATATCGCCCAGACCCGAACCAGTCGAATCCTTAAACGAGCGCGGGTAGATCTGATAGATCGCGGCATCGGACATCCATGAACGCGAAGAAGACTTTTCTGTAGCCATGGGGCGTATCTCCCTTGCAACGAGGTTATGCGAGATGCCCACGATGATACGCCCAAAGCGGACATTCGCGACAAACAACGCCACAGCCACGCCCCAAAACGATCGCTCCCTCGCGGGTTCGAGCCCAGGCGACGGGTACGAAAAAGCCCGGCTACCGTAGTAGTCGGGCTGCTGCGTTTGGAGCGGACAACGGGGCTCGAACCCGCGACCCCAACCTTGGCAAGGTTGTGCTCTACCAACTGAGCCATGTCCGCATATGTAAAACAAAACGGGCGCCGGAGCGCCCGGATGTTGCCTGGAGGCGAAGCCCGGATTCGAACCGGGGGTAAAGGCTTTGCAGGCCTCTGCCTTACCACTTGGCCACTTCGCCGAAAAAGGACCGCCTAAACGGTCCGGAAATGCAATGGAGCGGACAACGGGGCTCGAACCCGCGACCCCAACCTTGGCAAGGTTGTGCTCTACCAACTGAGCCATGTCCGCTTGCGGGTTATTAATTTACGCGAGTTGTCCAAAAGACGCAAGTACTTTTTTCAAAAAACTTGTCTGCCGCATGTTCTTAGTAGCCAAACGCGCTAAAGCGATTGGCTAGGCACACGATTCCAGCGCTCCGCTAAACAGCTTCACCATCTGCACGCGCGTGCCGGCGCCGTCCGTACGACGAGCAACCTCCACGCTATCGACGAGCATACGCATAAGCTTGATACCACGGCCGCGTTCCTCAGATGCAACCGGCTCGCTCGTTTCATCGATAGAATAGCCGGCACCTCGATCAAGCACCTCAACCACAACGCGATCGCCATAGGCCTGAACCGTCAGGACGCACCCGATACCGCCCGCATGGTCATAGGCATTACCCAGCGCCTCCCCCGACGCCAATGCGACATCGTAGCGCTCGTCACGGCGCAACGGAAGCGATTCAAGGAGTTCGGCGATGCGATGTCGGTAGTATGGAAGATTCTCGATACCCTGACGGACCTCGACGCTCTTACTCCAGCGAGGCAGCTCCCCCACCGGAATAGCGGGAATAGACTCCCGTGCCGGCCCCGCGACATGAAGGATATCGACAAGACGAGCAATCTCCAAAAAGCGAACAACTTCACCCGATGCATTGACGAGCGAAAGCAGGCCTTCTCGCCTCATGAGCTCACGAGCGCGTGTAAGCAGGAATGCCAAGCCCGTCGAATCGATAAAGCTAACAGCCTGACAGTTGATGACGACACGACGCACGCCGCGGCCAATCAAAGCATCCAACCGCCGACGCAGCGCAGGCACCGTGGCGATGTCGATATCGCCTGGTGGCGTCAAAACCGCTATGTCATTCCACTCATTCATACGACCATGGTTCCCCAAAAAAGCCCACTCAATGCATTCGTTTCCCTAACCGTACGGATTCAGCCCGCCCAGCGTCGTCTATGAACGACCCCGTAAAAACTCAAGGGACACCAATGCAATGTCATCGTCCAGCGCCGATTCGGTAAATCGGTCAAGCTCGCCCAAGACCTTGCCGCAAATGCCCGACACGCCCTCCCCCGAAACAGAAAGCAGAAGGTCGCGCAAGCGCTGCTCGCCAAAGAACGCTCCGGTGCGGTCGCGGGCCTCAATCGTTCCATCCGTATACATGAAGAGCATGTCGCCGGGGGCGAACGTAAACACGCCTGTCTCGTACACCATGCTCTCAAAGGCACCGATTACGCCCGATTGGCATCCAAGCAGCTCGACCTCTCCCCCACGGGGCTCGCCGCCACCCAGCGGCATCGACTCTGGCCTGATGACCATGGTCGGAGGATGGCCCGCCGAACAATACGTTGCGCGTCCGGCTTTAAGGTCAATCTTGGCGATAAAGGCCGTCACGAACGTCTCGACCCTCGAAAAGCCCATGAGCATGCTGTTAAGGGAGCGTGCCATGCGGGCCGGTCCAGCGCCCTCCCAGGCATATGCCGTCAGGGCCGTCTTGACGAGCGCGGACATCGATGCGGCCTCAATGCCTTTGCCAGACACATCGCCCAGAATCATGACGGCGCAGTCGTCGGGAAGACGGATAAGCGTATAGAAATCGCCGCCGACCAACGCCGAGTTCGTGGCCGACAGGTACACCGAATCGGTTGCGATACCCGGAACATCCCCCAGGGAATTTCTCATGCCAATCTGAAGGGTCTGAGCGATATGGCGCTCTTCGCGCTTTTGAGACTCTCCCTCATAGATCAGTTCAAAGTCATGCGCCAAGTGCACCAAGTAGTCATATTCAAGGTCATCAATCGGCTCTTGGCTACCATCACGAAGCAGCAGCGCGCGCGTCGTCGGGCTCTTCGCAACAGAAGCAGGAACAATCGCGTCGTTACTGTGCTTGCCATCACCCTCAGAGCGCGGGCGACCCGCCTCGATGCCGGAGTCGACGTAGAGACCTTGACAAGGCAGACCATGCGCCCTAAGCCAGCCTCCCATAGGCATCGATTCGTCAACGCGAGTTATACGGACGTGTTTAAGGTCCTCGGCACTCGTGCCGCCCAAAACAGATGCCTCAAAGCCATCAGGGCCAGCCCCCAGACGTGCCGCCGGCGCCGTCGTGGAAAAGAAAAGCTTCTCGGGATCGTCCGGCAAGGCAACGCGACTGCCGCCTTCAAAATCTATGACGTAGGAGTCCAGACTGGCGTCATACTCAACAGGGCAAAAATGGCAGTTAAGCATATTGCAGATCTCGGACGATACCGCCTGGGTAGCCGCGGCGGAATCGTCTAGAAAGGTAAACAACTCATCACGCAAGACATTGAGCGAGCGGCCAAGCTCGGCCGTGCGACGGGAGCGAAGGCTCGATGCCATGCCGACCAGCTGGATAGACAGGTAATCGCAAATGACCTCGAGCACATTAACGTCATAGGCGAGCGGTGCCTGGGGGCGTTTCCAACCAACTTCCAGCACGCCAAGAATCTGCGTACCGTAAAAAACGGGAAGACAGATCTCGCTGCGGTACGGAGGCATATCCTGCATGCGCAACAGGTGCTTAGAACGATTGTCCAGGTCCATGAACATACCGGAGGCGGCCTTATCACCCTCAAGGTCCTGTTGAATCGACAAGCGACAGGCACGCGACTCACGAAGAACATACGTCGGAATGCCAGCGCCATACGGCAAAAACTCAGGCAGGTAGCTGTCGTACAGCTCCTTGGAAACACCGCGAAGTTTAAAACCGCCGCTCTCAGAAAAATAGATAGCGGCACCCGAAGCATCGAGCGTTCCTACAAGCTGGTTCAAAACGGTATCAAGTAGGCTGGGCAGCTCATCGGAGCCCACGGTACTCATAATGACCGAGAGAGTGCCAGAGAGACGCTTGTTCGCAACTCTAAGCTCCGATAACGCACGCTTAAGTTGACGGTCGTGAGAATACTGTTCCTCGATACTGTGAAGCGCCACTAGGACACGTGGTGCGCGGCGCCCAAAGATGCGTGGAGGCGTTACGGAGCCCGCGCGAACCAAGACGGGGATAAAAGAGCCGTCACTCAGCTTGAGCATCAGTTCGTTCTCGAAGCCATCAGTTTCAAATGGCAGACGATGTTCCGTCGCACGTTCAAAAGCGGACGAGTACAGGACGTCTTTAACATCTCCACCGATGACATCGGCGCGTTCCTCGCACATCAACCCAAGTAAGCGATTATTCACATGCAGAATGGTTCCGTCGAGCTCGCAGATGATGACAGCATCGCTCGTGATCTCGACTAGTTGGGCAACGTCTGCCCACTCGTTGCGTTCAAGCGTTTCCATCGTGGACCCCACCGTCTATCGGTAACAAAAAAGCCTCCGAAGAGGCTTCTCAAATGCGATGGTGTCGGAGGCGGGATTTGAACCCGCATGACCAAAAAGCGGTCACTAGCACCTCAAGCTAGCGCGTCTGCCAATTCCGCCACTCCGACATGCTATGTTGTTGATTCGCAGTTCGTTTTGTTGGACCCGCGCGTTCAACGAGGAAGATAATAACCTATGATTCGAGAACTGTGCAAGCACTTTTTTCAAAAAAGTTTACGAATTTGTAAATCCTTGATTATCGACTTTATCCGAACACCTCCCACATTCATCCGCACATGTGCGGATGAATGTGGGAACCCGATACCCTGAGGGCCGGACCGGCCGGCCCCGGGAGATCGGAGGACGGCATGTCCGGAAAGAAGAATAGGGGCTCCGCGAGGGCGGTCCCGAGGGCCTACGGAAGGCTCACGAGGCACGAGCGGGACACGGTCCAGAGGATGCTGGAGCGCGGGGCCTCGTGCAGGGAGATCGCGAGGGAGCTGGGCAGGTCGCCCTCGACGGTGAGCGCGGAGGTGGCGTCGCACAGGTTCGTGACGGCGCCGAAGGCCAGGCGCGGCGAGCGCGTGGACGCCTCCGCCGACCTGTCGTCGGCCTGCCCGCGCCTGGCGGCGTGGCCGCGCTGCTGCAACGGGTGCGGCCGCTACCGCGCGATGGGCTGCAAGCGCCGCCCGCACGTCTTCTACGAGGCCCGCGCCGCGCAGCTGTGTGCCGACTCGGTGCTCGTCTCGTCCAGGCGCGGGATCGACGCCGACGAGCCCGCCGCGGCGGCCAGGCTGGAGGCGATAAGGGACTGCCTGCGCCGGGGGCTCTCGCCCGAGCAGATGGCCGCATGCAACGGAGGGCCGGTGGACCTGTCGCCGTCGACCATCTACCGCTGGGTCGCGGCGGGCTACGACGGCATGACCAACATGGAGCTCAGGCGCAAGGTCGGCTACAGGCCGAGGAGGCGCGCCGCCGTCCGGGCGGCCACGCGCCACTCCGCCCGCAGGTCGCATGCCGCGTTCCTCGCCCTCGGGGAGGACGCGTGCGCCGCGGCCTGGGAGATGGACACGGTCGAGGGCGCGCGGGAGGACTCCGCCTGCCTGCTCACGCTGCTGCACCGCCCCAGCAGGCTCCAGCTCGCGCTGCCGCTGGCGGAGAAGACCGCCGGGCGCGTCGCGGCCGCCCTGGGCGGTATCAGGGAGGTCCTCGGCGCCGACGGCATGGGCAGGGTCTTCCGCGCCGTGCTCACCGACAACGGCACGGAGTTCTCCGACGAGCGGGCGATCGCGGACCTCGTCGGCGAGGGGCCGGGCGAGACGAGGCTGTTCTACTGCGACCCGAGGCGCAGCGACCAGAAGGGCGCCTGCGAGCGAAACCACGTCGAGATAAGGAAGCTGCTGCCCAAGGGCTCCGGGCTCAGGTTCGACCGGCTCGCCCCGGCGGACCTGGCGCTGGCCATGTCGCACGGGAACTCCGAGCCCCGCGGCGCGCTCGGCTTCTCGACGCCCGCGCGCGCCTTCAGGGCGATGCTCGGGGAGGACGCGGCGGCGCTGCTGGACGCCTACGGCGTGGATGACGTGGCGCTCGGCTATCTCGACCTGACGCCGGGGCTCATCGAGAGGGCGCGCGCCGAGAGGGGCGATGCCCCGCTGGCCTAGGCTAGAAGGAAAAACGGAATAGACGGACCGACCGTCCGGCTGAGTCTGGGAAGAGGTGCCGGGCGGCG
>CABUWD010000074.1 GCA_902495155.1 uncultured Collinsella sp.
ACCCGTGCCCGAGCCAGAGCCAGAGCACGAGCCAGAAAGTGCGACTGTAAGCGTGATCGTGCTGTCGGTGGACTGCTTGCCGGTGGGGGAGACGCCCGTAACGGTGGCGTTTTCGTTGCCGCTCACGGGGTTGCCGTTCTGATCGCAGAATGCGATGTTGTAGAAACCGGCGTTGTTGAGCGCGGTGACGGCGGCGGAGATGCTCTTGCCGTACAGGTTGCCCGGGACGCTGGCCTTGCCGGACTTCTTGGCGATGACGACGGTGATCGTGGCACCGGGCTTCTGCTTGCCGCTGGGGTTCCAGCTAATTACGGTGCCCTCGGTAACCGAGTCGTTTTCCTGGTAACTCACGTCGACGCCAAAGCCAGCCATGTCGAGAGCGTTGCGCGCCTGGGCCTCGGTCATGTCGGTCAGATCGGGCACCGAGGTGGTGTCCGGGCCGCCAGAGACCTTGTACGAGATGGTCGTGCCCTTCTCGACCTCCTTGCCGGCAGCAGTGCTCTGCTCAAAGACCTGGCCCTCTTCGGCCTCATTGGCTTCCTCCGAAGCGCTGCCCTTCAGGCCCACGCTTGCCAGTGCGGCCTCGGCCTGGTCCTTGGTCAGGCCGAGGAGCTGCGGAACCTCAACCTTCTCGGAGGGCTTGGGGCCCTTGGAGATTACCAGGTTCACCCTTGTGCCCTTGGCCTTCTTGGTGTTGCCGTTGGGGGTCTGCTCGGCGACCTTTCCCTCGTCGACATCGTCGTTGTAGCTCTGGTCGACGGTGCCAACCTCAAGGCCTGCTTCCTTGATCAGCTCAATAGCGGTTTCCTGGTCCTTGCCCAGCACGTCGGGCACCGTGACCTGTTCGCCACTGAACATGCCCGTGGCAAAGGCCACTACAACGCCAATTACGGCGACGGCGGCAATCACGGCGGCGATGATCTTGTTCTTGTTGGACTTAGGCTTCTCGACCTCGTAGGAGCCCGTGGAGCCCGAGACAGCGCTACGGGCGGTATTCTGACCGCTCACGCCCGAGACGGGACGAACCATAGCGCGCGTTGAGTCGGAAAGCTCACGGGTCTTGGTGGCACCCAGGTCGCCGGCGGCACCGATGATGCGCGTGGGCTCCGAGACGTTGACGGCACGGCCGGACAGGTAGCTGTTGAGCACCTGGCGCAGCTCGTCGGCCGTCTGGAAGCGGTTTGCCGGGTCCTTTTCCATGCACTTGAGGATGATGCGCTCAAGGTCGGCATCGACGCCGGAGTTGATCTGGCTCGGCGGGATGGGGAGCTCGTTGACCTGCTTGAGCGCGACCGAGATGGCGTCGTCGCCGTCAAAGGGTACGCGGCCGGTGGCGCACTCGTACATGACGACACCCAGCGAGTAGATATCCGAGGTGGGGCCGAGGTCCTGGCCGCGAGTCTGCTCGGGGCTTACATAGTGGGCGGTGCCCAGCACGTTGTTGTCCTGCGTGAGGTGGCTGTTCTTGGCGCGTGCGATGCCAAAATCCATGACCTTGATGTTGCCGTCGGGCAGCACCATGATATTTTGCGGCTTAATGTCGCGGTGGATGATCTCGTGCTTGTGTGCGACCGAAAGCGCGGAGCTGATCTGCGAGCCGATCTGCGCGACCTTCTTGGGGTCGAGGGCGCCGTGGCTCTTGATGCCGCTCTTAAGGTCGGTACCGCGCAGGTACTCCATGACGATGTAATAGGTGTCGCCGTCCTTGCCCCAGTCGTAGACGCCCACGATATAGGGGGAGGACAGGCCGGCCGCTGCCTGGGCCTCCTGCTTAAAGCGGGCGGCGAAGGTGGCGTCGCCGGCATACTGCGGCAGCATGATCTTGACGGCAACCGTGCGGTCGAGGACCTGATCCTGTGCACGGAAGACGGTCGCCATACCGCCCGTTCCCACCTTATCCTTGAGGAGGTATCTTCCCCCGAGGACCCTCTGTTCCATTCCTGCTCCTAACATAACTATTCGCTCAACGATGTGTGTAGTACCAAATGTATGGCCGCTGGGGCCGTGTGGCGCGTTGCCGCTAGCTCATCGGCCGCGGCGCGTCCCAAGTATCCGCTTTGATCACGGGCATCACGCTCCCTGTGCGGCGAGCGCCGCGGTCAGGACGATGCCGGCAATCTTGGCCGCCTTGACGTCGTGTTTGTCGTAATCCTCCAGGGCCACCGAGATGGCAACCGTGGGTGAATCGTAAGGTGCAAAGCCAACAAACATAGAGTTGACGTTGGTGCCGCCGGTCTCGGCCGAACCGGTCTTGCCGGCAACCTTGACGCCCGGAATCTGGGCATCGGTGCCGGTACCGGACTGGACGACGGCGAGCATGGCCTGCTTGACCTGGTCGGCCGTGGCAGAGCTGACAGCCTGGCCCAGCGAGCGGGACTGCGTGGGCTTAACCACGGGTCCGTCCGGGGCGAGTATCTGGGACACAAAGAACGGGTCCATGACCACGCCGCTGTTGGCGATAGCGGCAGCGATCACGCAATTCTGCATGACGGTGGTCTGCGGGCCAGGCGTGTGGTCCATGCCGACGGGCTGGCCGGCGCCTGCCCAAGCGGTCTCCCATTCGGTCATAAGCGACGGGTCGGCCATGATGGAAGCCGCGGTGGTCAGATCCTGGCCGAGCTTTTGACCGTAGCCAAAGGCGTTGGCAAACTGGACGAGCGAGCTGGCGCCGACCTCGTTTGCCACCTGGCCAAAGACGACGTTGGACGACACGGCGAAGGCCTGCTGCAGGCTGATGGTGCCGTAGCTCTCGTTGGCATCGTTGGTGACCGGCGCGTTGCCGATGTCCATGGAGCCGGGCGCCTGGTACGTACTGGTAAGGCTGGCGGTGCCGGTCTCGAGCGCTGCGGAGAGCGTGACGACCTTAAAGGTCGAGCCCGGGGTGTAGAGCGCGTCCATGGCACGGTCGTACATGGAGCCGTCCTCGCCGCCGCCCGACTGGAGCAGCGCATCGATGTTGGTGTTGTCGTAGGTGGGCGAGCTCGCGCACGCAAGGACCGCACCGGTGCGCGGATCCATGACCACCACAGCGCCCTTAAAGCCCTTGAGTGCCTGTTCGGCAGCCGTCTGGATGCGCGAGTCGATGGTGAGCTTGGCGGTATTACCCGGCTGGGTCTGCCCCGCGAGCGACGCGATGGCATTGTTCCAGCTGGAGTAATCCTTGGAGCCGGTGAGCGTGTCGTTCATGACGCTCTCGATGCCGGCGGTGCCGTATTGCTGGCTCACGTAGCCCACCACGTGCGCGGCCATGTTGCCGTTGGGGTAGGAACGGGCGTAGGTGCCGTCCTCCTGTTGCAGCGACTCGGCTAGTGTCACGCCGTCGGACGTGATGATGGAGCCACGCTGGATGTACTTGGAGCGGGCGATGGTGTGGTTGTTGGTCGGCATGTCCTGGTAGTCCTTCGCCTTGATGACCTGGACATAGGTGAGGTTGCCGATAAGGATGGCGAACAGCGCCGTAAAGGCAAACACGGCACGAGTCAGACGGTTGGCAAGTGCCACGCGGCCGAGCACGCCGGATTCAGGCGTGTCGAGCAGGCGACGGCGCATGCGAGAGCCCGCGGAGTGGTTGCCGCGGCTGTAGGAAGGTGCGCTGGCAAAACGCGTACCGGTCGGGGCGGCGGCGGATGCGACCTGGTCATCGGTGATGGCGGCCATGGTGCCGGTGCCGGTGAGTTCGGCTTCGCGTCCGGTTGCCTCGTCGCCGGCGCGCAGCAGCAGCGCGACGATGATAAAGCTCGCCAGCAGCGAGGAGCCGCCCTGGCTCATAAAGGGTAGGGTGACGCAGGTCAGCGGGATTAGGCGGGTTACGCCGCCGACGATCAAGAATGCCTGGAAGCTGATGGCCGCCGTAAGGCCGGTCGCGCTAAAGGCGGCAAGGTCGGACTTGGCGCGGGCGGCCGTGGTGAGGCCGCGCACGGCAAAAAGCATAAACAGGATGAGCACGGCGCCGCCGCCCAAAAGGCCCATCTCCTCGCCGATAGCCGAGAAGATAAAGTCGGACTCGACGACAGGGATGTTGTTGGCCATGCCGTTGCCGATGCCAACACCGACCAGACCGCCATCGGCAAGCGAGAAGAGCGACTGGACGATCTGGTAGCCCTGGCCCTGGGCGTCCTTAAACGGATCGACCCAAACCTGGAAACGCACCTGAACGTGCGACAGGAACTTGTAGGCGCCCACGGCTCCAACGGCCAAGAGCGCAAGACCGATAACGACATACGAGAATCGTCCCGTGGCAACGTAGAGCATCAGCAAGAAGATGGTGTAGAACAGCACGGCCGAACCCAGGTCGCGTTCGAAGACGACGACGAGCAGGCACACACCCCACACGGCAAACAGCGGCAGCAGCAGTCGCAGACGAGGGATCTTAAAGCCCAGGATCTTGCGGTTGGAGATGGAGAGCAACTCGCGGTTCTCGGCCAAGTAGCCGGCCAGGAACAGGACGATAAAGACCTTGGCGAACTCGCCGGGCTGGATGGTAAAGCCCGCGATGCGAATCCACAGCTTGGAGCCCGAGATCGTGGTGCCGATAAAGATAGGCAGCATCAGCAGAATGATGCCGATGATGCCAAAGGTGTACTTGTAGCGCATGACCACGTCGAGGTTTTTGACTAGTGCAAGCGTTCCCACCATGAGCGCCACCGAGACAAACAGGATGATGAGCTGTGAGATGGCGAGAGCGGGGGCGAGACGCGTCACGAACGTGATGCCGATGCCCGAAAGTATAAATACGATGGGCAGGATGGCGGGGTCGGCACCGGGCGCCAAGATGCGCACGGCGATGTGGGCCGCGGCAAAGGCGGCAAAGAGGCCGATCGGTACGGCGAGCGTCTCAAAGGAGATGGCAGCGCCCGCGGTGAGGACGTACATCGCATACAGCAGGATGACGGGGAACGCCGAGGCGATGAGCAAGAGCAGCTCGGTGTTGCGGCGACTCATAAGCGGCACTCCCTTTCTAATTCTTATCGGAGGCTTCGGCCTCGGCGGACTGTTCGGCGGTTTTCTCGGAATCTGATTCGGAGGCCGATCCCTGATTGGTGTTGTCGCGAATCGTTTGCGCGTCGATCACCTGGCGGGTCTGCTCCTCGTCGATCTGGTGGCGGTACTTGGATATCGTGTCCTGCGCATCGTCGACACTTGTTTGCGGAATGCCCGCCTTGAGGCGGTTTTGCGTGTCTTCGGGCAGGTCGGACAGCTTAATGCTGGTTTCGCTTTCGAGCCAGTGGAGCTTGAGTCCGAGTGGCTTGCCGGGCAGGCCGCGCCAGACGGCGACATTGCCCTGGTAGGTACCCAGGTAGTACGAGCCGGTGACACCCGTGTAGGCCCAGATGCCAGCTGCCAGCACAAAGACGAGGGCCAGGATGGCGGCGATAGTAACGTTGCGGCGACGCACGCGTTGCGCCTCGCGCATAACGCCATCGTCAACCAGGTCAACGACTACTACGGTCACGTTGTCGTGGCCGCCGGCGGCAAGCGCCGCGTCCACTAGGTTGTCGACGCAGATTTGCGCGGTTGAGGACTGCGTGGCGATGTTCTCGATATCGCTATCGGGAATCATGCTCGAAAGGCCGTCGGAGCACAGGATCAGACGGTCGCCTTCCCCGATATGCAGAGTGAAGTGGTCGGCATACATGGCGGGGTCCGAGCCCAGCGCACGGGTGATGACCGAACGGTTGGGGTGGACGCGAGCCTCGTCTGCCGTAATCTCGCCGGCGTCCACGAGTTCTTCCACATAGGAGTGGTCGCGGGTCACGCGGATGAGCGTGCCCTCGTGGAGCAGATAGGCGCGAGAGTCGCCCACGTGGGCGATGGCGAGCGTGTCGTTTTCGATGTAGGCGCAGGTGGCTGTGCAGCCCATGCCGGGCTTGCCCAGGCCGTTCAGGGCCGCCTCGATTACGGCGGCGTTGGCTGCCTCGACGGCTGCGGCCAGGCGTGCTGCGTCGGCGGACTGTGGGGCCGTCTTGGCAATAGTCTCGACGGCGATGGAAGAGGCTACCTCGCCGGCAGCGTGACCACCCATGCCGTCGCATACGCAAAAGAGCGGCGACTGCACCAGGTAGGAATCCTCATTGTGCGGGCGCACGCAGCCAACGTCGGAGCGGGCGCCCCACATGAGTTGCGTGGTGGTGCCGGCATCATAGGTCGAGTCGGTCTCGATGCGCTCCTCGGTCAGGGGCTCAAAGCTCATGGTCGAGCCGGGGTCTTTGAGCTTGGCCTCAACGGCGGCAACGTCGATTTCGGCGGTGTCACCGGGAGAGACGGTGTCGGTCACGGCGTTTGATTCGGAATCGCCGGTGTCCGGGGAGTCGGGCTCCTCGGAAACGCGGGCGGTCGACTCGTCATCTTGCGAGCTGACGTCTATAGGATCGGGCGTCGCAAAGTGCGACGGCGCGGGCGTGTTTTGCGACTGGGCGGCGGGTTCGGCCACGGCATCGGACTCGCTTGCGGGCGCAGGCTGCGGGGTCTTGGGTGCAGGGCCGTCCTCGGGGGATGTCCCCGCCTCGGGCGCCGGCGTAGACGCGGGCGCAACCTTGGATGCCGGGGCTATGGGAAACGCCGGCGCGGCGGGCTCGGGTGCCGCAAACACCGCAGCGCTCTCGTTGATTGCCGCGGCGACGGGCTCTGCAAAGTGAGCCGGCGCCGGGGTTGCTTCGGGTGCTGTGGGCTGTTCCGCAGCATGTGCGCCGATGGGCGCCGCTACGGCATCCTCTTCGTCCTCGTTATCGGCGAGATCCGAAATATCATGCGTTACATGCGAAAGAGGCAGGGAGAACACGGTGTCCTCGGGTTCCACGGGTGCGGAGCCCGCTGGAGCGGCGTGGGCCGGCGCAGCTGTGGCGGCGGCCGGTGCCTCGGCCATAGTTGCGGACTTGTTCTCCTCGTCGATCATCGACGGTTCACCTTCATGACCACGTCGCCAATCTGGACTTCGTCGCCTTCGCGCAGCGTCGCGGGCTCCACCAGCTGGCGGCCGTTGACGAGCGTGCCGTTAAGCGAGTTGAGGTCTTCGATGATGAGCGCCGGGCCCTGCAGCGAAAAGCGCGCATGCGAGGCCGAGACGAACGGTTCGTTGATGCAGATGTCCGAAGATGGCGAGCGACCGACGATGACGGGGCCGAGCATGTCTACGTGGATGCCGCGGATACCGCGCGGACCCTTGTCCACATCGATCGTCCAAATGGCCGAGTCGCGGCGCTGTCCGCGCACAAGTCCCACGCCGGTCTTCATGACGGCGAACAGGAAGATATAGAGCAGGGCGACCAGGACGATGCGGCCTGCAAAAAGGACGATATCGATGTTCATAAGCGACTATCCCCTAAATTCAAAGGTGCTCAGGCCAAACGTCAGCAGATCGCCGTTGCGCAGCGGGCAGCGCGTAATGCGGCGGTTGTTGACGAGCGTGCCGTTGGTGGAATTGAGGTCCTCGATCGACCAATCCGAGCCCGTAAAGGTGAGCTGGGCGTGGCGGCGCGACACGTTGGGGTCGCGCAGGGCAATGTCGGAAACTGAGCGCTCGCGACCGATGGTCACCTGTGCGGAGGTGATGCTATGGCTCTCGCCGCTCACGACGTCAACGAGCTGGGCGAGCGGGCGCTGCGGGGCGCGAGTGCTCGCCATGTTTGAGGCGATGCCGGCTGCGGCGCCTAGGCCCACGGCGGCACCGGTCGCGGCGGCTCCGCCCATGCCGGCAAGCGCGTCGCGCGAGACGGTCTGCGGCACCGGGATGGGTGCGGCGGCGGGGTCGGGGACGCTAGGCGCGAAGGGGTCTGCCACGGCAAGCGGGTCGGGAGCGGCGGCGCGAGGCGTCGGCTGTTGCTGGGGCATGGCGGCGGGGCGCTGCTGCTGCGGGGCAGCAAACTGCTGCTGGCCGGCGCGCGGGGCGCTGGCGGCACGGCTTGCCGCGGAGTTGTTCTGGCCCAGGCCGTTTTGATAGGCGCGCTCTTCTTCGTACAGGCGGCCGAGCGTGGGGGCATCGACGTTCTCGGCAAAGACCGAGAACTTGCCGGCGCGCAGCTGCGGATCGATCATAAAGCGCACGAGGGGCTCGCCGACAAAGACATAGCGGCGCTTTTCGGCCTGCGCCTTCACAAACTCGCGGACCTCGCGCGAAAGCTCGGGGTAGAACGGGGCGAGCATGGGATCGTCGTCGGCGGCGATCAGGATGGTATAGAGTGCCGGCGCCGTGTTGACGCCGTTGATCACCAGAGTCTGATCCTCCATGTCGCGAGCGGCCTGCTTGGCAAGCTTCTTAAAGGAGAACGGGGCACGGGTGGCACCGAAGATGCCGGCCACGTGGTCCTCGAAGATGTTCAGGAAGTTCACGAAAGATCACTCTCCGTATAAGTTCTTTGGTATCCGAGCAAATATAGGCATATCCCAACGATTATAGAGGATAGGGTTCCCGCAACCGCCGCCTTGGCGACGACCGCGGCTGCAAGGCTGGCAATTTCCATATGGTGTGCAAGACAGGACGCCGCTGCGCAGCCGATGCCGGTGACAGCGATGGCGGCGATTGCGGCAAGGTTTGAGCCCTGATCGGCACGCTTGGCATGGGCATTGAGCAGCGCAGATGACGCCGCGGCAGTTGCCGCTACCAGCACAAAGGCAGCCCAAAGGAGCGGGTCTCCCAGCGCTGCGGCAACGTTACCGAGCCCCAGCACGCCTCCGGCTGAAAGCGCGACCGTGGCCAGACGGGCAAAAAGCGCGCCCATGCCCGTTGCCGCGGCGGCGCTTGCCGGGCCGAGCCAAAATGACGCGACGCCGGCGGCGACCCCAGCTGCCAGGAAGGTATTGCCGGTCAGACAGCCAAGCGCGAGTGCACAGGTGAGCGTGGCGCTCGCGGCAGTCTCGGTGCGACCCCAGGCGATCCACCAACCGGACATGGCGGCGGCAAAGATCACCGCGACGGGCAACATCGACAGGATGCCCTGCGCCTGCATGGTGGCGTTGGCCATGAGCACCAAAAAGCCCACAGCCGAGATGGCCGAGCCAATCTGGGGGGCCAGGCCAGCCGCCGCGCCGATCGCGATGGCCGCAATGACCAGGCCGGGAAGCGCCGCGACCCCGGCCGTTTGCATCAGCAAAAAGCTAAAGGTGCCGCACGTTAGCGCCGAGATAGCGCGCATGGTGTAGTCGCGCGCATGGCTCCAGCGCGTGCCCGCCCAGCCGAGTGCGGGGTCGACCTCGATGGCGTCGTCCTCGTAGTGCGACGGCTCGATATCGTCGAGCTCCTGCTCGTCATCCGAAAGCTCGCCAACCATTTGTTCCAGGCTGCGACGGCCTTCGCGCACGCTGCCCAGACCGGCAAGGAGCTGGTCGCAAAATGCCTCGATGCTGTTGGGGCGGTCCTGCGGCATGGGGGAGCGCGCGCTCATGAGCGCGGCCTCGGCTCCCGGGGGAAAGTGTGGTATCAGCTCGCTGGGATAGGTGGCGCCGCCGATGATGCGGCCGAGCGAGTCGGCGGGCGTGGCCGCCATAAAGGGGGCGCTGCCACACAGACCCTCGTAGATCACACAGGCAAGGGCAAAGACATCAGCGCGTTCGTCGACCGTGCCGGTCTCGATATCGAGCTGCTCGGGCGGCATGTAGCCGATGGTGCCGCCGCGCGAACCGCCAAAGCCACCGGCGGACGACAGTCGCGCCATGCCAAAGTCGGTGAGCTTTACATTGCCCGAGTGGTCGATGAGCACGTTGGCGGGCTTAATGTCCAGGTGGAGTACGCCATTACTATGGGCGAAGGTGAGCGCCTGGCCCAGGGCATCGGCAATAGCTGCGGCCTCGTCAAAGGTAAGTGAGTGGCCGTCCGCGCGGTGCAAAAACTCGGCCAGCGACATGCCATCGACATATTCCATAACCAGGTAGGCATAGGCTGTGTCGTGCGTAAAGTCGATGACCTGCACGATATTGGGATGTTGAAGCATGGCGGCGGTGTGCGCCTCGCGCAGGACATCCATGATGTCGCTGGCGGGCATGCCGGCACCGTTGATAAGGGGGATGCGTTTAATGGCGACGCGGCGGCGCAGGTGCGTGTCGCGGCAGATCTCGATGGAGCCAAAACCGCCGGTCGCAAGTGTCTCGAGCGGCTGGTACCGCTTGAGCAGCTCGCGAGAGCTGGTGCCCTCCAAAGGAACGTCCGGCGAGAACCGGGCGGTATGTTGCGAGAAAAGCGGCATGGCCAACCCTCGTGCGTTTAAAGTTCGTTTGCGAGCGGCGGGCGCGG
>CABUWD010000075.1 GCA_902495155.1 uncultured Collinsella sp.
ATTTCTTGCTATCATGCAAGGCGTAGGGTAAATCTCCGATCGCAAGGAGACACAAATGGTGAAAAAGTCACCGGAAAACACTACTCCCGCAATTGTGGACAACGTAGAGGCGCTTGAGGCCAAGCTCGCTCAGATGCGAGAGGCCCAGGCGCTTTTTGCTACGTACACGCAGGAGCAGGTCGACAAGATCTTCTATGAGGCCGCCATGGCCGCCAACAAGGCTCGTATCCCGTTGGCGAAGATGGCCATCGAGGAGACCGGCCGCGGCGTTCTTGAGGACAAGGTCATCAAGAACCACTACGCCGCAGAGTACATCTACAACGCTTACAAGAACACCAAGACCTGTGGTGTCCTGGAGCGCGACGAGGCTTACGGCATCACCAAGATCGCCGAGCCCATCGGCATCGTGGGCGCCGTCATCCCGACGACCAACCCCACCTCCACCGCGATCTTCAAGACGCTGATCTGCCTGAAGACCCGCAACGCCATCATCATCTCCCCGCACCCGGCTGCCGCCAAGTGCACCATCGCCGCCGCCAAGCTCGTGCTTGACGCCGCCGTCAAGGCCGGCGCCCCCGAGGGCATCATCGGCTGGGTCGATGTCCCCTCCATCGAGCTGACTAACATGGTCATGCGCGACGTCGACATCATCCTCGCCACCGGTGGCCCGGGCATGGTCAAGGCCGCCTACTCCTCGGGCAAGCCCGCCCTGGGCGTTGGCGCCGGTAACACCCCGGTCGTCATCGACGACACAGCCGACGTGCTGCTCGCCGTCAACTCCATCATCCACTCCAAGACCTTCGACAACGGCATGATCTGCGCTTCCGAGCAGTCCGTGACCGTCATCGACACCATCTACGACCAGGTCAAGGCCGAGTTCCAGAAGCGCGGCTGCTACTTCGTCAAGCAGGGTGCCGAGATGGAGGCCCTGCGTGCCGCCATGTTCAAGAACGGCGCTCTCGATCACCGCATCCCCGGCATGGCTGCCGCCAAGATCGCCGAGCTCGCCGGTATCGAGGTTCCCGCCAAGACCAAGATCCTGATCGCCGAGGTCACCTCCACCGACCCCGCCAAGGAGGAGTTCTCCCACGAGAAGCTCTCCCCGGTCCTGGCCATGTACCACGCCAAGGACTTCCAGGAGGCCGTCGACAAGGCCGAGCACCTGGTGCTCGCCGGTGGCCCGGGCCACACCGCCTCTCTGTACGTGCACCCCGCCCAGGCCGAGAAGATCAGCCTGTTCGAGCACGTCATGAAGGCCTGCCGCATCGTCATCAACACCCCGTCCTCGCACGGTGGCATCGGTGACCTGTACAACTTTGGCATGAAGCCGTCTCTGACCCTGGGCTGCGGCTCCTGGGGCGGCAACTCCGTCTCCGAGAACGTTGGGGTGAAGCACTTGATCAACGTTAAGACTGTGGCCGAGCGCCGTGAGAACATGCTGTGGTTCCGCGCTCCCGAGAAGGTCTACTTCAAGAAGGGTTCCACGCCCGTCGCCCTCGACGAGCTGGGCAACGTCATGGGCAAGAAGCGCGCCTTCATCGTTACCGACCAGTTCCTCTTCAAGAATGGCAACACCCGCGCCATCGAGGCCAAGCTCGACGAGATGGGCATCGCCCACGACTGCTTCTACGACGTCGAGCCCGATCCGTCGCTGCAGTGCGCACGTCGCGGCGCCAAGCAGATGGCTCTCTTTGAGCCGGACGTCATCATCGCCGTCGGCGGTGGCTCCGCTATGGACGCCGGCAAGATCATGTGGATGATGTACGAGCACCCCGAGTGCAAGTTTGAGGACATGGCCATGGACTTCATGGACATCCGCAAGCGTATCTTCACCTTCCCCGAGATGGGCAAGAAGGCCTACTTCGTCGCCGTCCCGACCTCCTCGGGTACCGGCTCCGAGTGCACGCCGTTCGCCATCATCACCGACAAGGAGACCGGCATCAAGTGGCCGCTCGCCGACTACGCGCTGCTCCCCAACATGGCTATCGTCGACGCCGACAACTGCATGACCGCCCCGCGCGGCCTGACCGCTGCCTCCGGCATCGACGTCATGACCCACGCCATCGAGTCCTACGTCTCCATCATGGCTTCCGACTACACCAAGGGCCTCTCCGAGCGCGCTGCCAAGCTCGTCTTTGAGAACCTGCCCTCCAGCTTCACGAACGGCGCCAAGGACCCGCACGCCCGCGAGGAGATGCACAACGCCTCCTGCATGGCCGGTATGGCCTTCGCCAACGCCTTCCTGGGCCTCAACCACTCCATGGCCCACAAGCTCGGCGCTTTCCATCACCTGCCCCACGGCATCGCTAACGCCGTCATCCTGACCCGCGTCATGCGCTACAACGCCGCCGAGGCTCCCGTCAAGATGGGTACCTTCTCCCAGTATCCTTACCCTAACGCGCTGCACAACTACGCCGAGATGGCCAAGTACTGCGGCATCGAGGGCAAGGACGACAAGGAGGTCTTCGAGAACTTCATCACGAAGCTCGAGGAGCTCAAGGACTTCATCGGTGTCAAGAAGACCATCGCCGACTACGGTGTTGACGAGCAGTACTTCCTCGACACCCTCGACGAGATGACCGAGCAGGCATTCAACGACCAGTGCACCGGCGCTAACCCGCGCTACCCGCTCATGAGCGAGATCAAGGAGCTCTACCTGGACGCCTACTACGGCCGCGAGCCCCAGGACTACGCCGTCTGCTAGTTTTTAGCACGGTTTTTTGCGGCGGGGGTGCACGGGTGTTTCACACACCCCCGCCGTCGCTTCTATCGCATCGTTGAAAGGATGCAACCATGCTGCTACCCGATTCCAAGACCGAGCTCGTCCGCCGTGGCAACAAGGTCGTTTACGACCTGGGCGACAAGATCGTCAAGGTCTTTAACGAGACCAAGCCTGTCTCCGACGTGTTCAACGAGGCTTTGAATCTTGCCCGCATCAATGAGTGCGGCATCCGCAGCCCCAAGGCTCTCGAGGTTTCCCAGCTCGAGAACGCCAACGGCTGGGCGCTCGTGACCGAGAAGGTTCCGGGCACCACCCTTGCCGAGAAGATGACTGCCGAGCCCCAGCGCTTTGGTGAGTACCTCGAGATGTTCGTCGACCTCCAGATCGAGATCCACGGCTACACCTCCCCGCTGCTCAACCGTCAGCGCGACAAGTTCGCCCGCATGATCGACAGCCTTGATCAGCTCAATGCCACCACGCGCTACAACCTTCAGGAGCGTCTGGACGGCATGACCAAGGAGTTCAAGGTCTGCCACGGCGACTTCAACCCCTCCAACGTCATCGTCGGCGACGACGGCCAGCTCTATGTGTGCGACTGGGCACACGCCACCCAGGGCTCCCCTGCTGCCGACGTTGCCACCACCTACCTGCTCTTTGCCCTCAACAGCAAGGACCAGGCCGAGGCCTACCTGGAGCTCTACTGCGACCGTGCCGACATGCCCATGCAGGTCGTGCGTCAGTGGACGAGCATCGTCGCCGCTTCCGAGCTCGCTCGTAAGCGCAACGTGAACGATGAGTTCCTGAAGAACTGGATCGACGTCGTCGATTATCAGTAATATCTGAGCGATTTATTTCGCATCGGAGGCATAATGGAAAACCCCGCAGCTCGCATGGGCTGTGGGGTTTTCCTTTTAGATATCGAGGATGCTACAAGATAATAGGACGGCCCCGCATCTCCCCGATTGGAGAAATGCGGGGCCGTCCCACATATCGAACTACAAGCGAAATCGTCGATTAACGGCGGGCTGCCTTAACAAGCTCGGCAACCTTGGCAACGACCTCGTCGATCGCCACGTCCTCGCGCTCGCCCGTAGCACGGTCCTTGAGCTCAACGGTGCCATTCTTAAGGCCGCGCTTGCCCAGAACCACCTGATACGGGAAGCCCATGAGGTCGTTATCGGCAAACTTAAAGCCCGGACGCTCATCGCGATCGTCGACGACGACCTCGATGCCCTCGGCACACAGGCCATCAACAATCTGCTCGCAGACGGTAGCGCACTCTTCCTTCTTGGGATCAAGCGGAATCACCGCGACCTCGTACGGGGCAACGGAGACCGGCCAGACGATACCGTGCTCGTCGTTGTGCTGCTCCACGACGGCAGCAAGCGAGCGGGACACGCCCACGCCGTAGCAACCCATGATGAGCGGCTTCTCCTTGCCGTCCTCATCCATAAAGGTGGCACCCATGGCCTCGGAGTACTTGGTGCCCAGCTGGAAGACCTGAGAGACCTCGATGCCGCGGGCAGCGGAGAGCGGCTTGCCGCAGTGCGGGCAGGGGTCGCCGGCGACAACGGTGACCAGATCGGCCCACTCATCGACGGTAAAGTCGCGCTCGGGGCAGGCACCGGTAAAGTGATAATCGACCTCGTTGGCACCGCAGGCCCACTGTTTGGACTCGCGCAGGCTCTCGTCGCAGACCAGACGAATGCCATCGGGCAGGTTAACCGGTCCGATAAAGCCCTTGTGCAGACCGTTCGCCTGAAGCTCCTCGTCGGTCATCATGCGATAGCCCTTGCCAAAGACGTGCTCGGCCTTGCAATCGTTGAGCTCGTGATCGCCCGGAACAATGGCCACGACCGGCTTGCCCTCGGCGTCGATGAGTGCCAGCGACTTGCGCGTGCCGTTCTCGGGGAACCCAAAGAACTTAGCAACAGCCTCAATGGTGCCCATGCCCGGAGTCTCAACCTTGGTGAGCGTACCGTCACCAGGACCCTCGGTCACGACGACCTTGGTGCTTGCAGCCTCGTCATCGGCAGCGAAGCCGCAATCGTCGCAGTAGACGAGCGAAGCCTCGCCGGCGTCAGCCAAAGCCATGTACTCGACGGAGGTATCGCCACCGATCTCGCCAGAATCGGCGACGACGGGCAGAGCCTTGATGTAGCAGCGCTCGCAGATATTGGCGTACGCCTGCTTCATCTTGTCGTACTCCTCCTGCAGGCTCTCCTGCGTGGCGGAGAAGCTGTAGGCGTCCTTCATGATGAACTCGCGGCCGCGCATCAGGCCAAAGCGGGGACGGAACTCGTCGCGGAACTTGTCCTGAATGTGATACAGGTTGACGGGCAGCTGCTTATAGGAGCGTAGCTCGTTGCGCACCAGGGCCGTGACGGTCTCCTCGTGCGTGGGGCCCAAGACGAACTCGCGACCATGACGGTCGTCAAAGCGCACAAGCTCCTTGCCATAGGCGTCGATGCGGCCGGACTCGCGCCACAACTCGGCGTCGACCATGATAGGCATCATAAGCTCCTGGGCGTCGGCAGCGTCCATCTCGTCGCGCACGATGTTCTCGATCTTACGGATCGAACGCCAGGCAAGCGGCAGGTAGGAATACAGGCCGGCGGCCTCCTTGCGGATCATGCCGGCACGGAGCAGCAGGCGGTGACTGGCGAGCTCAGCGTCCGCCGGATCCTCTTTAAGCGTCGGCGCATAGAGCTTAGACATATACATTGCTCGGGTCATTTATTTCTCCTCAATAAGCTTGTCGACCTCTGCCATAAGCGCGTCGACAATTTGGTCCTCAGCTACTTTACCAATGATCTGGCCATGCGAAAAGAGCAAGGCCTGACCACGTCCGCAAGCAACGCCCAGGTCGGCATCAGAAGCCTCGCCGGGGCCATTAACGGCACATCCCATAACGGCAATCGAAAGCGGCGCGGTATAGTTCTTAAGCCGCTCGGTTACTTCCTCGGCAATGGGAATAAGGTTAACCTGGCAGCGGGCGCACGTGGGGCACGAGACAATCTCGGGGCCACGGCGACGCAGGCCCAACGACTGCAGAATACCCCAGGCAACCGGCGGCTCCTCAACCGGATCGGCTGTGAGCGACACACGCATGGTGTCGCCAATGCCTTCGGAAAGCAAGATACCCAAGCCTACAGAGCTCTTGATGGTGCCCTGGAGCTTGGTCCCCGCCTCCGTCACGCCCAGGTGAAGCGGAACGTGGGGAATCTCACGCGACAGGGCTCGATAGGTATCGAGCGTCGTTTGCACGCTATGGGCCTTGGCCGAAAGCACAATGTTCGTAAAGCCGCGGTCCTCAAAGTGCTTGACGAAGCGCTCGCTCGACATCACGAGCTTTTCGGGCTGCGTGAGGTCTTCGCGCTCGGCGATATCCTGCTCAAGCGAACCAGCGTTGACACCGATGCGAATTGCGCAGCCCGCAGCACCCGCGGCATCGATGACAGCATCGACCTTGGCCCAATCGCCGATATTACCGGGATTGATGCGGAGCTTGGCGGCACCGGCCTCTACAGCGCCAATGGCCAGCTTGTGGTTAAAGTGGATATCGGCAACGATTGGCACCGGAGACTCGGCACAGATGGTGCGGAAACCCTCAAGCGCGGCCTCAGTGGGCACGCTCACACGCACGATATCGCAGCCAGCCTGCGCCAACGCGCGCACTTGCGCAAGTGTTGCCTTGGCATCAGCGGTATCGGTGCAGGTCATGGATTGGACCACCACCGGCGCACCGCCACCGATCTGCACACCGCCCACATGCACGGGGCGCGTCAAATCGCGAGGCAAAGGATGGGATAAAGACAATCCAAACACTCCCCTACAGAATAAATCGAAGGATGTCGGAACGAAGCATATAGACAAACAGCAGCACAAAGAGCGCGATGCCCACATAGCTCACAATCGTCTGGACCTTGAGCGGAAGCTCGCGGCCCACAATCTTTTGAATGATCTCGATGACCAGCTTGCCGCCATCGAGTGGTGGGATGGGCAGCAGGTTCATAAAGCCAAGCGAGAACGAAATGAGGGCGGCAAACGAAAGGAATGTGGCAGGACCGGCAGCAGCAGCCTGTGAGGACATAACGCTAATACCCACGATCGAAGAAGACTGATCGAGAATCTCCATCGTATGCTGCGGCTGGAGCAGGCGCATCACGCCCTCCGCGGTCTGCACAACATAGGAGAATGACAGACGCGCCGAGGTGATGGGGTCCAAACGGACTACCTGCGTAGAGGCATACACACCTAGGCGCTCGTCC
This sequence comes from uncultured Collinsella sp., assembly GCA_902495155.1. Taxonomy (GTDB): domain Bacteria; phylum Actinomycetota; class Coriobacteriia; order Coriobacteriales; family Coriobacteriaceae; genus Collinsella. The sequence continues at coordinate 6,994 of CABUWD010000075.1, forward strand.
TCTTTGAGCGCAACCGTGGTCGAATGCTGCTTGCCGTCACGCTCGTACTCGATGGCGATATCGTCCTTACCGGCGGCCTTGCCGATGGCATCGTAAACGTTCATCCATGTGGAGCACGATACACCGTCAACCGAAAGGATCGCATCACCAGCCTCGATACCCGCCTTGGCGGCAATAGACCCCTCGTCAACCTGACCGATCACGTTGGTATCGATCGGCACGGTGACGCCCGCAATGGAATAGATGCTCATAAGCAGCAAAAAACCCGTCAGGATATTGACGAGAATGCCCGCGAGCAGCATAAAGGCGCGCTTGAGAAAGCCCTGGCCAAGATAAGTGTGCGAGCGCTCTTGCGCCAAGAAATCAGCCTCGCCGCACGGCAGCTCCCACACATCGCCCTCGGCAGTCGCATGCTCTCGATCGAACCGGCGGCCGTCAAAGGTGGTGTAACCCGCCGCGTCTCGCGGCAGCGTCTGATACTTGGTGGGATAGTAGCTCGGCGAGGGTTTCTCCCCTTCCTCATACCAGGGAGCGATGGAGCCCCAGCCCAGCAACAGAGCACAAGCCTCGAGCACATCCTCCTCGGAAAGCTCGAGCTCGACAGCAAGGTCGGCCACGGTCACGCGACCATGACGGTAGATAGCCGCGAGCACGCGATCGGCGCAGGAGACATCGGTCGGATCCATACCGCAGATGGCAGCGTAGCCACCCAGCAGCAGCGGGGTCACGCCAAACTTGGTTCCAATGCGACGCGACGTGTAATGGATGTCAAAGCGGCACGGCAGGCCCAAAAAGAACTCGGTCACACGGACGCCGCAGGCACGCGCCGCCAAAAAGTGGCCGCCCTCGTGCAAAAACACGAGGACGGAAAGCATCAGCAGGCCCCAAAAGACCGATGAGAGAACGCTCAGAACAGTATCCATAAAACGAAAAAGCAATCCTTATGGGTTAGGAACGGGTTGCGGCGAGTACCTGCGCAGCCTTTTCACGCGCCCACGCATCGATGTCGCGAAGCTGCTCAAACGAATCGACCGCCTGCATATCGTGGGCATCCATGCAGGATTCCACAATGCGATCGATATCGGTAAAGCTGCAGCCATCGTGCAGGAAGGCATCGACGGCGACCTCGTTGGCGGCATTGAGCACGCACGGCATGGTGCCACCCGTCTTGCCGGCACGCTCGGCCAGTGCCAGACAGCGGAAGGTATCCATGTCGGCAGCATCAAACGTGAGCTGCCCCAGCTCGCGGAAATCGATACGAGGCGCCGGGGTATCCCAACGCTCGGGATACGAGAACGCGAACTGGATGGGAATACGCATGTCGGAAGCACCGAGATGCGCCATCACGGAGCCGTCGGCAAACTCGACCATAGAGTGAATCTTGGACTGACGCTGCACGACCACGTTAATGAAATCGAGGTCGCAGTTAAACAGATGCATGGCCTCAATGCGCTCCAGGCCCTTATTCATGAGGGTGGCGGAGTCGATGGTGATCTTAGCACCCATGGCCCACGTGGGATGTGCGAGGGCATCGGCACGCGTCACGCGATCTAGCTCGTCGCGCGTGCGGCCAAAGAACGGACCGCCCGAGCAGGTGAGCCAAATACAATGAGCCTCGCGCGGGTTCTCCCCCAGATAGCACTGGTAGATGGCGGAGTGCTCAGAGTCGACTGGAATAAGCTGGCCCGGTTGCGCCAACGGCATAAGCAAGTCGCCACCGACGACGAGGGACTCCTTGTTGGCAAGGGCAAGACGCTTATTCGAGGTCAAGGCCGCATGGCTCGCCTCGAGACCGGCGGCACCCACAATAGCGACGAGTACGCAGTCGACATCGTCGCGACGCGCGAGCTCGCAAACCGCCTGCGCGCCAACGCCGAGCTTCGTTCCCTCGGGCAACTCCTGCAGCACGGCGTCATCGCCATGAGCGACATCGGCCACGGCAACCGCCGGAACCGAGAACTCGCGGGCAGCGGCAACAAGCTCGGAGGTACTGGAGTTAACGGACAGCGCCGTCACCTGCAGGCGATCGGCATGCTGGCGGCACACATCGAGCGCCTGGGTGCCGATGGAGCCCGTACAACCCAGGATGGCAACACGGAGGCGTCCATCGGGGCCATACGTCGTCTGGAATGACATTACAGCACGCCTCCGATCATCAGCATCAGCTGCGCGGTGATGCAGCCGAAGATAAGCGAATCGCTACGATCGAGCATGCCGCCGTGGCCCGGGATAAGGTTGCCGGAATCTTTGACGCCCACACCGCGCTTGATGCGCGACTCGATAAGGTCGCCGATAACGCCCAGAATGGACACGACCACGCCGCACAGCAGCGCATAGGGCAGGCTGAGCTTGTAGAAGTGCGTCGCCCACAGAATGAGCCAAATCAAAACCGAGCCCAGGATGCCGCCAACAAACCCCTCCCAGCTCTTTTTGGGAGAGATCTTGGGAACCATCTTGTGTTTGCCGATACGGCTACCCACGATATAGGCAAACGAATCGGAGACCCAGAGAGACGCGCAAACACCCACCGAAAGCAGGGCGCCGGCAAAACCGGGCACGGCATCGCGCAGCAGCACGATAGCCGACAGCATAAAACCGGTGTAGATGGGACCCATGAGTGTCACGGCAACATCGGATATACGGGTACGCGGCGACCAGACATACCAAATGCCCACAGCGAGCATCAGGGCAAAAAGCAGGGCATTCAGCAACATCGAATCGCCCAACGCCGACAGCGGAAAGAGCACGGCGGCAGCGATACCCATGCGCTCGTTAGCCATCTTGCCATCGAGCCTTGTCATACGGAAAAACTCATAGCAGCACAGACCGCTCATGACGGAAACAAAGATGGCCGTGGGCACGATACCCAAAACCAGGCACAGGATAAAGACAACGGCGTAGACGATACCGGCGGCGGCACGGGTAATAAAGCCCGCCAGCCACGAACCGGTGCCGCTCTTCACTGCAGGCGTTCCCGCAGTGGCAGCTTTGCGCGCAGGCGTCTTGGGAGCAGATGCCTTGGGACGATCGGACACGATTAAGCCTCCTCGGTCTTGCTCAGTCCACCAAACCTACGGTCACGGCCCTGATAGGCCAAAATGGCGTCGACAAGGCCCCAACGATCAAAGTCGGGCCAATAGGTATCGGTGACGTAGAACTCGGAATAAGCCACCTGCCACAGCAGATAGTTCGAAAGGCGCAGCTCACCAGA
>CABUWD010000076.1 GCA_902495155.1 uncultured Collinsella sp.
GGCAACCAAGTCGTCGGCGACCACAAGGTCGCCGCGGCCGCCGTTGGCAAAGAAGGCGCCCGGTTTCATCGCGGCGAAGAACTCGGCGTTCGCCAGGCCGCGGGTCTTGGGTGTGCTGGGCATAAAGGATGCGACGACGTCGGCCTCAGCCAGGCGCTCGGGCAGGGCGTCCATGCCGTCCATGTCCTCAAACACAATGGGGTAGACGAGCGGATGGCGCTTGATGCCGCGGACGTGCGCGCCCATGCCGCGGCAGAGCGTGGCGAAGTGGCCGCCGATATCGCCCGCGCCCAGCACCGGCACATTGGCGTTTTTGAGCGAGGTGACCGGCCCCAAGTCCTCCCAGCGATGCTCGCGCTGCAGGTCCTGGTAGCCGGGCAGGCGCTTCATCATGGAAAGGACCATGGCAAACATGTGCTCGCTTACGGCTTGACCGTAGGCGCCGATCGAGCAAGACAGCTTGACTTCAGCCGGCACGGTGCCGGCGGCCAAGTAATCGTCACAGCCGGCGGTCTGCAATTGCAACAGCTGGAGATGCTCGCATGCCGTGAGCATGTCAGGGTCGATGTTGCCCAGGATCACGTCGGCATCGGCGACCTGTTCACGTGTGGCGGCGTCGGCGCTCGTGTAGATAAAGTCCTCGCCCGGAGCACTCGACTCAAGAATTGCGCAATGGCGGTCGTTGACGGGCAGCAAAACCAGGATGTTCACAAGCAGTCCTCTCCGTCCAACCTGCCAAAAAGGGACAGGTTTGTTTTGGCAGGTTGTATCAGGCAAAACGTTCAAATAAAACGCCGGATGCAAGACGAGGGTGCCCGTCAGCATCCGGCGCATCTACGGCTACCAGCTCAGCAGCTCGTAGCCATCCTCGGTCACCACGAGCTGTACCTCGCACTGGGCCGAATCACTGCCATCCTTGGTGCGCACGCACCAGCCGTCGCCCTTGCTGATCTTAATGTCGGGCGCTCCGGCGTTGACCATGGGCTCGATGGTAAAGACCATGCCCGGGGCCATGATGGTGTCCACATCGGGCGCCTCGGTGGTAAAGCCCACAAACGGGTCCTCGTGGAACTCCTTACCGATGCCGTGTCCGCCGTACTCGCGCACCACGCTAAAACCGGCGTCCTCGACTGTCTTTTGCACGGCCTCGGCCATCACGGACAGCGGCAGCCATGGTTTGACGGCAGCCAGACCCGCCTCCACGCTGGCGCGAGTGACGTCGACCAGGCGTTGGCGCTCGGCCGAGACCTCGCCGATGCAGAACATGCGGCTCGAGTCGCTAAAGTAGCCGTCAAGAATCGTGGAGCAGTCGACGTTGATGATATCGCCCTCGTGCAGCACGTCCGTATCGCAGGGGATACCGTGACAGACCACGTCGTTGATCGAGGTACAAACGCTCTTGGGGTAGCCCTCATAGTTGAGGTCGGCCGGCGTGCCGCCGTGCTCAACGGTGTAGTCGTAGATCATCTGGTCAATCTGGTTGGTGGTCATGCCCGCGGCGATGTGTTCGCCTACGTAATCGAGCACGCCCACGTTGATAGCGGCCGAGCGCTTGATGCCCTCGATATCGGTGGGCGTCTTGTAGAGCGTGCGGGGCAGGACCTCCCAGCCCTCTTCCCACAGGCGCTCGAGGCGCTCATCAAAGGCGCTATGGCATTTCTTATATTTTTTGCCGCTGCCGCACCAGCAAGCGTCGTTGCGGCCAGGCACGGGTCCATTGTCAAACATGGCTAACTTCCTTTCATTCGCAGCTAGTATAGCCCACCCACGCGTCCATTAAAGTTGCGGTGATATAGTTCCAATTTAAGCGGTTTAACAGCATAAATAGTAACTATATCACCGCAACTGATGGAGCGGGATGGCGGGCACTAGCTGCTACGTGGTTTTGCTAGTAACTCACCTGGCAGGGAATGCCGAGGGCTTGAACGCGTGCGGCAATGGCGTCGAGCACCTCGGGCGCCGCTTTGGCAAGGCCGGCGACCGGTGTCTCGCGAGCCACCGTGTAGATGGTCGCCTCCTGCGGACGAATGCGCTCGAGCGCCGCGAGCCAGGGGGCGACGTACTCCTCGCCGGTGTTGTCGATGAGCTTGCCCTGATACTCGCCGTTCAAAAAGATCGTCTGGATAATAACGTGACCGTCAAAGCTTGCGAACGTCTCGATCTGGTGCTCGACGTCGTAGGGGCCAACGGGCTGGTCGAGCAGCTGGATAAATGCCGGGTCGACGGTATCGAGCTTAAGAATGTTGTCGTCGACCATCATGAGCGCATCGTGCACCTCGGGGCGGTCGGCGCGCGTGCCGTTGGAAAGCACGGCGATCTTGGAGTTTGGGGCAAGCTCGTCGCGCAGCGCGACGGCGCCGGCGATGGCCTGCGGAAACTCCGGTGCGGCGGTGGGCTCGCCGTTGCCTGCGAAGGTGATCACATCGGGGAGCTCGCCCTCGGCTGCCATCTCGCGCAGCTTTGCCTCGAGCGCGTCGAGTACCACGGCAGCCGTGTTGTACGGCTCGTGGCAGGGGCGTTCGGCGTTGAGGCCGTTTTCGCAGTAAATGCAGTCGAACGTGCAGATTTTGCCGCTGGCCGGCATCATGTTGACGCCGAGCGAGAGACCAAGGCGACGGCTGCGAACGGGCCCAAAGATGGGGCTGGCATTCAAAAACGTAGACATAGGCATATGCTCCTCAAGACAATTGTGCCTAAGCATAGCATCGGCTCCAAAGCAGGGTGCGGGCTCTTGCTTTACAAGTTTCGTTTTTTCACGTCGCTCATTATGCCGTGCCATGAAAAGCCTCGGGTCGGGTACAGTTAATCTGTTAACAAGGCGTAAGGCAATGCGGGTCCATCCAACCGCACCGACGTGCAACTGGATGAGCATTGATGATGGGGGCACAACATGGATTTTACGGTCGAGAATGCGGGCACCACGATTGCCTGTCGCGAATATGCCGGTCCGGATGTGTCGTCTGATGCTCCTGCCTTGGTTTGCGTGCACGGTGCGTGCGTCGATGGCACATTTTTCGACGGTATCGCTTGTGAGCTCAGTCGCAACTACCGCGTAATTGCCTACGACCGCCGCGGCTGCGGTGGCAGCAGCGATGCGGCAGACGACAGCTATGATCTTGCCGCTCAGGCCGCCGACCTGCAAGCCGTGATCGAACACGTTGGCGCTCCGGCAAATGTGCTTGCGCATAGCGCCGGTACGTTGGTGGCGCTGGAGCTTCTTCGCACCGAACCCCATCTCGTCGCCCGTGCGATTCTGCATGAGCCGGCTGTGTCGGCCGAAGGCGTCGGTATGGGCGCAGCTCCGGTTTTGCTCGATATGATTGCGGCTGGAAAGGTTTCAAGGGCGCTCCGGCTTTTCTTGGGAGCCCTCGGCGACTTGGACCCCGAGGCTCCTGGGACGACCGAGGCAGAAGCCAAGCATGCCCTACGCAATGGTCGTTGCTTTATGGCCAATGAATACGGAACAAATATGACATATGCTCCCGACTGGGAGCGCGCCCGCGCGTCAAAGGCAGTGTCGGCCGTGTTTTTGGGCGAGCTTTCGGTCGATACACCCCGCGAGGCTGGCACGCGAGCGGCTGCCGAATATCTCGATTGCCCCCTTGTGACGATCCCGGGCGCGCATAACGGTCTGCGCGATCGCCCCGTTACGGCGGCAAACGCCGTTCGCGATGTCTTGGAGCGTTAGCACATCCGATGACCTGCGGGGAGAGGGGCTGTTAGCGTTTCGTCATTGTTAACGAATGCGCCCATAACCGCGCGCCCGCGGCTCCATTATCGCCGCTTGCCAGGTCATAAAAATGTAACGATAATCGCGCGTTTGCCTTCAGCTGTTAGATGTTACCCTTGTACCAATTGATATGCACCGTTGCCGTGCGTAACGATAGAAGGGGCCCCATATGCTCAATAATCACGAGGTCAATCTAACCGACGAGGAGGCTGCCGCCGAGGTCGCCCGCGTCGCGAAGACCTACCCCGTGGTGCGTTTGCTGTCGGCCGATCAGATTAAGAGCGAGCCTAACTGCCTGCTCGCCGGCGATTGCTGCCCTTGTCTGCGTCAGTCGAGTCTTGAGGCCCTGGCAGGTTCCGATGATGTATCGGAGCAGCTGCTCAATGATGGTACCGAGTACCGCGCTCGCCTGCGCCCTCTGAAAGTCGAGGGCGAGCCTCACGTCCTGCTGATGGTGCGTCCGATCGATGAGCAAGAGGCTGCAGAAGAGGACCTTGTCTACACCGACGTGCTGACGAGTGTGCGCAATCGCCGATATTACGAGGAAAAGCTCCGCAACGCCCGCATGAATGCCGGCGTTGCGGTGATCGACCTTGATGATTTTAGGGTCTTCAACGATACGTGTGGCCGTCATGCCGGCGACCTTGCGCTTGGTGCTGTGGCGACAGCCATACGCAGCGGAATTCGTTCGACTGACGAGCTCGTACGCTATGGCTGCGACAAGTTTGTGGTCGTCATGCCCAATATTCCCTCCGATGACTTCACCCGTCGTCTGCATCAGGTGTCCGATGCCGTTCATGCCACGATTGTTCCGGGCCATGAGTACGTGAGCTTGACGGCATGTGTTGGTGGCGTTCGCATTCATGGCGAGACGGTCGATGAGGGCGTTGGCCGCGCTGTCCAGTTATTGAGCCGCGCTAAGGCAAAAGCCGGTACGGTCGTGACCGATGCCGATTCCATCGAAGCCTTCCAAAGCGAAAAGCCTTTGGTGCTTATTGTCGATGACTCCGACATGAACCGAGCCATTCTCAACGAGATGCTCAAGGACGAGTATTGCATCCTCGAGGCCGATAACGGTCGTGCGGCGCTCGACATGGTCGACCGCTATGGCGATGAGTTGTCGCTCGTGCTGCTGGATATTGTCATGCCGGGCATAAGCGGCTTTGAGGTGCTGGCCGATCTGTCGCGCCGATCGGGTATCGACAATCTGCCTTTCATCATGATTTCGAGCGAAGATTCCGATGATATGGTTCTGCGCGCGTACGAGCTGGGCGCCTCGGATTATATCAATCGTCCGTTTGACTCCCGTGTCGTGCGCCGCCGTGTAAGCAACACCATCCGCCTATACGCCAAGCAGCGCCGCCTGACGAGCCTGCTGTCCCAGCAGTACAACGAGCGCGTCAAGAACAGTCGCATGCTCATCGACATCATGGCCGGTGTTATGGAGCTTCGCAACGGCGAGAGCGGCAGGCATGTTACGAACATCGAGAAGCTGACCGAGCTGCTGCTTGGCTGTCTGGTTCAGCGTAGCGACACCATCTCCCTTGACAATGAGGAACGCTCTACGATTGCCCTGGCTTCGGCGCTGCACGATATCGGCAAGATGTCGATTGACGATGCGATTCTCAACAAACCCGGGCGCCTTACGCCCGAGGAGTTCGAGATTATGAAGACGCATACCACGATCGGCGCCGACATGTTGCTTGAGCTGGGCCGCCATCACGTCGGCAATGCGCTTATGGAATATGCATACCAGATTGCGCGTTGGCATCACGAGCGCTGGGACGGCAAGGGCTATCCCGATGGCCTTAAGGGCGACGAGATCCCTATTGCCGCGCAGGTGGTCTCGGTGGCCGACGTGTATGATGCGCTGACGAGCGTGCGCGTGTACAAGGACGCTATCCCGCACAAGGAGGCGATCCAGATGATCCTGGACGGTAAGTGCGGCACCTTTAACCCGCTGTTGCTCGACTGCCTGCTCGAGGTGCAAGACCGTATTGCCGAGACGTTGGCACGCCCCGCCGACGTCGTTGCGTTTCCCACGATTTAGTTTGACCAAAGGAGTTTTAATCCATGATTTCCATGCGTGAGGCGTATGAGAAGATCGGCGCTAATTATGATGACGCGTGCGCTCGGCTGATGGGCGGGGAAATGCTTGCCCGCTTTGCCCTCAAGTTTTTGGATGACGAGAGCATGGACAAGCTGGAGGCCGCCATGGCGGCGGGAGACGCCGAAGGTGCGTTTATGGCAGCGCACACGCTCAAGGGCGTGAGCCAGAACCTGGGATTCGATAATCTGTACGAGCCGGCGGTCGTGGTGACCGAAGCACTGCGCGGCGCCGATGCCGTTGACGGCGCCCGCGAGGGGATGCATGCGTTGCAGCAGCAATATGCGGCTACGATGTCGGCCCTGCGCGAGGCGGCTGAATAAGAGCTTGCGAGCCTTGATGACTATGAGAGTGGATAATCTCCCGTTTTAGGCCCGGTGGTGGCCTCGAAGTGGGAGATTTCCACTCTCGTTCGATACGTGTCCAAAAATCCACTCTCACCCCTTCTGATTAGTGAATGGGCTATGCGCACTGGCGGGGCTTTCCGCATGCAATCAATATCGTTGTTCGATAAACTGTTCGAATAACGATAGAGTCAATGAGGGTGAGTGTATGTCTAACAGCGTTCAGCGTATGGCCAAGGCGGGCGAAAATATCAGGAAGCTTGGCTTTTGCATGGCAGCCGTTTTTGCAGGGATGCTCGTCGCTTTTGCCGCGTTGGTTGTTTACGTGATCTGGTATGCGGTTGCAAACGTTGCTTCTGTCGATTCTTTCGGCGTTGCGACGCTTCTCAATGGCGGGTGCATCGTTATCCCAAGCGGACTGTGCCTGGCATTCGTCGTGGGTATTTCGCTTGTCGTTCTGTGTGGGATCAGCCGTAACATCTCGCGAGGCGTCTCGCCCTTTACCAAGACGCATGTGCGGCTTATCCGTGTTCTTGCGCTTGCCTTTGCTGTTAACGCCGCGGTTTCGCTTATTGGTGCCTACGGATCGGTCAATCTTACCATTGGTGGGTTGGAGCTTTACGTCGTGCCTCATTCCTTCGTTATCGCGTTTTGCCAAGGCGTTGCCTTTGATGCGGGGTCGCTTATCGGCGCGGCTGTCTGTCTGTGTATCTCGGTGATCTGGAGTTATGCCTCGCTGCTCCAAGAGCAGTCTGACGAGCTTGTGTAGGAGGAAACATGAGCTATCTCATCATCGAGCTTGAGACGCAGCTACTTAAGACCGGAAAGACCAGTGCTGATCTGATTCGTGCCACGGGGCATACTCCGGCTAATATTTCTAAGCTAAGAAACGGAAAAATTAAAGCTATTCGCCTTAAGACGCTTCTCGATATTTGCGATGAACTTGACTGTCAACCGGGAGATATTATTCGGCGGGTGAGTGAGAAAGAGCTTGAGGAGCTTATTGTTGAGCGTGCAAAAAATGTCGTGAGACAGATGCGGGACGGCGGAGGCGATGAGGTATCGCTTCCGACATCAGTCTTCGCTGTCGATTTGAGTGACGAGTAGCTTAAGGCAAACAACTAAAACGAAGTATCAGCATGAAGGGACCCGTGTCTAACACGGGTCCCTTCTTTTAGATTATCTTGACAAATATGAGTTATCGAAAAACAATAACAACCATGGAAAACGATAAAGGAAAGAAGGAACGATATGAGCGGTTTTTCTATCAAGCAGAACGGGGGTCCAATGAACGCATCAGCGATAAAGCTGTCAAAGGTGTCAAAGCGCTACGGGAAACGGCGCGTTTTGCATGACGTCTCCTTCGAGGTGCATCAGTCTGAGCTCTGTGCCCTTGTCGGTGCAAACGGTGCGGGCAAAAGCACGCTTATTAAAATCGTCTTGGGCCTCTGCGAGCCATCGTCGGGGAGCGTGGAGCTCTTTGGAGGCAAATCAAAGAGAGAGCTTAGCCTGATGCGGACGCGTGTCGGCTATGTGCCAGATTCCAGCGGAGCATACCAGTCCCTCAGTGCGGTTGAGAATCTTCGGATCCGATGTGCGGAATGGGGGCTTGATGAGAAACGTGAGGTTCCTCGCGTTTTGAGTCTAGTTGGACTGGACGTCGAAGAGAAAAAGAGCGTAAGCAGTTTTTCTCTGGGAATGAAACGGCGGCTGGATATAGCTACGGCTTTGTTGGGTGACACTGACCTGCTTATTTTTGATGAGCCAGCAAACGGTTTGGACCCGCTGGGCATCGAGAGTATATGGGCCCTTATCGGTCGATTGAATCGAGAACAGGGTAAGACCATGCTCATCTCTAGCCATGATTTGGATGAGTTGACATCAGTTGCAACAAGTTGCGTGTTTATTCATGACGGCGAACTGCTGAAAAAGGAATCGATGGACGTCATAAGGGATGAGGCGTCGTCCCTAAAAGAGTATTACAGGCGCTTGATGAAGGCGGTCTCGCTATGAAGCGGGCGATCCATCCCATAAAGGCAGATATGATGCGTTTGCACAGGATGTTTCCGGCGAAGTTTGGTCTTGCGCTTATTCTGGCGTTCGGCCTTCTCTTCGGTGTCTTTCTAAAAAACGGAACAACGTTGCTCGCCTTTGGCAATAGCGTTTTTGGGGAGGATATTGGTTTCTGCTGGAATGTAATCGATCCTTCTGCACCCGATGAGTCCCTTGTGCGCAGTGCTTTTGCCGGCACGTCTCTGTTCGTTCCGCTCATCGTTTGCCTGGCGATTTTACAGGAGCGTGGCTATGAAGAGGGACACCGAATTTCTTCAGCAAGAGGTCTTACCCGCTTTAATGGGGTCCTAGCACATGTGCTTTCGTCTGCTTTAATAATTGGCGCAGCATATAGTGCGCTTTGCCTTCTTCTTTTTGCAATAGCGATAACACGTGGAGGGCAAAACTATGCGCATAGCATGCTGGCTGCATTTTTGCCCGCAATGATAATCAACGCCGTATTGGTGATATCGGTTGCGTTGGAGACGGTAACCATCTATCGGATTACAAGCAGCGCTGTATTTAGCGGGGCTGTGATAATAATCGGATTTGTCATGAGCTTGACGCTCTACGGAACTTACCTTCAGGCGCCCATACCGTCCTTGCGATGGATTTTCCTTCTTCCGGGGCCGTATCTTGGAGTCGGAAGTGCTCTTGGGTATAGCGATATGGGGCAGCTGACGCTTCTGGGATATGGCGTGGCAGCCAGCTGTCTATCGGTATTAATTTACGCTCTCGTGAGCTTTCGCGCTGGGGGTGTGTTCAATGGCTCGTCAGATTAAAAGACTTCTCCAGTCAGAATGGAAGCATGCGAGCAAATGGGCGTACGCCTTAATCCTGGTAATTTATGCGTGCATGGTGGTATTGCAGCTTAATTCTTTCCCGATGTGGTTCTGTAGCCTCCGTGAGAATAGTTTCTTGGGCTTTTTCCCAGACCCGACGCTTCGGCTATCGGCAGAGGATGTCCTTCTATTTGGTAATGCAGAGGTTTTTCGCGGTCTGCTGTTCAACGTAGCCCCGTTGGCTCATGCATTGTTCTTTCCGTTCATCGCGGCTTGTATTGTGCCGCGCTTTGTCAGTTCGGGCTTTATTGAGGAACCGTGGGGGTTGTCGGAGGCTCGGGGTGGGAAGCGTGTGTGCGCTATCGTTGCGCGAGTGGTGCTGTCTTCTTTTGCCCTTTTGGGCGCGTTTATCCTGTCGAGTGTCGTTTTGTACTGTCTTAACTGCGTAATCGTTTTGGATGCTCGGCAGTATTTCAACCTGCATGTATTTTGCTATCGACTTCTTCTGGCGAGTGTCGTCTGCCTTGCATACGTGGTCTCTTGCGTGATCGCTGTTTCCTATTTTGGGTCCGGCTTCGGTCCTATTGGCATGCTGCTGCTTGTCAACGTCGTAGCGATCTACATACAGCTCGGGGCCATTCCCATGCTTCCGCTTCCAGCCTCGATGCTCATGTGGATTTGTGGCGTGACCCCGTTGGGGAATAGTCAATGCATTTCGATTCTAATTGACTGCCTCATAAACGTAGCAAGTGTTTTTGCTATTTGCTTTACCGTCGACCGATTGCGGTCGAGATTTCTTTGATTGCTTGTGAGGGATGATCATACCGAGCATACCAAATACAGGGGGGCGGGCACCGTTGCTGGTGTCCGCCCCCCCCTGGCATGGAAGGTTTAAGCCTGTGTGATTCGCGAGCTAGCGTGCCTGTTTAACCTTGGCAGCAGCCTCGACAAACGACTTCCACAGGTTAAAGTCGGTCTCGAGCGTCTTCCA
>CABUWD010000077.1 GCA_902495155.1 uncultured Collinsella sp.
AGATGCTCGCGGTGCAGTCGTCCGATGCACAGCTATGGATTCGTCACGGCTATTGGGATGTGCCGACCGGGCTGCTTTCTGCCGAGGGCAAGGGCCCGGTCGTGGTGAGCGGTCACACGCCCACGGTATCGCTTGGGCGCTATTGCGAGGTCGGTGGTCTGGCGGGGCTCGATGAGGAATCGGGACGCGGGCAGATCGTGCGCTTGGGCGGCGAGGACACTGCCGGCGTGCCCGATCGCATCGATATCGACTGCGCTGCCGCCACCGGCTCCGAGTTCGGTCGCGTGGGCATCCTGCGGCTCGATGATGGGGCGGAGTTCTACGCAAACATTCTTCCTGGCGAGTAATTAGCTGCTCCACGCTGCAATTAGGCGCCGTACGGATTCCGGTCTCTCTCGATGCGTTGGCGGATGCGGCGGTACTCGATAATCAACAGTACCAGCAGTAGGGCCATGATGGCTAGGTAGCTCACGACGGCGCCCGTCAGGCCGAGCAGATTGATCAGAATCACCGGGAGCACCACGCTCACGGCAAAGCAGATCAGGTAGATCTTGGTGACGTCTCCAGCGTGGCGCAGCACCGTGATGATGGCGTAGATAAAGTCGATGGCCGCGGTGACGCCGCCGGCGAGGACCATTAGCAGCGCCAGCGTACGGTAGCGCTCAAAGCTGAGACCGTACATAAAGCTCATGAGGGGAATACCGGGACCTGCCATAAATGCGGCGCACACGCCGGTGATGACCACGATCAGCGCCATAACGGCAACAATAATCAGGTCAAAGCGACGACGCTTGCGAGGATTAGCCCAAATGCTCGACAAGCGCAGGAGCTGCGGTTTATAGACAAATCCAATGCTCAACAGAATAGCCTGAGCTGGAAAAAACAGGGCATTAAAGTACAGCTGGTATTTGTAGGCCAGTGTTCCTTCCATCACAAACTTGGGCATGCTCTCGATAAGATTGAACAGGAATAGCGCGCCAAAGAGTGGGGCGCACTGGACAAACAGGTGGCCGACCTCGCGCAGGCTCACGCGGCGCGATTTTTCGGTCTCGAGCAGGGCAAGCGGCGCGGTGACCAGCACGAGCGAGGCGATCGCGGTGACACCCATGACCATGGCCGCGATGGGCATGCTGCGCGTGAGGAACAGCGCCACGCTGAAGACCGCGATGACGGCGACGGAGCGTAGCGTTTGACTCATTCCAGCCAAGTAGAGCTTGTCGGCCTGCTGCAGGCGGCCTTCGTACACGTCGGCGATGCCATCGATGACCTTATACAGGTAGACGCCCAGGCCGATCGTCGCCATCTGCGCATCATAGCCGCGGGCGCTGCTGTACATGAGGCCGCAGCCTAGGGCGAGCGCTCCACAAAGCCAGCGGTTGAGCTGGTAGGAGGCAAAGGACGTCTTTTCGTCGATGTCTGAGACCTGGAAATTGCGCACGCCGTAGTTGCACGCGATCATGATGAGCGTGCCGGTGACAAAGGCGATGGAGAATTTGCCTGCTTCTTCGGCGCCCACGAGCTGCGTAGACACGATGGTGAGCAACGGAAACGCCAGGCCCCATACGGCGGTGCCGAGGGTGTTCCAAAGATAGTCGCGGCTGGTGGCGTGCTCCTCGTATTCCGCTTCCTGCATGGAGAAGCCGCCGCCGTAGACGGCGCCGAGCAGACGGTTCCACCAAGCGTTGACCATGCGGCGGACGGGGCCGGGCTCCCGATCGCGTTCGCGCCGGCGACGTGTGGCTTGGCTGCTATCGGGTCCGCCGGCGTTGCGCTGGCTCAGCTCCTGGATGCGCGCGAGCTCTTCGGCCGTGTGGGAGGCGGGGAACAGGCCGTTCTCGATGCGGCCGCCCTGGGCCTTCGCGGCGCCGTCTTTCGATGCAGCGGGGTTGGAGACGCCGTTGCGGCGGGCGATGGCGCGGCGAATGCTATCGAGGGGCGTGATGCTCAAAGCGGAGTCCTTTCTATTGCTGCGCTTTAGTATAGACGCGACGGTGTTCGTTCGTGTTTTTGAACGGATTGTTCAATAATTTCGGCGGGCGGCTGTAATTTGTCGGTAAACGTGCGGTATCCTGTTGAAGTTTTGTGACACCCCCGATGCCGCCCACGCGGTACCAAGGAGCTTCTACCTATGGACGTCGCCGCATTCTTACTGGCTCTTGTGCCGATTATTTGGCTGGTCGTGATGCTGCTGTGCTTTAAATGGCCAGCTTGGAAGGCCGCTATCGGATCGTTTGTCCTTTCGTGCTTGCTTGCCTTCGCATGGTGGCACCTGCCGGCAGCGCAGATCGCGACCGCCTCGCTCGAAGGTTTTTTGATGGCTCTGTGGCCCATCGTCCTGGTGATCATCGCCGCGGTGTTCACGTATAACCTGTGCGTTCGTACGGGTGCCATGGACGTGATCGGCAGCATGATCACCTCCATCAGCAGCGACCGCCGTCTGCTGGCGCTGCTCGTGGCTTGGTGCTTCGGTGGCTTTATGGAGGGCATGGCCGGCTTCGGTACCGCTGTCGCCATTCCCGCCGGCATGCTCGCGGGCCTGGGCTTTGAGGCCGTGCCTGCCGTGCTCATCTGCCTGCTGGCCAACGGCGTGCCCACGCCCTACGGCTCCATCGGCATCCCCACGGTGTCCGTTGCCGACCTGGTGGGTTTGGATTCCCTTCACCTAGCGACCGTTCAGCTGGTGCAGCTCGCACCGTTCTTTGTGGTGATGCCGCTATTTATTGTGCTGGTTGCGGGCCGTGTTGCCGATGACCAGGGCAATGCCGCGAGTGTGGGCGAGCGTCTGCACGGTGTTGCCGGCGTGGCGTTGCTCTCCGGCGTGTCGTTTGTCGGCGCGGCTCTGGTCGTTGCCATGTTTGTGGGCCCCGAGCTGGCCGTGGTCGTAGGATCCATCGTTTCGCTCGCGCTGACAGCTGCACTTGCCATGCGTGCCGAGAAGTCGGGGCATCTGGACGCACGCTTTCACATGAATATCGAGGCGGGGGAGAAGCTCACCGTTAAGTCGGCGCTTTCGGCCTGGTCGTGCTTCATCCTGATCTTTGTGTTGCTGCTGGGCACGTCTAATCTGGTGCCTGCTGTACATGCTGCGCTCGCACCGTTTGCGAGCCATGTGCAGGTGTATTGCGGTGAGAATCCCGGTATGCTTACGTTTTCGTGGATTAACACGCCGGGTGTTTGGATCTTCCTGGCCGCGTTTGTCGGCGGTGCCATTCAGGGTGCTTCGCCACGCATGATGGGCGAGGTGCTGGCCGCGACTGTGAAGCAGATGATGCCGACGGTGATCACGATGCTTTCGGTGCTGGGCTGTGCCAAGGTGATGGGCTATGCGGGCATGATCTCTTCGATCAGCGCGTTCTGCATCGCCGTCGCCGGTGGGCTGTACCCGATTCTGGCTCCGTGGATCGGTGCGGTTGGTGCGTTTGTGACCGGCTCGGGCACGTCCTCGGGCATGCTGTTTGGCCCCATTCAGAGCCAGGCTGCCACTGCGCTGGGTGTGAGCGACTACTGGATGGTCGCGTTGAACGCCCTGGGCGTCGCCGCCGGTAAGATGATCTCGCCGCAGACCCTCGCCATTGGTCTTGCCGCCGTGCTCGTGCGCGGTAAGGATGCCGAACTCCTGGGCGCCGTCCTGCCCTACGCCGCCGGCATGCTGGTCCTGATGAGCGCCATAGCCATGCTCGGCCAAGGCCTGCCGCTGTAGTCGGCACTTAGGGACGTTCCTTATGTGCCGGCACTTTGGGAACGTCCCTAAGTGCCGGCATCCGGGGACACTCCTTGAATGTTGTCTGTTCAAGAGTGTCCCCAATGACTAGTCGTTTAAGAACGTCCCCAATGACTGGGCCGCTTGCCTGCGATTTTTGACCGTTGGGCGGGCTTGCCGCCCTTGCCGCAAAAACGTTTTTGCATATCGGGTACAACGGGCTTTACGTGAGTAAAGTGCGCGCCGCGTCCACGTGCCGCGTTTTTAAAGGAGGCCCCATGCCTGGTGTTACCCCTGCAGAAGTTCTGTCCAATTTTGGCATTACGCTGGTCGAAGACCCCGCTGAGAACCAGCCCCGCCTGCTGGTTGACCTGCCGGCAGCCGAGCTCGTCGAGCATGCCATCCGCCGCAACGAAGGCCGCATGGCATCCAACGGCGCGCTGGTGATCGAGACGGGGGAGCGTACCGGACGTTCGCCCAACGACCGCTTTATCGTTGACACCCCCGATGTCCACGACAAGATTGCCTGGGGCGCCGTCAACCGCCCGCTGTCCGTCGAAAGCTACGAGGTCATCAAAGCCGGCATCGTCGACTATCTCAACGAGCGCGATGTGTTCGTCACCCGCGGCATGGCCGGCGCCGACCGCAACCACACGCGCCGCCTGCTCGTCGCCTGCGAGCGTGCCAGCCAGGCGCTCTTCATTAAGCAGATGCTCGCCCGCCCGCTCGCCCGCGAAATCGCGCGCACCGGCGAGCCGGACTTCTGCGTGCTCGCCGCGCCGGGCTACCAATGCGACCCTGCCATCAAGGGCCTCAACTCCAGCGCCGCCGTGGTCATCAACTTCCAGGAGCGCGTGATTTTGGTCGCGGGTACCGGCTACTCCGGCGAGATCAAAAAGTCCATCTTCAGCGTTATGAACTATCTGCTGCCCGTCGAGGACGACGTGCTGCCCATGCACTGCTCGGCCAGCATGGATCCCGTCACGCACGAGACCGCCGTGTTCTTTGGCCTGTCCGGCACCGGCAAGACCACGCTTTCGGCCAATCCCACGCGCCTGCTGATTGGCGACGACGAGCACGGCTGGTCCGACATGGGCATCTTTAACATCGAGGGCGGCTGCTACGCCAAATGCGAGGGCCTGGACGCCGTCCACGAGCCCGAGATCTTCAACGCTGTCCGCTTTGGCGCGATCTGCGAAAACGTGGTGCTCGACGAGAACCGCAAGCCCAACTACGACGACATCTCGATCACGCACAACACGCGCGTGGCCTATCCCGTGGAGCACATTCCTAACGCGTGGACTAAGGGCATGGGCACCACTCCGAGTGTCGTGCTGTTCCTGACTTGCGACGCTTTTGGCGTGCTGCCGCCCATCTCACGCCTGACGGCCGACGCCGCCATGTACCACTTTGTGACGGGCTTTACGGCTAAGATTCCCGGCACCGAGGTCGGCGTCACCGAGCCCACGCCCACGTTCTCTTCGCTGTTCGGCGAGCCGTTTATGCCGCTCGACCCCATGGTTTACGCCAAGATGCTTGGCGAGCGCATTGCCGACGGCCGCACGCGCGTGTACCTGGTCAACACCGGCTGGATCGGCGGCGGCTACGGCGTGGGTCATCGCATCGAGCTGGCCTACACGCGCTCGCTGGTCGCGCGCGCCCTCGACGGCACCATTGAGGACAGCGAGTTCGTGCACGACGACATCTTTAACGTCGACATTCCCACGACGTGCCACGGCGTGCCCGATGGCATCCTGGTGCCGCGCCAATACTGGCAGAGCACCGCGCGCTACGACGAGGCCGCGCACAACCTGGCGGTGATGTTCGAGGAGAACTTCGAGAAGAAGTACTCGCACCTGCCCGAGTCCGTCAAAGCCGCCGGCCCGCACGCCCAGGTGTCCGCCGAGGCCCGTCATCGCGGCCGCGGCCTGCTGGGACTCCGCCACTAGCTTCGCCGTGAGTCCATATCCACCACAAAGGGGACAGGCACCTTTGTGGTGGTTTTGCTCGTGTGGATGACTCGGGTTACAATACGCCTGACATATCGTCCCCTTCTCCGGATGGGGACAGCGCAAGCGTTCTTGTGACGGCACCGTAGGACTTTGAAGGTGGCCGTTGTGAGGGCGCTTTTTGTTTAGGCGCCCTCACTCGGGCGCGCACAATGAAGGGAGAGCGTATGAAGAGCTTTATTGCCGAGGATTCATTCTGGGAGCTGTTTCCGCAGGCAGCGGTCGGTGTTGTGGTCGTGGAGGGCATGAAGCCCACGGCTCAGATTCCTCAAGAGGACGTGGATGCGATTGCGGCGTTGCTCGACCGCGCCAATATCGATGCGGAGCGTCATCTGACCAGCGATACTATCAGCGAGAACGCACCGGTCAAGGCATGGCGCGAGGCCTATCGTCTGTTCAAGACCAAGAAGGGCGCGCGTTGCTCAATCGAGAACCTGCTCAAACGCGTGCTCAAAGGCAAGCCGGTGGGCCACATTACGCCCGCGGTGGATATTTACAACACGGTGTCGCTGACCTACGCGCTGCCCGTGGGAGGCGAGGATCTGCATGCGATCGAGGGGGACCTTCGCCTGAAGGTGACCGACGGTGGCGATGCGTTCTTGCCGCTTGGCGAGGAGACGGATGATCCGACGCTGCCCGGCGAGCTCGCCTACATCGATGATGCGGGCGCTGTGTGCCGCTGCTGGAACTGGCGCGACGGCGTTCGCACGGCGCTGTCCGATGATTCGGCCGATGCGTTCCTAGCGATTGAGTGCGTGGAGCCCGAGCGGATGGGGGATTGCCAGGCTGCGATCGATCGCTTAGCCGAGCTGCTTGAGCGCTATCTGGGAGCGACGGTTGTCATTAAGACGCTTGTGACCCGCGACAATCCTTGCGTGGAGCTGTAGCGGCGCCTAGAACCTATTGATGCCCCAAACCACCACAAAGGTGCCTGTCCCCTTTGTGGTGGTTTTTATGTTGATGGGTTAACAAATGGGGTATTTGGGTACGGGTGTCGCCTTATGCGACTAAGATGTTTACCCGTTAGCATTATGCAAGCGAAAGGCGGTCGTCTCCCATGCAGCAGAGCGACGAGACACGTTTCGAGGACTTTGTCGGACTGATCAGCGGACTCTACAAGGAGATCCAGCGCATTAAGACGTCTGAGGGCGCAAGGCTGGGTCTCAAGGGCTCCGACGTTATGTGCCTGTACTATCTTGAGCGCAGCAAGGACGGCCTGACTGGCGCCGACCTGGCTCGCATGGCAGGCGTGACCCGCGCCGCCGTCTCGCGTACGCTCGCGCATCTGGAGGAGGGTGGCTACGTCGAGGTCGATGATTCGGGCGATGCCGCCGTTAAGTATCGTGCTCCGGTGCGCCTGACCGCTCTGGGCGGCGAGAGCATGAGCGAGGCGGACCGCATCATTCGCGAGGTGCTCGATACCACCGGTAAGGCTATGGGTGTGGAGCAGCGCGAGCAGATGTATGCGTCGCTGCGCACGATTCTCAACACCCTGCGTGAGATCTAAGGCCGCCAAGGCATTTGCTTCCAATTAACAACTGCATAGTCCCGTTTGAGCGCGTATACCGTGCCGGGGCATTGCTGTCAAAATTCCCCGCGCGAGGTCCGCGCAAGAAAGGATTCGCTATGTCCATTCGTATTATTACCGATTCCGCGAGCGATATGTCGCCGGCTGAGCACCCCGCTCTGCGTGTTCTGCCGCTGTCCGTCACCTTTGGCACCGATGTGTACATGGATGGCGTCGACATCGATCACCAGCGCTTTTACGAGATGCTCGTGGAGCGCGATGAGCTGCCCAAGACCGGCCAGGTCAACCCGTACGCGTTTTCGCAGGCGATTGCCGAGGCGCGTGAGGCCGGCGACGAGGCAGTGATTATTACCGTTGGCGCCAAGCTTTCGGGCACCAATCAGAGTGCCCGTACCGCACTTGCCGAGGCGCCGGGCGGCGACGTGTTCGTGGTAGATAGCAACAACGTCACCCTGGGCGAGCGCGTGCTGGTCGAGTATGCGCTGCGCTTGGTGGACGAGGGCCGTAGCGCGGCCCAGATCGCGGCGGCCGGCGAGGCCGTGCGCGACCGTGTGGTCGTCATCGGCCTGCTCGAGACGCTGGAGTACTTGGTGCGTGGCGGTCGCCTGTCTGCTGCTGCGGGCGCTGTGGGCACGCTGCTCAACGTTAAGCCCGTGGTGGCCGCCGAGGACGGCCTGATCGTGCAGCTGGGCAAGGCGCGCGGTTCCAAGAACGGCCGTAACCTGCTCAACCAGAAGGTCGAAAAAGCGGGCGGCGTCGACTTTTCCATGCCGCTGGCGCTGGGCTATACGGGCCTTTCGGACGCCGTGCTCAAGAAGTATATCGAGGACAGCGCGGCACTGTGGGCTGGACACACCGAGAACGAGCTGCCCATCCACACCATTGGCGCCACCATCGGCACCCACGTGGGCCCCGGCGCCGTAGCCGTAGCTTTCTTCCGCCCCGCCAACTAGCTTTCCGGTCAAAACCACCACAAAGGGGACAGGCACCTTTTTGGTGGTTTATGCTTGTTTCGGTTGAAAGGAGCATGCGATGGCGTCTGAGGGCTTTTTTGAGCGGGTGTATGAGGTGGTCGAGCAGATTCCCGAGGGGATGGTTGCCACCTACGGTCAGGTGGCGCTGCTTGCCGGTCGTCCGCGGAGCGCGCGCTATGTGGGCTATGCGCTGCACAGCAACCCGCGCCCCGGCCAAATTCCCTGTCATCGCGTGGTGTTTGCCGACGGCCGTATCTGTGAGGGCTTTGCCTTTGGCGGCCCCGATGCCCAGCGTGAGCTCTTAATGGGGGAGGGCGTGACGTTTACCGATCCCATGCACGTCGACTTGGCCGCCTGTCGCTGGCCTGCCGGACTCTAACAGCTCTGCCGTGGCCAAAACCACCACAAAGGTGCCTGTCCCCTTTGTGGTGGTTTTACGCTGTAGGTTTACCAGAGCTAACTTATGGAGAAGGTGTGGTGGCGTACTTTGCCGTCAGAAAGTAAACCACGGTGAACTATATTGGTTTCAGCAACGGAGCAGGCAATAGGCGATGAAAAAGCCTGCCCTGTTGAGTTTGATTCGCATTCCTCCCCTCTGTGCGATTCAACGGTGTACTTCGGGAACAGGCCCGCTGGCAACTAGCTGCCGGCGGGCCTGTTCCTGTTTGTCGAGGGGGTGCGATGGACGGAGCCGAAGCGGTCCGGCTCCAAAAAAGGCGGACGCCGTAGCGCCCGCCCTAAAGCAATCGAAAGCTCAAGCCAGCAGATCGGCCTAGTACACCATACCCATGGCGTCCTGAACCTCGGCCAGGGTCTGCTCGGCGATCTCGTTGGCGCGACGGTTGCCCTCATGCAGGACGTCCTTCACATAGTCCAGATCGTTCTCGTAGCGCTGGCGACGCTCGCGGATAGGTGCGAAGTACTCGTTGACGGCCTCGGTCACGTACTTCTTGAGCTGGCCGGAGCCGCCCATGCCAATCTCCTCGGCAATCTCGACCTCGGAGCGACCGGTGCAGATGGCAGCCGTCGAAAGCAGGCCGGACACGCCGGGGCGGTTCTCGGGATCGAACGTGATCATGCGCTCGGAGTCGGTCTGGCTCTTCTTGATGCGCTTGGCCGTTTCCTCGGCGGTCATCGAAATATTGATGGCGTTGCCGTAGCTCTTGCTCATCTTGCGACCGTCAAGGCCGGGCAGCAGCGGGGTCTCGGACAGCAGCGCGTCGACCTCGGGGAACACCTTGCCGTAGCGGTTGTTAAAGCGGCGGGCGATGGTACGGGTGAGCTCGATGTGCGGCAGCTGGTCGCGGCCGACGGGCACCACATTGCCCTTGCAGAACAGGATGTCGCAGGCCTGGTGCACCGGGTAGGTGAGCAGAAGGCCGGTAAGCTCGTGGCCCGAGGCCTCCATCTCGGCCTTGACCGTGGGGTTGCGCGCCAGCTCGGCCTCGGACACCAGCGACAGGAACGGCAGCATGAGCTGGTTGGCGGCGGGCACGGCGGAGTGCGCGTAGATCATGGTCTTGTCGGGGTCGATGCCGCAGGCAAGGTAGTCCATGACCATGTTGTACACGTTGTCCTGGATGTGCTCGGTGGTGTCGCGGTCGGTGATGACCTGGTAGTCGGCGATGAGTACGTTGGTCCTGGCGCCCATGTTCTGCAGCTCCACGCGGCCCTTGAGGGTGCCAAAGTAGTGACCCAGGTGCAGACGGCCGGTGGGGCGGG
>CABUWD010000078.1 GCA_902495155.1 uncultured Collinsella sp.
CATCGCAGCCGTCATCTTTAACCTTATGGGTATCCTGGCGCCTGTTATCGAGTTTCTCGCTGTCGGTTCCATCATCGCTTTTGTGATGTCGCCGATCACTAACTGGCTCGAGCATCACGGCGTCGGTCGTGGCATCGGTTCGCTCATCGCGCTGATCGTGGTTGTGGCAGTGCTCGTTGGCGTCGTCTGCATCCTGTCGCCTATTTTGCTCGGTCAGATTATGGAAGTCCTGAGCCGTCTGCCTGAGCAGCTTCGCGTTGCGGGCGGTGATCTCAACGAGATGATTTCGCACGCTAAGACGCTCAACAACACGCCGCTCAAGGAGTACCTGGACGATAATCTGTCCTCGCTGGTTACTGTGGCGTCCAAGTACGTATCGCAAATCGCCGCTGAGCTCGGTCGCGGCGTGTTCCCGCTGATCACCAACACGGCCTCGCAGCTGTTCGTAATCTTCCTGGGTTTGGTGCTTGCCTACTGGCTTGCCTGCGATTATCCCCGTATGCACCACGAGGTCTGTACCATCATCGGACAGGAAAAAGAGACCTCGTACCGCTTTATGGTCGCGATTCTTTCGCGCTCGGTCGGCGGTTATATGCGCGGCATGGTCGTGACGTCCATCTGCGGTGGCATCCTCGCCTTTATCGGCTTTACGCTCATTGGCCATCCCTACGCGGCACTCATGGCCATCTTTACCGGCATCATGCACTTGGTCCCGGTTGTCGGTCCCTGGGTAAGCGCGGCTATCGCCACGGTGCTTGGCTTTATGTTCAGCCCCATGCTGGCGTTGTGGACGCTCGTTGTGACCATGGTGGCTCAAAACGTCACCGATAACGTCATTTCCCCCAAGGTCATGCAGAGTTCGGTGCAGGTGCATCCCATCATGAGCCTGACGGCCCTCGTTATTGGTTCGGCACTTATGGGTCCCATCGGCATGGTCATCGCCATTCCGCTGTGCGCGGCCCTCAAGGGCATTTTCGTCTACTACTTTGAGAACGAGACCGGTCGCCAGCTCGTGGCATACGACGGCGCTGTATTTAAGGGCACGCCATATCGCGATGCCGAGGGCAACCCGGTCGCCGCCTACGACGCGCTTGGAGACGATACGTTCATTTACGAGTCCGAGCTCATCGGCAACGAGACCGCGCCCGAGGCCCAGGCGATGCCCAAGCCCGAGCTCGAGAATCCCTGGATCAAGCTCTCGGGCCTGCAGCCCGATGCGACGAGCTTTTTCAAGAATCCCTTCGCCAAGGACGATGACTCCAACTCGGACGACGATACCAAAACCGGCATCGACGGCTCCATGGACGATTCGGATTCCAAATAGGCACCGCTAGCGTTTCTTGAAGTTGTAAATGACAAGAAACGCGAGAAAAGCGATTGATAAGGGGCCGGCTACATAGAAAAAGAGAACGTCAATTGCGCGTAGAGTGTAATAGGCTTTATCGCCGGACATTACTGCATACAATACGTAGCCAAATGCTGGTTGGTTTGCGTACCAGCAGGAGAAAGCCAAAAGCGCTAAAAGTGCTACAACCAGAAGTGCATTCAGGACAAATCGTTTGCTTTTCATCGATCGCTCCTTCCGGGTGAATCTTATATGTAATTCTATAGTAGCCTTTTTCAATGCATCGCATACTCCTAAATAACGTGCACTTTCGCTGTAGGGTCGGCTTTATGTCGGCCCTCTTTTTTGCACTTGCGCGGCGGGATGGTAATATCGTTACGTTTGAACTGTTTCGATGTGAAACCGAGGAGATTCCCTCTATGAGTGCTGACTACCCGTCAATGACTACGGCCGAGATCCGCTCCAAGTTCCTCAACTTCTTTGAGGAGCGCGGTCTTAAGCTCTATCCTTCTTCGTCCCTTGTTCCCGACGACCCCTCGCTGCTGCTTGCCAACGCCGGCATGAACCAGTTTAAGGAGTACTACCAGGGCAAGAAGACCATGAAGGAGATCGGCGCGATCTCCTGCCAGAAGTGTGTCCGCACCAACGACATCGACTGCATCGGCGAGGACGGCCGTCACCTGTCGTTCTTCGAGATGCTCGGTGACTTCTCCTTTGGCGGCGTCTCCAAGCAGCAGGCTTGCGCTTGGGCCTTCGAGCTCATCACCAAGGAGTTCAAGCTGCCGCTCGATCGCCTGTACTTTACCGTCTTTACCGAGGACGACGAGACCCACGACGTGTGGCGTTCTCTGGGCGTTGCCGAGGACCACATCTCCCGCCTGGGCGAGGACGACAACTTCTGGGCTGCCGGCCCCACCGGCCCCTGCGGTCCGTGCTCCGAGATCTACTTTGACATGGGCGAGGAGGTCGGTTGCGGCAGCCCCGACTGCAAGCCCGGCTGCGACTGCGACCGCTTCCTTGAGTTCTGGAACCTCGTGTTTACCCAGTACGACCGCCAGGAGGACGGCTCCATGCCGGAGCTGCCGCACCGCAACCTCGATACGGGCATGGGCCTTGAGCGCATGGCCGCCATCATGCAGCACAAGACCGCCAACTACGACGGCGATTTGATGCAGCACCTCATCAAGCTGGGCGAGGAGATCAGCGGCAAGACCTATGACGCCGACGATTACTCCGGTGCCAGCCGCTCCCTGCGCATCATCGCCGACCACTCCCGTGCCGTCGACTTTATGATCTCTGACGGCATCCTCCCCGGTAACGAGGGTCGCGAGTACGTCCTTCGCCGTCTGCTCCGCCGTGCCGTGTTCCACGGCCGCCTGCTGGGCATCGAGGGTGCCTTCCTGACCAAGTTCATCGACGAGGTCAACGCTCAGATGGGCGAGGCCTATCCCGAGCTGCTCAAGAACGTCGCACTCGTCAAGGGTAGCGTCGCCTCTGAGGAGGAGCGCTTCTCCACGACGCTCGACAACGGCCGCGTCTACCTGGACGAGGCCCTGGCAGCGCTTGCCGATGGCGCCGTGCTCCCGGGTGATGTCGCCTTTAAGCTGCACGACACCTTTGGTTTCCCCATCGACCTGACCGTCGATATTGCCGGCACCGCCGGCCACGACGTCGACATGGACGGCTTTACCGCTTGCATGGAGGACCAGAAGGCCCGTGCTCGCGCCAATGCCAAGGGCGACGCCTGGGACAGCTTCAACGATGTGTGGGTCGAGCTTTCGGACAAGGTCGCTGCGACCGAGTTCGACGGCTATGACAACGATGTGATCGAAGGCGCCAAGGTTGTCGCCATCGTGCGCAACGGCGAGTCCGTCGAGTCCGCTGCCGCGGGCGATGATGTTGAGGTCGTGCTCGACCGCACCCCGTTCTATGCCGAGATGGGCGGCCAGCAGGGTGACGCCGGCGAGCTTTCCGCCGAGGGCGTTTCGCTGACCGTTTCCGATACCAAGATCCACAACGGCCTGTATGCCCACGTTGCGCACGCCGCCGAGGGCACGCTGACCGTCGGTGCTACCGTGACCGCCGCGCTCGACGCCGAGCGCCGTGGCTTCCTGCGCCGCAACCACACCGCCACGCACCTGCTCGACGCTGCCCTTAAGCAGGTCCTGGGCGAGCACGTCTCCCAGGCCGGCTCGCTGGTGACGCCCGAGCACCTGCGCTTTGACTTTACACACTTCGAGGCCCTGTCCTCCGAGCAGCTCAAGGCTGTCGAGGACCTGGTCAACCAGCAGATCTTCGCTTCCAAGCCGGTCGTGACCCGTGTCATGGGCATCGACGAGGCTAAGGCTGCCGGCGCTGTCGCCCTGTTTGGCGAGAAGTACGGTGACGTCGTCCGCGTTGTCTCCGTGGGCGCTGAGGACCAGCCGTTCTCCCGCGAACTCTGCGGTGGCACACACGCTGCCAACACCGCCGAGATCGGCCTGTTCAAGATCATTTCCGAGTCCTCCACGGGCTCCAATGTCCGCCGTATCGAGGCCGTGACCTCTAAGGGTGCCCTCGACTATATGGCCGACCGCCTGGCACTCGTTGACGCCGCTGCTACTGCGCTCAAGTGCCGCGTGGATGAGGTTCCCGCTCGCGTGGAGAACCTGCAGGCCGAGCTGCGCGAGACGTCCAATAAGCTCAAGAAGGCTCTGACCGGTGGCTCCTCCGACGCCATCTCCAGCGCCATCGAGGTCGCCGTCGAGCTCGACGGCTATAAGCTCGTTGTCGCTGAGCTCCAGGGCCTTGAGGCTGCCGACCTCCGCAACGTATGGGATACCGTGCATCAGAAGGTCGCCGGCCCTGTCGCTTGTGTCGTCGCCAGCGTGACTGAGAAGGGCACTCCGGCCCTGCTCGCTGCCGGCTCCGATGACGCCGTCAAGGCCGGTTTCCACGCCGGTAACGTGATCAAGCAGATCGCGGGCCTGGTTGACGGTCGCGGTGGTGGCCGTCCCAACATGGCCCAGGCCGGTGGCAAGAACGCTGCCGGTATCGCCGATGCCCTCGCGGCCGCTAAGACCGCACTCGGCGCCTAAGAATCTAAGAAGTCACTGTGGTCGCGCTTGCGCTGGACATAGGGGAGACCAGGATCGGCATTGCCGTCTCGAGCCGTGATGGCAAGATGGCGATGCCCGTCAAGGTGCTTCCGGCTGCCGAGGTCACCGGTATGGCCAAGACGTTCCGCTACCTGGTTGAGGACTATGAGCCCGACATCCTGGTAAGCGGACGTCCCCTGACCATGGCCGGTGAGCCCGGCCCTCAGGCCGAGCGCGTTGCCGCTGTGGCGCAAAAGATTGCCGACGAGCTCGATCTTCCGTTGGAGTTTGAGGACGAGCGTCTGTCCTCGCAAGAGGCCAAGCGTATCCTGCGCGAGCAGGGACTCAACGAAAAGCAGATGAGGGGCAAGATCGACATGATTGCCGCCAGCCTGTTTTTGCAGACGTGGCTCGATCGTAAAAACGAGGAGGTTTCGCATGCCTAGTGCTTCCGATCCGCGCCAGCCGAATCGTACACAGCAGCCGGCGTCGCGCCCTGCCCAGCCTGGCCAGCGTCCGGCACAGCCGACGCAGCGCGCAGCTCAGCCTGCCGCGCGCCCGGCGCAGTCCTTCTCTCGTTCGGCCCAACCTGTTCAACGGACGGGTCAGCAGCCTTCTGCTCGTTCGGTTCAGCATTCGGCTTCTCACGCGGCTCAGCAGCCCACTGCTCGTACGGCCCAGCCTGCAGGCGGCACCCGCTTTAAGCAGCAGGCACCTACCCAGCGAACGCAGGCCCCCCAATCGCATTCGCATCACGCTCGTGGTTCGCATGGCGTTGCTCCGGCGACCCGCTCGAGCTACAACACGCATGTTCGTCGCGGTGCTCAAAAGAAAAGCTCCCCGGTGCCTATGATTATCGGTGGCGTTGTTGCCGTGCTTGCGCTTGTCGCGATCGTTTTCTTTGTCGTGCCAGCCTTCAAGGGCTTCTTTGGCGGTGAGGGTGCGAAAGTCGTTGCAGGCCAGCAGGTTAGTATCACGATTCCCGACGGTGCCTCGGGTGACAGCATCGCTTCGATTCTCTCCGAGAATCATATCGTCGAAAATCCCAAGGATTATTATGCGGCGGTGAAAAAGCTCAACGCCGATATGTCGCTCAAGCCTGGTGATTATTCGTTCACCACACTCATGGATGCGACCAAGGTTGTTCAGCAGCTCATGGAAGGCCCCAACGCGGGCTCCAATGCGCTGACTATCCCTGAGGGCCTGACGGTCGATCAAGTCGCCGACCGTGTGGCCCAGGCCTACGACAGCATCTCTAAGGAAGACTTCCTCAACCAGGCCAAGGCCTCCAACTACGTGGACGACTATAGCTTCCTTAAGGGCGCCGCTAACGACTCGCTCGAGGGTTTCTTGTTCCCCAAGACCTATTCGTTGGGTGATTCGCCGACGGCCGATGGCGTGATTCGCGCTATGCTCGATCAGTTTAAGACCGAGTACAAGTCGCTTGACTTTGCGAACTGCGAAGCCAAGATTAAGGAGCGCTATGGCGTGGAGATGTCCGACTACGACATCGTCAACTTGGCCTCTATCGTTGAGCGCGAGGGCCTCAACGCCGACCAGCGCGCGCACGTGGCCTCGGTCTTCTACAACCGCCTTGCCGGCAAGCTCGACGGTCTGCGCTATCTCAACAGCGATGCGACCATGATGTATGTCACCGGTGGCGAGGTTACCGCCGACGACCTGCAGAGCGATAGTCCGTATAACACCTATAAACACGAGGGTCTGCCGCCCACGCCCATCTGCTCTCCGTCGCTCGAGGCACTCAAGGCCACGCTTGAGCCGACCGACTCCGATGACCTGTATTTCTACATTACGCAGGACGAGGAGTACTTCTCGCAAACCTACGAAGAGCATCAACAGTCTTGGAATTAGCATGAGGATTTTTAGCCCCAAACGATACGTTGCCTCGGTCGATCGCATCGACCTTGATACCCTGTGGGCCGATGGCAAACGCGCCATTCTGCTCGATCGCGATAACACCCTGGTGCCGCGCGACACCGAGCAGGTTCCCGCCGCGGTTTCTGCTTGGCTCGACGCCGCCCGCGCCAAAGGTTTTAAGCTGTGCATGGTGTCCAACAACTGGCATCGCGACCAGGTCATGAGCTCTGCACGCGAGCTGGGACTCGAGGCCATCAGCCACGCCATGAAGCCGGCGCCGTTTGCCCTCAAGGCGGGTCTTAAACGCCTCGGCGCCACAGCCGACGAGGCGGTGCTGATCGGTGATCAGCTCTACACGGACGTGTGGAGCGGCAACTTCGCCGGCGTCGATACCATCCTGGTAAAGCCGCAGGCGACGCAGGACCTGTGGTATACGCAGATCTTCCGTATCTTTGAGCACCGGGCCTTGCGCGACCTTCCCTGCGAGGAATAGGTCTCGCTATGTCCCAGCATACCAAACACGGCTGTGACCATATCTTCTTTATCGGCTTTTTGGGCGCGGGCAAATCGACGCTCGCGCGCAACGTCGGCACTATGTTCAAGCGGCGTTTTATCGATACCGACCGCCTGGTCGTGCGCCGTTGCGGTAAGTCGGTAACCGAGATTTTTGAGACCGAGGGTGAGGGTCGTTTTCGCGAGCTCGAGACCTCGGCGCTCCGTTCGCTCCAAAGCGAGCGCAGCCTGTTGGTTTCGTGCGGGGGCGGTATCGTCGAAACGCCGGTGAATATTGAGCTGATGCACGAAATGGGTACGTGCGTGTACCTCGAGGGTGACTTCGAGGATTCGATTCGCCAGATTCGTCGGTCCGACACGCGCCCCGATTTCCGTTCGCCCGAGCACGCTGCGCGCCTGTTTGAGCATCGCCGTCCGCTGTATCGCCAGGCCGCCGACCTTACCCTTGATATTCGCAACAAGTCCTTCGAGGACGTTTCCTACCTTTGTGCCGAGATGCTTTTGGAGCGTGGACTGCTATGATTCGCCGTCAACTGATCAATTTCCAAAACCGCAGTGTCGATGTCCGCGTCGGATTGGGCGCGTTCGATGAGCTGTCGCGCATGTTTGCCTCGGCTGTGGGCAAACCTAAGCGCGCGATGGTGGTTTGGAACTCCGCCACATCCGAGCGTTTTGGTGAAGTCGTCGAGCATGCGCTGGTCGACGCCGGTTTTGTCGTGTCGCCGCTAGTCCTCGAGGTTTCGCCTGCTGGTGCCACGCTGGTCGATGCCGATACCGTCTTTGGCGCCCTGTCGGCTAACGGCATTACCTGCGACGATTTGGTTGTCGCTGTCGGCGATACAGCGACCTGCTCGGTCGTTTGTTGGTGTGCCAATCAGTGGTGCGGTCGCACCGAGTGCGCCTTACTGCCGACGACGTTCGACGCCATGCTCACGGTCGCGACGACCATGAAGCCGCTCGTCGCCTCGTCGGCGAATGCGCTTCCCGCTATCGCGTTCCGTCCCGAACCGGGCTTGGTCGTGTGTGACCTCGACCTTGTTCGCGAGGCGGACCCCGAGGACCTTAAGCTCGGCTATGTGGTACTTGTTGGCACCATGCTTTCGAGCAGCAAGTCCCGCTGGAATCAGTTTACTGAGACCGTCCCCGAGATTCTCGCGGGCGAGGAGGTCGCGCTCGTCAATGCCGTTCAATGGTCTCAGACTGCCCGCAAGGACGTACTGATGGCCACGAACCCGAGCGCCCGCCATGCGCTCGATTTTGGTAAGACGGGGGAGCGTACCTTGCGCGCTTGCTTGGGTGATGCCGCTTCGCAGGTCCCTGCCTATCAGCTGTTATCCGAGGGCATGCGCTTTGAGGCGCGCCTAGCACATGATGCCTGCGACTTTGATATCGATTACGTCTTTGAGGTCGATGACTGCCTGGAGGACTTTGGTATCGAGGAACTTGCCTTCGATCTGGAGCCTGCCGCATATATCGAGGAGTTCCGCAGACAGCAGTTCGCGCGCTCAAACCGCAGCATGCTGCCGCTGCCCGCAGCACTCGGTGCCATTCGCCTAACGAGCGTTGAGGACGAGGTTCTTGAGCGCCATGCTCACGCCTACTTGGCTTCTCGTAAAGAACTTCTCTAAGATTTATTGACATCCATCGTCTTTCGTATCATGTTGAGGGGCGGGTTTTCTATCGGTTGCGGATCGCATGCGATTCCGTCGTTCGGTTGAGACCCGTCCCGTCTATATAGAGACAACAAGAAAGGAATCTGCATGTCTGAGTTTGCTGCCGGTCCTGCCGGTCGTATCGAGCGTGTCCATGCCCTGATGGCCGAGCGCGGCTACGACGCTATCGTGGTGCGCGACGAGGCCAACCTTCGTTGGCTTACGGGCGTGAAGGGCGTCTTCGACTACACCTTCGAGTTCCCGCACGCTGCGTTTATTACGGTCGACCAGTGCCTGTTCCACACCGACTCGCGCTACCTCAACAGCTTTGAGGAGAACACGCCCGCCGGCAGCCCCTGGGTCTACGACATGGACGAGGGTACCATTCCCGGCTGGGTCGCCGGCAAGATCGCGGCTAACAAGTGCCGTGTCTGCGCTGTCGAGGACGATATGCAGATTAACTTCTACCAAGGTATTCAGCGCGGCCTGGAGGACCGTTCCGTCGCCTGCATGCTGCCGCTGATGCACGACGACATCCGCAAGATGCGCGCCATCAAGGATGCCGAGGAGATCGAGCTCATGCGTCACGCACAGTCGATCACCGACGCCGCCTTCCAGCACATGCTCGGCTTTATTAAGCCCGGTATGACCGAGAAGCGGGTTCGCAACGAGCTCGAGAACTTTATGTTCGCCAACGGCGCCGACAGCTTGGCCTTCGGCTCCATTGTGGCGAGCGGGCCCAACACCGCCAACCCGCATGCCGTGCCGAGTGACCGTGTCATCGAGAAGGGCGACTTCGTCCTCATGGATTACGGCGCGGGCTACTGCGATTATCGTTCCGACATGACGCGCACTGTCGTGATGGGCGAGCCTACCCAGGAACAGCTCGACCTGTACGCGCTCGTGCGCCGTACGCACGAGGAGTGCGTCGCCGCCATCCATCCGGGCGTCGAGGGCAACGACATTTTCAAGCTTTCCAAGAAGATCATCGGCGATGCCGGTTATGGCGATTATTACAACCATGGTCTGGGTCACGGCGTGGGCATCGACATCCATGAGCTGCCCAACTTTAACCGCAGCAAGAATATCATCGAGGTCGGCTCGGTTATCACCATGGAGCCCGGCGTCTACCTGCCCGGTGTGGGCGGCGTGCGTCTGGAGGACTACGGCGTGGTCACCGAGAACGGCTACGAGCCCTTCACCAAGACCCCGCACGACCTGCACGTCATCGATTGCTAGCCCATTTCGATAGATTTTTGGGGCGGGGCGTCCGGATCTATTCGGACGCCCCGCGTTCTCTTTTTATGCG
>CABUWD010000079.1 GCA_902495155.1 uncultured Collinsella sp.
GAGAAGGTGTAGGTGAGCGTTATGAAGTTTCTTAAAGACAAGCAGACGCGTCACGACTTTGTTACGTACGCCATGTGCCTTGTGGCGTTCGCCATCGTGTTCTTTATGCAGTCCAACCACATGATCCCGCGCATGATTGCCGGCCAGCTGGTCCCCATTACGGCCTACATTGTTATGGCCATCTCCCTTAACCTCGTCGTTGGTATCGCGGGCGACTTGTCGCTGGGCCACGCAGGCTTTATGAGCGTCGGCGCCTATACGGGCATCGTCACTGCCGTCGCGCTGGAGAGCGCCGTGCCGTCCGATCCGATGCGTCTGATCATCAGCATTGTGGTCGGCGCTATCGCCGCTGCCATCTTGGGCTTCTTGATCGGTATCCCGGTCCTGCGCCTGAGCGGCGACTATCTGGCCATCGTGACCCTGGCTTTTGGCGAGATCATCAAAGAGATCGTCACCTGCCTTATCGTGGGCGTCGACTCCCGCGGCCTGCATGTGATCTTTAACATCACGGGTAACTCTACGATCAACGACCTGCACCTGCTCGAGGACGGCACCGCCATCATCAAGGGCGCGCAGGGAGCATCGGGCGTGTCGACCTATTCGACCTTCCTTGCCGGCGCCATCTTGGTTATGGTCGCGCTCGTGATTGTACTCAACCTGGTTCGCAGCCGTACCGGTCGTGCCATTATTGCCGTGCGCGATAACAAGATCGCTGCCGAGTCCGTGGGCATCTCCGTCACCCAGTACCGCATGATCGCCTTCGTGGTTTCCGCCGCCCTCGCCGGTGCTGCCGGAGCTTTGTTCGGCGGTAACTTCTCGCAGCTTTCCGCTACTAAGTTCGACTTCAACACGTCGATCCTCATTCTGGTGTTCGTGGTTCTGGGCGGCCTGGGCAACATGCGCGGTTCCGTTATCGCCGCGGCGCTGCTCACGGTGCTCCCCGAGTTGCTCCGTCAGTTCTCGGACTACCGCATGCTCATCTACGCCATCGTGTTGATCCTGGTCATGGTCTTTACTAACAACCCACAGCTCAAGGCATTCTTCGCACGCATTAAGGACCGCTTTGCTTCCAAGAAGGAGGTGGCAGCCGATGCCCAGTAAGTTTGAGTTCAACAAGGGCAAGATGGTCCCGTATCCTTCTGGCGCTATCGTTCCCGACCGCGACCTGGGTCAGCGCCCGGCGCTCGAGTGCATCCACTTGGGCATTGAGTTTGGAGGCCTTAAGGCAGTAGACGACTTTAGCCTGACCATCGGCAAGACCGAGATCGCCGGTCTCATCGGCCCCAACGGCGCTGGCAAGACCACGGTCTTCAACCTGCTCACCAAGGTGTACCAGCCCACGCACGGCACCATCCTGCTCGACGGTGAGGACACTTCGGGCAAGTCGGTCTACCAGGTCAACCGCATGGGTATTGCCCGTACGTTCCAGAACATTCGCCTGTTCAACACCATGACGGTGGAGGACAACGTTAAGGTCGGCCTGCACAACCAGGAGCGCTACTCCGGCTTTGAGGGCGTTCTGCGCCTGCCGACGTATTGGAAGCACGAGAAGGCCGCCCACGAGCGCGCCATGGAGCTGCTGTCCATTTTTGACATGGAGCACCTGGCAAATGAGCAGGCCGGATCGCTGCCTTACGGCGCCCAGCGTCGTCTGGAAATCGTCCGCGCGCTTGCCACCAACCCCAAGCTACTGCTGCTCGACGAGCCTGCCGCCGGAATGAACCCGTCCGAGACCGCAGAACTCATGGCGAACATCGTCAAGATTCGCGACACCTTCGGCATCGCCATCATGCTTATCGAGCATGATATGTCGCTCGTTATGAACATCTGCGAGGGCATCTGCGTGCTCAACTTTGGCAAGGTCATCGCCAAGGGCACGGCCGAGGAAATCCAGAATAACGATGCCGTTATCGAGGCGTATCTGGGCAAGCAGGATAAGGGGGAGAACTAAATGGCAGAGCCGATGCTTTCCGTCTACAACATCAACGTCTGGTACGGCGCTATCCACGCCATCAAGGACATCTCCTTTAACGTCAACGAGGGCGAGATCGTGGCTCTGATCGGTGCGAACGGTGCCGGTAAGTCCACGACGCTCAAGACCGTCTCGGGCCTGCTGCGCTCTAAGACCGGCTCCATCAAGTTTATGGGCGAGGATATCACCCATACGCCCGCCGACAAGCTGGTTGGTAAGGGTCTGGCTCAGGTTCCCGAGGGTCGTCGCGCTTTTTTGCAGATGACGGTCGAGGAGAACCTGGAAATGGGTGCCTATACGCAGCCCAAGTCCACGGTGGCTCCGGGCCTTGAGCGCGTCTACGAGCAGTTCCCGCGCCTGAAGGAACGCCGTCGCCAGGTCGCCGGTACCCTTTCGGGCGGCGAGCAGCAGATGCTCGTTATGGGCCGCGCCCTTATGAGCAACCCTAAGCTGCTCATGCTCGATGAGCCCTCCATGGGTCTGGCGCCGATTCTGATTGAGCAGATCTTCCAGATCGTCGAGGACCTGCATAAAGCCGGTACCACGGTGCTCCTGGTCGAGCAGAACGCGCAGATGGCGCTCTCGCTCGCCACACGCGGCTACGTGCTCGAGACCGGCAAGATCACCATGACCGGCACCGGCCAAGAGCTGCTCCACGACGATAACGTGCGTAAGGCCTACCTGGGCGGCTAGATAGTTACGGCGTTTTGCCAAACGCCGTAACCAGCCGACGCTGCAAGCCCGCCAGAGCGGCAATCTGCCTTTCAACTTCGGCGGCATGACCAGAAGGTCAATGCCGCCTTGTTTCAAGGCACCTTGCTCGCTCTGGCGGGCTTTCGCTGTCGTTGCCAAAACATCGGCGTTGTGGCAGATGCCAACGACTGCCCCCTTTATGTTGCGGTGGAATAGGGACTAAATGGGAGTCTCAGAGGCCAAAACAGTCCCTATTCCACCGCAACTTCATGGGGGCGTGCGACAATGCCCATCGGAAAACGTTTGTCATCTGGGGGTCTATCTATGCTGTACGAGTTTTGTGCCGAGAACTTTGATCGGGTGCCGACGGCCATTGCGGCGGGTGCGGGACGCATTGAGCTGTGCGATAACCTTGCCGTGGGTGGCACCACGCCTTCGGCCGGCGTTATCAGTGCTACGGTCAACTATGCCCACGAGCACGATGCACGGGTGATGTGCATGATTCGCCCGCGTGGCGGCGACTTTCATTACAACCAAGACGAGCTGCGCATGATGGAGATGGACTTGGGTCTTGCCGTGAGCGCCGGCGCCGACGGCTTGGTCTTTGGCTGCTGCAAACCTTGTGCCGGCGGATGGGCGCTCGATGAACTTACACTCGGCGCCCTCGTGATGGCTGCGGGCTGCGCGACCGAGGAGTGCAAGCGCGAGCCCAGCGACATCACCTTCCATATGGCCTTTGACCAGTTCTCGCTCGAGGCTCAGCTCGACGCGATTGACACGCTCGCCGACTGCGGCATCACGCGCGTCCTGACGCATGGTGGCGCTGCCGGAACGCCGATCGAGGACAACCTGGAGCACCTGTCGCGTCTTGCCGAGTATGCGGGCGACCGCCTGACCATCCTTCCCGGCGGCGGCATTTCCACGGCCAACCGCGATACCGTGGCGGCAGCACTGGGCGTCTCCGAGCTCCATGGCACCAAGATCGTGCCGATGGAGGTATAGCCCGTGGCGCTGGTATTTGACGTTCAGCAGGCGAACGGTAAGCCCGACGATAACCGGCGCCCTGGCACCGCGTGTCCCTTTTGCGATACCGAGGAACTCGCCAATATCATCCGGCGCGACGGTGGCTGTATCTGGCTCGAGAATAAGTTCAAAACCCTGCGCGCCACCCGTCAAACCGTGCTGATCGAGTCGGCCGATCACGATGCCGACCTGGTGACCTATGAGCCGGATGAACTCCACCATGTGATGAGGTTTGCCCTGGGTTGCTGGCAGCAGATGATCGATTCACAGCAGTATCGAAGCGTGTTCATGTACAAGAACAAGGGCCCGCTCTCGGGCGGTAGTCTCGTTCATCCGCACATGCAGATTGTGGGTTTTGAGCAGGAAGACGGCTATGCGGCACTAGCCCCCGCCAACTTCGAAGGCATCAATGTCTGGCAACAGGGGAGAATCTCGGTCAACATCTCAACCGAACCGATCATGGGGTTCTTTGAGATCAACGTTTCAGCCCCGCAAGGAATCGCCGCTAGCGATGACACAAGAGATCAAGCCGAGACGGATCTCTTCGCCGATGCGATCCAGGTAGCTCTGCGCTATATCCTGAACGAGCACCACGGTGGCCGCGCAGAGTCGTACAACTTGTTCTTCTATCACCTGGGCGGTCGGACCATTGCCAAGGCGCTGCCACGTTGGGTGGTTTCGCCCTACTTTGTCGGCTATCGTTTGGCCCAGGTCAATGCCGAGACAACGCTCGATATCGATGCTGAGCGCCTGCGTGCGCATCTGGAAACGCTCGAATAGCAGGACTAACGCCCACGTAATGCGGACAGTCTAGCGTGCCATGGCGTCGCGGCCGGCCTCGACGCGCTTGCGCTGGGCGGCGCGCTCCTCGCCGGTTAGACGCTCAAAGAGATGCCCGATAAGCGAGGCGAGTACCTGCTGAAACAGCGTTCCGCACATGACGGGAAACACGACTTCGCCCGGAAAGTACTGCGTGGCGATGACGGCGCCCGAAGAGATGTTACGCATGCCGCAGGTAAAGCACATGGTAGTCGTCTCGCTATATGGCAGATGCAGTGCGCGGGCGACCAGAATGCCGACGACAAAGCCGCTGATGGCGAAGGTCAAAATAAAGAGGGCGACTTCCAGACGCATCGCGTTCATGTGCAGGACGTACTCGCTCATGGCGGTGGAGTTGGAGGCGATAACGCCCATCATCATGAACTTGCAGGCGGGCGAGAGCGCGGGGGAGAGCTTCTCGTGTCCCCATCCACGTGTGAGCTCGTTGATCACGATGCCGAGCACGGCGGGGATGGCGATCATAAAGGCCATGTCCTGCATCATGCTCGGCACATCGATCGAGACGGTGGCACCCAGCAAGAGCTTCAGCGTGAGCGGAATCGTCACAGGCGAGATAATCGAGGACGTCAGGATGATGGTGAGCGCGAGCGGGCCGTTGCCGCCGAACATGCTAATCCACATAAAGGCAGTGACCGCCACGGGTACGCTGTACTCGAGCACGATGCCGCAGACAAGGTTGGGATTGGAGCCAAAGAACAGCGATCCCATGGCATAGGCTGCTATGGGAATAAGCACCGCCGAGACGAGCAGCGCCAAAATCAGGTGCAGGGGACGGCGGAACACCTCAGCGACCTGGTGGAAGGTGTTGCTGAGCGCACCTTGGAACGTCATAAAGGCGAAGAGGGCGGGAACGATGGGCTTGAGTACGCCGATCTGCTGGGGAAAGAGCACGCCGAGCGTTACGCAAATCGGAACGATGACCTGCATATGCCCCGCGAGGAACTTTCCCAGTCCAACCCATTGCTTCATATGCCCCGTGACTCCCTTTATCCGCGAACTCGTTTGAATGGATATGCTAGACGCTCGCATGCGTCCGTGCGTCAGAAACGCTCGATTATTTCGAGGGTATTACCGGCCTCGTTTACCGAAACCAGGGCGTGCCGCGAGGCTCTGCGTCCGTGCCGCACGGTATAATAAATCCGTTCAACAGATCTGCCTGCCGAAGCGGGCATACACAGAGGACTCATCGCTATGAACCGTGAGAGGTATCGCGGCGACCTGCCCCTATCGGGGGTGGGCGCCTATGTCATCGCTTAAGACGACACATCGCTGGGCGGTCGCTCAGCAAAATCCCGAGCTCGAAAAGGAGCTTTCGGCTGGTCTGGGCATACCCGGGCTGGTGGCGCGTATTATGGTTGCGCACGGTATTGCCTCGATTGAGGAAGGACAGCTATTTTTGACGCCTTCGCTCGATCGCGACTGGGCCGACCCACTCATTATCCCGGGCATGTCGGTCGTTGCCGACCGCGTCGAGCGTGCTATTCGCAACCACGAGCACATTGCGGTCTTCGGCGATTTTGACGTTGACGGTATTACGTCGACCTGCCTGTTGACCGAGGCGCTGCGAACGTTTGGCGCCAATGTCACACCATTCATCCCGCATCGCTTTGACGAGGGCTACGGTCTTTCGCGCGCGGCGCTCGACCGCGTTAACGAGCTCGCTCGTCCCCAGCTGATCGTGACCGTCGATAACGGCATTGCCGCCAAAGAAGAGGTTTCCTATCTGGAGAGCCTGGGGATCGATTTGGTGGTCACGGACCATCACGAGCCCTCCGATCAGGTGCCGCAGGGCGTGCCCCTGACCGACCCTAAGCTCGAGGACGAGGGTCCTTCGCGTGAACTTGCCGGCGCCGGCGTGGCGCTCAAGCTGGTGCAGGTCCTGAGCGAGCGTTTGAGCAAGCCATCGTATTGGCGCTCGCTGATAGAGGTCGCGGCACTGGGTACCGTGTCCGACATGATGCCGCTCACGCCCGAGAATCGCGCACTGGTCGCCGAGGGCATCCAACAGATGCGTGTGACGGCCCGTCCCGGCTATATCGCGCTTGCCGCACTTGCCAAGGCCGACCTTTCTACCATTACGGCCGACGGCCTGTCGTTTTCGCTCATTCCCCGCTTAAACGCCGCCGGCCGCATGGCCGATCCCAAGCTGGCGCTCGACCTGCTGCTTGCCCGTGATCCTATCGAGGCAAGCGCGCTGGCGGCCGAGCTCGAGGAGATCAACCGTCAGCGTCGCGAGATCGAGGCGGAGCTCACGCGCGATGCCATGGCAAAGGTCGAGGAGACCTATGATGGCGGGCGCGCGATTGTCGTGGGCGGCGAAGGTTGGCACGAGGGCGTTAAGGGCATCGTGGCGAGCCGCCTCACCAACCGATATCACGTGCCGGCGCTGCTTTTCTCTATCGAGGACGGTATAGCACGTGGGTCGGGCCGCTCGGTAGGCAAAGTCAACCTGTTCGAGGCCGTAGAACGCTGCTCCGACCTGCTGATTCGCCGCGGCGGGCATGCCGGTGCGGTGGGCGTTACCATCGAGGCATCTAAGCTCGATGAGTTTCGTCGACGTCTTTCCGCCGTGTTGTCCGAGCTTCCCGCCGAGGACTTTGAGGACACCGACGAGGTTGCCGCCACGGTCGACCTTTCCGAATTGAATATCGAGACCATCGAGCAGATTTCCCGCCTTGAGCCGTTTGGCCAGGGTAATAAGGTGCCGCTGCTGGCTGCCGAGGGTGTGACGATGTGTGACCGCGCCGTGGTGGGTAAGACCGGCGAGCATATGCGTTTCGTGGCGACGGATGGCGCCGCAAGTGTGCCGGCCATCATGTTTCGTGTGCCGCAGATCGACAGGCTTATCAATTGCGACAGCGCCGTCGACTTGGTGTTCGAGGCCGTTGCCGAGCATTGGCAGGGGCGCGTGAAGCCCAAACTCATGATCAAAGATGTCTTGCTACGCGATGCCACGGCGCCCAATATCGACGATCCGGCATGTGAGCTTCGCCGCGGCGTACAACCGGCGGATTCTGGCCTGCGCCTGGAGTCGCGTAAACGCGAAACGCTCGCTCAGCTTTCCTATACCGAGCTCACGCGCTCGCTCATTCACAGCTTTATCGGATCGAACCAGCCGCACCGCGCACAGGTCGAGGCGCTTGACGCCCTGGCCGACCACCAGAGCGTTTTGGCCGTTATGGGAACGGGTCGCGGCAAGTCTCTGATTTTTCATGTACATGCCGCACGCGAGGCGGTCCTTCGCGGGCGTGCGAGCATCTTTGTCTATCCGCTGCGTGCACTCGTTGCCGACCAGGCCTACCACCTTTCCTCGACGATGGCCGCGCTCGGCATTGGCGTTGGCGTGCTGACCGGCGAGACCGTGGAGGCGGCGCGCGATGACGTGTTTGCCGGCCTGGCTTCGGGTCGCACCGGCATCGTTCTCACGACGCCGGAGTTCCTGTCTATCCATCGCGATCGCTTTGCGCGTTCTGGACGTATTGGCTTTGTCGTTATCGATGAGGCACACCATGCCGGTCTTGCCAAAGGCGGCGACCGGAGCGCCTACCTCGACATGCCCGATATTCTCAAAGCCCTGGGCGATCCCGTTGTCATGGCGGCAACGGCTACCGCGACGGCCCCAGTCGTGGCGGAGCTTGCTCGTGTATTGCCGATTACCAGGACGGTGGTCGACGAGACCGTTCGCGAGAACCTACAACTCGAGGACGACCGTGACCTTGCGAGCCGCGAAAATCGCCTGGTGTCGATCGTGGCGACGGGGGAGAAGACCGTTATCTACGTGAACTCGCGCGACCAGTCCGTGGCGCTTGCCAAGACGTTGCGCAAACGCGTGCCCGACTGCGCGACCCATATTGCGTTCTATAACGCCGGGCTTGCGCGCTCCGATCGCCGCCGTGTCGAGGAAGCCTTTAGAGACGGAAGTCTCAGCTGCATCGTTTCGACCTCCGCCTTTGGCGAGGGTGTCAACCTGCCCGATATCCGTCATGTCGTGCTCTACCACATGCCGTTTGGTGCGATTGAGTTTA
This sequence comes from uncultured Collinsella sp., assembly GCA_902495155.1. Classification (GTDB taxonomy): domain Bacteria; phylum Actinomycetota; class Coriobacteriia; order Coriobacteriales; family Coriobacteriaceae; genus Collinsella. The sequence continues at coordinate 8,554 of CABUWD010000079.1, forward strand.
ACCAGATGAGTGGCCGTGCCGGTCGCGATGGACAGCCCGCCGTGATTCACCTGCTCTATTCGTCGCGCGACGCCCGCATTAACGAGCGCCTACTCGACTGCTATGCGCCCGAGCGCGATGAGCTCGTCACGCTCTATCGTGCGCTGCAGACCATGTGGCGCTCCAACCGTGGCAAGACAGGGGACGATTCATTCTGCGCAAGCGATATCGACATTGCGCAGATGTGCCTTGCCATCGATGCTCGCACGCCGGTCGACGAGCGCTCGGTGGAAAGCGGCCTGGGAATCTTCGAAGAGCTTGGTTTTTGTCGCGTTTCGGGGTTTGACGACACTCGTCGTATCGCGATGGCCGAAAACCCCGGCCGCGTGCAATTGAGCAGGTCAATTCGCTATTTGGAGGGCTTGCGCTCGCGCATGGAGTTTTCGGCTTTCCGGAGCTGGGCGCTCGATTCGTGCGCGTCTGATATGCTAGCCAAAGTTAACCGCCCGATCGTACCGCGGGCCTAGGGGAAGGGGACCTCGATTGATGCCGCAGCCCGTACCGCCCATGATTCCACCCTCCAGCCGTTTTCGGAGATGGAGCACTATAAGCATGCCGATGAGCTGCCGCCCGAGATTATGGCGGACAGCTACGACAAGCTGGAGCGCCTGTGCCTCAAATATATGAATGAGGACGACTTTTCTAAGGTTGA
>CABUWD010000080.1 GCA_902495155.1 uncultured Collinsella sp.
GCGCAACCGAGGCTTCCTCGCTCGCTATATGCAGATCTACGGTGACTACCACCCCATGCTGTTCCGCTTGGGCAATGCCGCAACCTTCTGCAAGGAATTCATTCGCCTGGCCGCGGTCGACAAATGCTTTAAGACCGGCATTCCGGCGCTGCGCCGCGGCATGAAGGATGCCCGCAAGATCATCAAGGATCCCGACTGGAAGCCCATGCCGCCCATGAAGGATACCGAGTAACGGAGCCGGAAACATCTCGGCGCTTAAAGCCGCTGGCACACCGTAGCCACATGCTGCCCATCAAAACCGAACCCCCAGCGCATGCGACCCACGCCGGGTCGCGGCACACGGATTTCGTCGATGCCGTCGCGCTCTATGTCGAGTAGCGACTGCACGGCCAGCAATTCCAACCCCAGCGCATCCACATCGGGGTCATACATCATATTGATCGTTATAAGCGGGCGCTCGTCCAGCATGCCAATCGTATCGGCTATGTCGAACACAGCGCCCGTAGGAAAAACCTGGATGTCCCAGCGACCCGCGCCACACTTTCGCCTCGAGGCAGGATTGGCATAGCCCGGCAAGCCAAAGCAGAGCCCCTGCAAGAGCAGATGATATGGCAGCGGCGTATCTGGGTCGGTCTCACCGATTCCCGCATCCCCCAGGATGCGACTTAGCGCCCGCCTCACGGTATCCTCGTTCCCACGGCACAGCCCGTCGCGAAACGCATCGACGTCTCGAATGTCTTCGGCAGCGCACTCAAACCACTCAACAATCACTAGACGCAAGGCCTGTCGAAGCTCGTTATTGGGCAATCGCAAAACACGGAAGCGATCGCCATGCTCTAGCTCCTCAGTCATATCTGTCGTCAGGAAACCGGACAGATACAGCGCTGTCCACATGCCATCGTCAGGCGAGACATCTGGCTCTGCAGTGCCCAAACAAAGCGGGACCTCAGCACACCCATGGGCCTGGAGCAAATCGAACAAGACCGAAAGGCGGTCGAGATTCCACCCGGCAACTACCCTACTCAGGCAATCCGCATACCCATACAGATCGGCGCGCACAGGCGCCGTGCAGCCTCGGTCCAGAAAACCGACCACACGCGCTGGACTCGAGCAATAGGCCCTACCAAACCGATATCCCTCGAGCCATTCACGCGCATCATCAAGGTATCCCTTGCGCCCAGCATGATTCAACAGAGCCTGGACCTCGGCATCAGAAAAGCCGAACCAACGGTCGCACCACGTCGAAAGCGGCGTCGACAGACAATACGAGCAGCCATACAAAGAAAGCGTCGCTTCGGCAGGGCCGGGATACTCCCCCATCAGACACGTCAGCCGCAACGAATCGCGCGCAGTGGCAATGGCGTCGAACAGCACGCGATCGAATAGCCCTGCCGGATCGGCGCCGGAAGCGCCCCTCGCGCTCGCACGGCCCAACCACGCCGCGTCGTACCCATCAACGAGCAATACAACCTGCTCATCGCAGGCCATCTCCAGCAGCTCAATGAGCACGCCAAGCACCGAGGCGACCTCATCCTCGCTCGCCACGCCACGCGCGACACGTTCGATGTGACGCACCTTATCTCGAGCTAAATCCGGAGCCTCCAAGAGCGCCAACAAGCGAGCGCACTCGCCCGAAAGGGCATCGCGCACGACGCCGGCAACAGCGGCGCCACGCCTCGCAGCGCCAGAAAAGTCCAGCGATATCACCGGATAGCAAGCATACTCATCCCGATAGCGCCCGCCGTTCGCATCCCAAATCTGAGCATCGGCAAACAAACGCTGACCAGAGCGACCGACCGCTGGACGCTCCAGAAAAGCCCTGAGCATCGACAAGTTCATGCTCTTGCCAAAACCCTCGGGTCGACAGCACACCACAACGGACGCGTCGCAGTCCAACACATCAGCAATAAACATGGTCTTGTCAACCAGCATGCAGCAACCAAGGGCCTCCGCATAGTCGTGCATGCCAATGGGCAAAACCGCATCGTCGGCACAGCCGATCAAGCGCACGCCAAAGCCAGCAGCACAATCAACATTAGCCTGTTCAGACACCAAAACGTTCCCCCTAAATCGCAGCACGATGCCAATTGTAATGACCGCATCGCATGTACCGATGACGCCGCGCAAACATATCGGGCAACGGTAGCAACAAGAGGTGTGAGGGGGCATAACTAATCGTTGCACAACAAAACGGGGCCCGATGCATTCGCACCGGACCCCGTCCCAACTCTTTAGTTATCTAGCAACCAAGAGGCTACTCCTCCGAGCCGTCCTCCCCAGAATCTTTCTTCTGCTGATCGAGCTTATGCTTACCACTTACGATAGACGTAGCGCCCAGTGTGGCCAAGCTTGCACTGGCCAGGCTCGCCATAACGATAAGGTCGCCCGTCTTGGGCATGTTACCGCCAGATGACTTGGTCGTTGTAGTCGTCGTGGTTGTAGTGGTCACCGTCTTGGAGTCATTTTGCTCTTGGACCTGGTTGTCAGCACCGCTCTTGTCGTCGTCTTCGGGCTGTTTCCTTTCGCCCTCGGTCTTGCTCTCGTCCTTCTTCTGAGCGGACTTGTCGTCCTTCTCCTCAGAGCTAGAACCCTTATTGGATTCGGTCTTCTCGGAAGTCTCGTCCTTGGAGTCGCCCTTTGCGGCCTCGGTCTTTTCCGTGGAAACCTGATCAGAGTTGTCCTTGTTCTGGGTCGAGCCGTTATTGACACCAGCCATCAGCGAAGAGCCCAGCGTAGAACCAAGCTGCACGGAGAAAGAAGGCTTCTTGTCCGGCGAAGCAACGGGAGCGTCCGGCGCCTTATTCGAGTCGTCCTTGGAAGCATCGGAATCAGAAGCGGCGCCAGTGTTAGAGTCATTGCTAGAACCAGTATCGGCGGAAGAATCGCTCGAGCCAGTGGAAGAGTCAGAGGAACCAGCGCCGGTCGAACCAGAAGCGTCGCTGTCCGTATTGCCGGCAGAGCTTGAAGGCGAATCGCCCGCAGCAGAGCCGTTCGAATCGGAGCCGTTCGAGGTAGAGCCGTCGTTGGTAGTGCCACCAGCAGAGCCATTACCGTCAGCATCGGTCGAGGGCGCATCCATCCTGTCATCGTTGGCATCGTCACTCGAGTCGTCATTCGAATCAGGTGTCGGCGAGGGCGCCGGTGTGGGCTCGGGCTGCACGGGCGTCGCGGCGGCAGCCTCGTCCTCAGCGATATAAACCAAGCAGTCCTTTAGCTCGTTGCGGTAGCGGTTCTTCCAGCCCTCATGATACTGGGGTTGGCTCGAATACCTGGTCGCCACGTTATTGACCACGCTGTTGGAGAGCGCCGTCACAAACTCGCGGTCGGACATATCGTTGGAAAGATTCGCCCAGCGGAAGAAGTCTCTGCAGCCACCGGTACCGCACATGTTGGTGATGCTCCACACCATGCCCTTGACGCAATCGGCGCGACCCGAAATATCAATACCCAGGCCGCTCTTGAGCCACGCCTCGGTCACCGCATAGTACGAGTTGTACGCATAGGCATCCTGCAGAGCCGAAAACTCAGCAGGGTCGGTGTTATAAGCGCCCTGGAAGGCCTCCTGCGCAATACGGCCCAACTCGGTGAGCTGGCCGTTCTCGTACATGGCATTGCTCGCGTTGGAAATCTCGCTGCCGCGATCAATCGCATCCTTGAGCATGCCGTACTTGGCAGAATCGTAGTTGTAAACCTGCTTCATAAACGGAATGAGCGACCAGCGGCGATCAAACTGATAGTAGCCCAGTGCGTTATAGCCGTCACCATACGAAAATCCCTGGTTGTAGTTACCATGGCTCTCGTACTTGGTAAAGTACTTCATCTCGGGAGTCACGTTGACAAACGAAACGCCCTGGACCGACCTCAGCACGCCCGAGAAGGACTGCTGGGTGTAGAGACCCTTATCGATATCGGTGGCATCCGAGGCAACGCCCGGCGTGGGCTCCTCGGCAGCGGCGGGTGCCGGCGCGGAAACGGCGCCAAACGAAAGCGCCAACGTCAGGCCCGCGACAATAGCAGAATGCTTGGGCTGCATAAGATCCTCCCTGCATTGGTGTAATTAAAGTTCAGTTTGCAAAGATAAAAATCAGTATTGCAGCTCGCCCGTTGTTACACAACAACCCCTCGGTAAACGGCAACAACCCTCCGCGAAATCTTAAGGAATTAAACAAACTGGTCGTCGGGCGCCATCAGAAGCTCGCCGTATCGCTCCATCAGCCCGTCCCTCAACTGACAGAAAGCGGGGATATAGACGTTCAAGATGCGCTGAATCAAATCTTGAGCGAGCTTGTTGTCGTAGATATGGACGTTCGTATTGCGGTCTCTGAGCATGTCTAGCCAGGCCGCCTCATCAATAAAGTCATAGAATCGGTACGACTCCTTCAAGATGGCACGAGGAGACCCCGACGCGGCAAGCGTGGCACCCTCATACTCGAGCAGACGCTTAAGGAGCTTCCAGCTCAGTTCAAATTGAAGATTGAACTTATTAATCAATCCACTCTGAACAAAATCATTGTTGAGATCCTGATTGGGCGCATCCTCAAGATTCGCCAAGGCACTGGCAAAGTTCTCATATTTTTTCATACAGAATCACACCATCCCTGGCAATTTCATCGAGCAATTGCTGCGACAAGGACTCGTCGAGATTGACGACATCTACATCTAAAAGAGTATCAAGATGTTCCTCGATCAAATATGAGAAACGGCCGAAATCCCGACAACCTGCTACGGCGATGTCAATATCGCTCTTGGGTAAGTTGTCGCCTCGAGCACGAGAACCAAACAGCACAACCTTCTCGGCGTCACATTCCCGAGCAAAAACTTCGATTTGTTTGCACACCTTGTCGAGAGATGCCATTTGCAGCCCTACAGCTTGATGTCAAAGTTGATCTCGGGGACGGCGGCCAGGTCGGCCAACGTCACGCCGTCGACGTACTTTTCGATCACGTCATCCAGACCGCGCCAGAACTTGACGGTCGAGCACAAATCGCTACGGGTGCAGCTGTTGTCGATGCCATCGCACGCCACCGGAGCCGTGCTGCCCTCGACGGCACGCAGGATGTCGCCGGCACGCACCTCGGCCGGGTCCTTGGCCATCATGTAGCCGCCGCCCTTGCCGCGCACGCTCTTAAGCAGGCCCGCCTTCATAAGCGGACGAACCAGCTGCTCCAGATACTTTTGCGAGATATGCTCGCGGTCGGCAACCTCGCGCAAGGCAATCTTGCCCTCGGCGTCGCCCAGCGCCGCGATATAGATCATTAACCGGAGGGCATAGCGGCCCTTGGAAGAAATGAGCATACCTACCCTCCCATCGCATCTGGGACAACATAACCAGGTTTGTTTGTCCCAAATTTAAAGTAAGTGGGACAAACACAACAGGTTATTTTGTCCCAGAATTTGAAAAGTCGAGTGGATTAGTCGGGTTTTCCCTTGACTAACGCCGAACCCATAGTAACTTTATTCCGAGAAGATTCCTAGGGTTTAGTACACCTATGAGTACACCATATACAGAGAGGGACAGCATGAGCGCAAATCCGCTGCTTTCCATCGAAGGTCTGACCGCCTCCGTGGACGAGAAGACCATCCTCCACAACGTCAACCTCAACGTCGCCGCCGGCGAGACCCACGTTCTGATGGGACCCAACGGCGCCGGCAAGTCCACCCTCGGCCACCTGATCATGGGCGACCCCGTTTACACGGTCAACGACGGCCGCATCGTCTTTGACGGCCAGGACATCACTGAGCTCACCACCGACAAGCGCTCGCGCGCCGGCCTGTTCCTGAGCTTCCAGGCCCCGGTCGAGATTCCGGGCGTGCCGCTGTCGAGCTTTTTGCGCGCCAGCATCGCCGGCCGCCCCGGCCTGGAGATGAAGGGCAAGGAGTTCCGCCGTCGCGTCAAGGAGCTCGCGGCAGAGCTCAACATGGATACCGCCTACCTCAACCGCGAGCTGGGCGTAGGTTTCTCGGGCGGCGAGAAAAAGAAGGTCGAGATGCTCCAGCTCCTGCTGCTGCAGCCCAAGCTCGCCATCCTGGACGAAACCGACTCCGGTCTGGACGTCGACGCCCTGTCCACCGTCAGCCACGGCATGGACGCCTACCGCAAGAGCTGCGACGGCTCCATGCTCATCATCACGCACAACACGCGCATCTTGGAGCACCTGGATGTCGACCGCGTCCACGTTATGGTCAAGGGCCACATCGTGCGCGAGGACGACGCCTCGCTCATCCCCTGGATCGACAAGAACGGTTTTGAGACCTTCGAGCGCGAGGCCGCCGAGCAGCGCGCCAAGGCCGAGGCCGCCGCTGCCGAGCAGCAGGCGTAAAAGGGGCGACGCAATGACCAAGAACCGCACCGAGGTCGCGGACATCGACCGCAGCCTCTACGACTTCACCTATGGCGAGGAGGGATTCGAGCGTCTCGACGCCGGCATCACGCCCGACATCGTACGCGAGATCAGCGCCAAGAAGGACGAGCCACAGTGGATGCTAGACTTGCGCCTCAAGTCCCTCGAGATCTTCAACCGCTTCCCGGATCCGACGTGGGGCCCCTCCATCGAGGGCCTAGACATGGACAACATCGTCACCTACGTCAAGCCCAACACCGACCAAAAGCACGACTGGGAGTCGGTGCCCGATGACATCAAGAACACTTTTGAGCGCCTGGGCATCCCCGAGGCCGAGCGCAGCTATCTGGCGGGCGTCGGCGCGCAGTACGACTCCGAGCTCGTCTACCACAACATGCAGGACACCGCGTCCAAGATGGGCATCGTCTACTCCGGCATCGAGGAGGCCCTGCACGACCCGCAGTGGGAGCCGCTCATCCACGAGAAGTTCATGACGCTCATCCCGCCCACCGACCACAAGTTTGCGGCCCTGCATGGTGCCGTGTGGTCGGGCGGTTCGTTTGTCTACGTGCCCAAGGGCACCAAGCTCGACTTCCCGCTGCAGAGCTACTTCCGCCTCAACGCCAAGGGCGCCGGCCAGTTTGAGCACACGCTCATCATTGTCGAGGACGACGCCGACCTGCACTTCATTGAGGGCTGCTCCGCGCCCAAGTACAACGTGGCCAACCTCCACGCCGGCGCCGTCGAGCTCTTTGTGGGCAAGCGTGCGCACCTGCGCTACTCTACCATCGAGAATTGGTCCAAGAACATGTACAACCTCAACACCAAGCGTGCGCGCGTGGACGAGGACGGCGACATCGAGTGGATCAGCGGCTCCTTCGGTAGCCACGTGGGCTACCTCTACCCCATGAGCGTGCTCAGCGGACGCCGCGCCCGCTCGAGCTTTACCGGCATTACCTTTGCCGGCGCCGGCCAGAACCTGGATACCGGCTGCAAGGTCGTGCTCAACGCGCCCGATACTTCGGCAACCGTCGAGACCAAGGGCATCTCCAAGAGCGGCGGCATCCAGACCTTCCGCAGCTCCATCGTGGCCACGCCCAAGGCCGAGGGTTCCAAGGCAACCGTGAGCTGCCAGTCGCTCATGCTCGACGACCAGAGCCGCTCCGACACCATCCCCGCCATGGACATCCGCGCCAAGAATGTCGACATCGGCCACGAGGCCACCATCGGCCGTATCGGCGACGATAAGGTGTTCTACCTGATGAGCCGCGGTATCTCGGAGGAAGAAGCCCGTACCATGATCGTCAACGGCTTTGCCAACCCGGTCTCCAAGGAGCTACCGCTGGAGTACGCCGTCGAGATGAACAACCTGATCAAGCTCGAGATGGAAGGAGCGATCGGATAATGAAACAGACCACGAACACCGCTGCTACCACCCTTGAGCAGGTCAATGCGATGCCGGCTGCCACATGGGGCTGGCTGAAGATGAACCAGACCAAGCTCGAGCTCTCTGACGAGCTTGCCGCCGCTCCCGCCGAGACCGTTAAGGTTGAGGGCTTGGACGAGCAATTTGCTGGCGTGGCAGACGCGTTCGACGCCGCCATGGACGCCATGGCCGAGCGCTTCCCCGAGCGCCGCGCCTCCGCGCCCGGCGATGCCGCCGACCGCGCCCGCATCACGCCCGAGACCGAGCTCGACGTGCCCGCCACCTCCGTCTACCAGGCCGGTGCCATTAAGCTGGAGGAGGAGCTCTCCCCCGCTGAGGCCTTCGAGACTGGCATGGGCGAGGCTGCCTACACCTACCTGGCCGACCACGCCACCAAGCGCGTCGTCATCGATGTGCCCGCATACAAGCACGCCACGGTTACCGTGCGTGTGAGCGGTGTCGATGCCGCCGCGGCCATCGCCGCCATCGACGTCGTCGTCCGTCCCCAGTCGACGCTCGACCTGCAGATCGCCCTGGACTCCCCCGTTGCCGGCGAGGGCGTCGTGGGATCCGTGCTGCGCGTGTGCGCCCACGAGTACGCCACCGTCAACGTGACCTGCACGCAGACGCTCGACGATAGCTGGATCGCGCTCGACGACACCGGCCTGTTCCTGGACGAGGGCGCGCGCGTCAACGTGCAGCACACCGTTCTGGGTGCCGGCGCCAGCGCCACCGGCCTTGCCGGCGACCTGCTGGGCGATACCGCCAAGGTCACCATCGATACTGACTACCTGGGCGCCCGAGAGCAGGTGCGCGACTTTAACTACGAGCTGCGCCACCGCGGTCGCAAGACCGAGTGCGAGATCGACGCCAACGGCGTGCTGACCGGCACGTCCAAGAAGGTCTACCGCGGCACCATCGACCTCGTGCACGGTTGCAAGGGTGCAACCGGCACCGAGCGCGAGACGGTGCTTTTGGCCAACAAGGGCGTCGACAACAAGACCGTTCCCGTCATTCTCTGCGACGAGGACGACGTCGCCGGCAACCACGGAGCCACCATCGGCCACGTCCGCGACGAGCAACTGTTCTACCTCGCCTGCCGCGGCCTTGACCAAAACGCCGCCGAGGACCTGTTCGTCCGCGCCAAGCTGGAGGACGCCGCACTTTCCGCCACCGACGAGCGCACCCGCGCCGCCGTCGTCCGTCTGGGCAACAACCTGATCGATAACTTTGAAGAGGAGCTCGCATGATCGACACCGAGCACGTTAAATGCGATACCTGCACCGCCCCCGAGCCCATGGAGCTCGACGCCAGCGACAAGGCTTCGCGCGGCTGGCCCACCGTGGACATCGAGACCAACCCCTACAAGGGCCAGTTCCCGCTGTTCCAGCAGCACCCCGAGATCGCCTTCCTCGATAGTGCCGCCACCGCGCAGCGCCCCGCCTGCGTGCTCGACGCC
>CABUWD010000081.1 GCA_902495155.1 uncultured Collinsella sp.
GCGAAAGGCCGTTGCCGTAGAAGATGTTGTCGCCGAGCACCAGCGCGCACGGCTCGCCGTTAATGAACTCCTCGCCGATGGTGAAGGCCTGCGCCAGGCCGTCGGGGCTCGGCTGCTCGGCGTAGGAGAGCCTGACGCCGTTGCGCGAGCCGTCCCCGAGCAGGCGCTCGAAGTTGGGGAGGTCGGTCGGCGTGGAGATGACCAGGATGTCCCTGATACCCGCCAGCATGAGGGTGCTGAGCGGGTAGTAGATCATGGGCTTGTCGTAGACCGGCAGCAGCTGCTTGGAGGTCACGAGCGTAAGCGGGTACAGGCGCGTGCCGGAACCTCCGGCGAGGATGATGCCTTTCATTGGCTATAACCTTTCATTTCTTGCTGCCCTGCGGCCAGCGCGATTTCCGAGAAGGCGGGCGCAGCAGTCGACTCCGAAAGCAACGAACTCGCCAAGACTTCCCTCTCGTAGAAGTTGCAACGAAACCATCTTGGCGAGCCGGCCTCCTTCACCAATCTCACTTGCATGCATGAGTTCGTCTGCATGCGTTTCGAGAAAGAACCCGACGGCACGGTTGCGGGCAAACTGTTGGGATGGCGTCAAGTTATGCGAGTGATAGACCTCTGCACGCGGCTCGTAAGCCACCTTCAACCCTGAAGCGATAAACCTTGCCGCCATGAGCATGTCCTCGTTAGTGTTAACGTGCTCAAATCCACCGCATTCGAGATATGCAGTTCGTCGATAGGCAGAACAGGCATCAGATGCAAAGAACGTCTTAATACCGAGTTTCTCGAGATCATATTTGGAACGAACGGATGGCCAGTCGGGATAGTTAAAACCACGCACCAGCTGTTCAAAACGTCGGGCATCCGCCTTAGGCAGCTGCCTGCCGCTTACGAGAGCAATATCGGAATCATCAACCATGGGAGCAACAAGCCGCTCCAGGTAATCATCAGAAACGGGCACAGCATCTTGAGTAAGGAAGCATACAAAGTCACCCCTGGACTCCCTTAGCGCCATGTCTCTTGTGGTGCCGTGGTTGAAATCCTGGCGATCAATCTTCAGCAGGCGGACTCTTTTGTGCTGCCGGACCAGCTCTATAGTTTTATCTTCCGAAGCGGAATCAACGATCAGGATATCAACCGGCTGAATAGACTGATGTTCGAGGGCAATTAAAAGCCCATCGATTTCATGCTCAGCATTAAGAGTCGGAATGATGACGGAGATGTCCATCTATCGCCCCGTCCTCTCTTTACCGAACATAGCGCCGAAAGTGCCGGTAAAGCACTTCCAGTCCATACGGAAGCAGCGATTCTGAACGTAGCGAAGCTCAATCTTTTGACGCAAACCACTCTCAAACGTCGCCTCGTTACGATCGGTTGCCTGCCATAAGCCGGTAATGCCAGGCTGGACAGAAAGAAGCTCCGCCTTTTCTTCATCCGTAAAATGCTGATTCAGCTCATCCCACGTAATGGGGCGAGGTCCAATAACGGACAGATCACCGTTGAGCACATTGATAAACTGGGGCATCTCGTCGATAGAGCACTTGCGAATAAACTGGCCTATCTTGGTAATGCGAGGATCATCATCAACTTTGCGCTCGACTTCCCACTGATGCAGCTGCTCAGAACTCAAATACTTCTGCACATTCCCCGCATCGGCGACCATACTGCGAAGCTTAAAAATCCTGATTGTCTTTCCGCCCTTACCAACACGCTCTTGCGCATACATAGGACTGCCGGGCGATTCAAGGCTAATGAGTGCACACACAACAGCAATAGGAATAAGCAGTAGAACACTCATCAAAAGACTGAACACAAGGTCAAACAGCCTCTTAACAAAACGATAGCCAAGCGTACCGCTCGGCTTTATCCGATCGAAAGCCAGTGCATCCCCCATTGATGTATAGCTCTCTGTCATTTCCTTAGCAGCCACAATAAAACTCACGTTCCTGTCCCCAGGAACCCCCCCCCCATCTATGAATCCAAAAAACCAAATAAATCGCTGGTACAACGTCTCCCTTACGTTTTGCTGGGAACGTCCAGCGCAAGCAGCTCCCTAAAAGCGGAGTCACCTTCGCCCACGTCTACCAGGCACCAGCGCTTATGACGGTCGACCTTGTGCACACGGGCCTCTTGCCCCACCAAGGGCCCCTGTTCTATGTGCAGCACGCCGTCTTCTATGCGCGCAACGCTGTTGCGCACCACGCCGTCGTCGTCCAGCACGCTGCGGTACCAATCCTGCGCGTCGTCCGGCATGGGCATGTACGCCCGCTCCCTACTGCCGGCGATACGACAGCCAAAGCTCAACTGAGCCAAAGCCCTATCGAGCGCGGCGGCATCGTGCGTGGCGACGAAGAAATATTCCTTGTACATGGGTTTGATTTGGAGCGACCAGGCGCCATCCCGCTTAAACCAGAACTCCTTTTGCATTACAAAAGCGTCCTGCATAAGGTTGTGCGGGATAATGCGACGGACCTTTTCGCAGGTCTCGCGCTCTTTTCCATTGGGGGTGTGAACCAGATACCAGCGAACACGGCCATGCTGGCTGTTGGTGGTGGCGCCATTAAATGCGCCCGGCAGCTGCTCTTGGCGCCGTGCCGTCTGTTCCATGTTCTCGCCCCCTCTTTTAGCTTTGCGATGCACGCAAATGCAGGGGCGTTTAGAACAGGCTTCTCGCTCGCAGCTAGGCGCAGTCGCAAAAGTACAGGTTTTTGTATCTTTCGACAGACGACATTATACGAGCAATTAATCAGCGTTTGCCCAGATTACGCAAAATGTACTGCTAGTAGGTACATCTCCATACCCCTCTATAAAAACCTGTACCTTTTTGTGCAACAAAAAAAGCCGCTTAACCAGCGGCTTTTCTTATTTCGACATGAAAAAGGCGACCGCCCTGTGTGGACGGTCGCCTTTGTTAATTGTTGTGAAGTTTGCCTTAGGCGCGAGTCTTGATCTCCTCGAGCACCTTGGCAACAAACTCGTCAACGCTCATCTGAACGGTCTCGTTAGAGCGATCGCGGACGGAAATGTTGCCGGCCTCGACCTCCTTCTCGCCCAGGATAAGCATATAGGGCACGCGGTCGATGCTGCGGGCCTCGCGGATCTTGTAGCCGATCTTCTCGTCGCGGTCGTCGCAGACCACGCGAATGCCGGCCTCCTCCAACTTGGCGCACACCTCGTGGGCGTAGTCACGGCTCTTCTCGGAAACCGGAAGTGCCTTGACCTGTACGGGGGCCAGCCAGGTGGGGAACTTGCCCGCAAAGTGCTCAATCAGAATACCGATGAAGCGCTCGATGGAGCCAAAGCATACACGGTGCAGCATGATGGGGCGCTTCTTGGTGCCGTCGGCGTCCACGTACTCCAGATCAAAGTTGAGCGGCATCTGGAAGTCGAGCTGGACGGTACCGCACTGCCAGGTACGGCCGAGCGAGTCCTCCAGGTGGAAGTCGATCTTGGGGCCATAGAAGGCGCCGTCGCCCTCGTTGACCTCGTAGTCCATGTGCAGCTGCTCCAGAGCGGTGCGCAGGCCCTCCTCGGCGCGCGCCCAGTCCTCGTCGGAACCCATGGAGTCCTCGGGGCGGGTGGAAAGCTCTACATGGTACTTAAAGCCAAACTTCTGGTACACGGAGTCGATGAGGTTGACCACGCCCACGATCTCATCAGTCAGCTGGTCGGGACGCACAAACAGGTGGGCGTCGTCTTGGTTAAAGCAGCGCACGCGGAACAGGCCGTGCAGGGCGCCGCGCAGCTCGTGGCGATGCACCAGGCCAATCTCGCCGGCGCGGATGGGCAGCTCGCGGTAGGAGTGCGGCTTGGAGGCGTACACCAGCACGCCGCCCGGGCAGTTCATGGGCTTAATGCAGTACTCTTCGTCGTCAATGACGGTGGAGTACATGTTGTCCTTGTAGTGGTCCCAGTGGCCCGAGGTCTTCCACAGCTGCTTGTTCATGATGAGCGGCGTGGAGATCTCCACGTAGCCGGCCTTGTGGTGAATCTCGCGCCAGTAGTCCAGCAGCGTGTTCTTAAGGATCATGCCGTTGGGCAGGAAGAACGGGAAGCCGGGGGCCTCGTCGCGCATCATAAAGAGGTCCATCTCGCGGCCGATCTTGCGGTGGTCGCGCTTCTTGGCCTCCTCCAGCATGTGCATGTGCTCGTCGAGCTCTTCCTTGGTGGCAAAGGCGACGCCGTTGATGCGGGTGAGCATCTTGTTGTCCTTGTCGCCCTTCCAGTAGGCGCCCGAGACGCCGGTGAGCTTAAAGGCCTTCAGAGCCTTGGTGTAGCAGATGTGGGGGCCGACGCACATGTCGATGTAGTCGCCCTGCTGGTAGAAGGTGATGCGGGCGTCGTCGTCCAGGTCGCCGATGTGCTCGACCTTGTACTTCTCGCCGCGCTCCTCCATAAGGGCGATGGCCTCGGCGCGGGGCTTCTCGTACACGGTGAACTTGAGGTTCTCCTTGACGATCTTTTTCATCTCGGCCTCGATCGCGGGGAAGTCGTCCTCGCTGATCTTGACGCCCTCGGGCAGGTCGACGTCGTAGTAGAAGCCGTTGTCGGTCGCGGGACCGTAGGCAAAGTCGGCCTCGGGATAGAGGCGCTTGATGGCCTGCGCCATGATGTGCGCGGCGGAGTGGCGGATGACGTGCGTGACCTCGTCCTGCGGGAGCTCGGCCACCGAACCGTCATTGTAGAGTGCCTTCATGGGTATGTTTTCTCCTCTCGGATGCCTGATGCAAGTGCGTGCGATGCGCTCGGCGTTTTTGACTTGCATCATTATAGGCAGGTTGCCTTGGTATACAAGCGCCCGCCGCACCTTAATGGCACGGCGGGCGATTTTCTACGCATGCTTCATCGTGTGGGGCGGGGCTGCGGGGCGCGCGTGGATTGCGGCGTGCCCGTGGCTTGCAGCCGGCCTGGCGATGGATGCGTTACTGGATGCGAGTTCGGCAGTAGGGGCAAACCTTCCAGTGCGCATCGAGCGGGCGATGGCAGCTGGGGCAGACGTTACGAACCTGGGTATCGCACACCGGGCAGACGACGAAGTCCTTCTCGATGGGCGCGCCGCACTGCGGGCAGGTGCCGTACTGTGCAAGCTGGCGCTCGCGCAGGGCCATGTCCAGCTCCTGCTCCTCGCGGTCGGACGCGTAGGAGTGCGGGCGCAGGACCAGGTAGGCGATGAGGCCCACAAACGGGATGAGGGCGATGATGCCCCATGCCACGTAGGCGCTGGCACCGCGGCGGCGAGCGTCGATGAACACATAGACGACCGACAGCACATACAGGGCGATGATAAAGCCAACGAAGGCATAGACGACGCCCATAAGCTGCGGCGACATGAGCTCGGAAATGTACTTGGACATTACGGATACCTTTCGGGGTAGTTACAGCTCGAGTTAGTGTAACACGGGGGTTAACGATTTGGCAGGTCGCAGGCATGGGCGGATAGAAACATCTCAATCTGTAACGGGTGGCGGTATCGACCGCGAGCTTGGGTGGTGGTGCCCGCGGTCTAACGAGGTCGACATTCGTGCCGAGACTCCCCTCGCCTGCCGTTGGCGGGTGTTGCGGGGCTGTTCGCCGCATTGCCGCCGCGCTGTGGGTGTGTAGACCGTAGGATAGTCTTATTGACAGCCTGTCAACTCGTCTGGGAGGCACTGTGACAGAAACGTTTGATATCGCGATCGTGGGCGCAGGCATCACCGGATGTGCAATCGCGCGGCAGCTCGCGCGGTTTGACCTGTCCATTTGCGTGGTCGAGGCGGCCAACGACATTGCGCTGGGCGCATCGAAGGCCAACGGCGGTCTGGTGCACGCCGGCTACGATCCGGCGCCGGGCACCGTAAAGGCGCAGGTCAACGCCCGTGGTTGCGAGTTGTACGGTACGTGGGCGCAGGAGCTGGGCTTTCTGTTCTGCCGCACCGGGTCGATGGTGCTGGGCTTTAACAACGAGGACCGCGCGCATCTGGAGCAGTTGAGGAGCAATGGCCTTACCAACGGTGTGCCCGAGCTGTCAATCATCGGACCCGACCGCATCCACGAGCTAGAGCCGCGCGCCAGTGCCGATGCAACGTGCGCGTTGTGGTGCCCCTCGACTGGGTTTGTCGACCCGTTTGAGGTTGCCATCGCCGCGCTGGAGAACGCCGTAGCCAACGGGGTAACGTTTATGCGGTCTGCGCCAGTGGAGGCCATAGAAGTTGCTGGCTCGGATGACGGAGCCGCGCGCTTTACGCTGGCGACCCCCGCTGGCAACGTGCGCTGCCGCTACCTGATCAACGCCGCGGGCAACGGCGCCGCCGACATCTCGCATATGGCGGGCGCCGAGGAGTTCCAGATGGTCTGGCGTCAGGGCAACATCGTGGTGCTGGACAAGGAGCCGCGCACGCTCATGCCGCTCTACCCCGTACCGACGCCGGTGTCGAAGGGCGTTATCGTGACGGGCACCATGCACGGCAACACCGTGATCACCGCGACCGCCGCCGTGCGCGAGCCGGGCGACACGCAGACCTATGCGAGCGATGTGAACGCGCTGCTGACCGGCGCGCGCAAGCTGGTGCCCGATCTGGATACGCGCCGCGTGGTGCGCGCATTTGCCGGCGGGCGTCCGGTCATTCAGGGAACGAACGACTTCTTTATTGGACAGTCGGCCGTGGTGCCGGGGCTGTTCCAGGCGGCGGGCATTCAGTCGCCGAGTGTGGCGAGCGCGCCGGCCATTGCCGAGCGTATGGAGCTTGTGATGCGTGAGGCGGGCGTGGAGCTGCGCGAGCGGGCGGACTGGAACCCAATTCGCCGCGCGCCGGACGACTTTGACCGTGCACCGCTGGCGCGCAAGGAGGAGCTCATAGAGTCCGACCCCGCGTGGGGGCAGATCGTCTGCCGTTGCGAGACGGTGCCCGAGGCCGAAATTGTGGCCGCGATCCGACGCCAGCCGGGCGCGGTTTCGGTCGAGGGCGTCAAGCGCCGCTGTCGTGCCGGCATGGGTCGGTGCCAAGGCGGCTTTTGCCAGAGCCGTGTGGTGGCGATTCTTGCCCGCGAGTTGGGCTGCGATCCCGGCGAGGTATTACTGGAGGACGTCGGCTCCTGGCTGGTAGAGGGCCCTTTGAAGGGGGTGCGCTAGGATGGCGGAATTCAAATCGAGTGCAATTGATTGCGGCGTCGTGGAAGCCGTACAAACGCAGGCCTTCGACGTGGTCGTCATCGGAGGCGGCCCCGCCGGCATGGCGGCCGCGCTTGCCGCGCAAAAGGCAGGCGCGCACGTGGCCATCGTGGAGCGCGAGCAGCACCTGGGCGGCATCCTCCGCCAATGCATCCACCCCGGCTTTGGCCTGTTGCACTTTAAGCAGGAGCTCACCGGTCCCGAGTACGCGCAGCGCTTTATCGACCAGGTGCGCTCGACCGACATTGCGCTGTTCCTGAACAGCATGGTGATTGGGATTGATTCGGGCGAGTCTACGGAAGACACCGCGGTCCATACCATCACGCTCATGAGTCCTGCCGGCATGCTGCAGCTCACCGGGCGCGCGGTCGTCCTTGCCATGGGTTGTCGCGAGCGCACGCGCAGCGAGATCAAGATTCCCGGCAGTCGTCCCGCCGGCGTGTTTACGGCCGGCCTGGCGCAGCGATACATCAATATCGAGAACCTCAAACCCGGCTCGCGCGCCGTCATTTTGGGTTCGGGCGACATCGGGCTGATCATGGCGCGCCGCTGCACGCTCGAGGGGATTTCCGTCGAGGGCGTGTACGAGCTCATGCCGTACGCCAACGGTCTGCGCCGCAACGTCAAAAACTGCCTGGACGATTTTGGTATTCCGCTGCATCTGTCGACCACGGTCACGCGAGTAATCGGGCACGATCGCGTGGAGGCCGTCGAGGTGAGCCAGGTCGACGAGCACCTGGCGCCCATTGCCGGGACCGAGCGCATCGTTCCGTGCGATACGCTGCTGCTTTCGGTCGGATTGATTCCCGAGAACGAACTATCGGTGGGCGCGGGCGTGGAGCTGGACCCCCGCACGCGCGGCGCCGTGGTGGACCAGAGCCTGCAAACGGGCGTGCCGGGCATCTTTGCCTGCGGTAACGTGCTGCACGTGCACGACCTGGCCGACAACGTGACGACCGAGTCCGAGCGCGCTGGCGCGGCTGCAGCGGCGTGGGCGCTGGGGACCGGCGCTGGGGCCGACATGGACGCTGCGGGCACAAGCTGCGAAGCGAGCGCGAGTTGCCAACTCACGGTCTCCCCTGCCGGCATCGCGGGATACGCGCTGCCGGGACGCATTACGGCCGTGGCGCTCACCAAGCTCAACTTCCGCGTACGCCGACCCGTCGACGCCGCCCGCGTGAGAATCTTGGCCGACGGCGAAGAACTGCTCGCCGGCAAGGTCCGTGCGTTTAAGCCGAGCGTAATGGAGAGTTTCCCGCTACCGTCAAAGGTGATTCAGCGTGCACTCGACCTGGGTGCCAGCGAGATTGTCCTGTCCGTTGACCCTGTTGAGGGGGCGTAAAGCCATGAGCACGAACGCAATCGAGACGCTGAAGTTCAACTGCACCACCTGCCCATCCGAGTGCCTTCTGACCGTAGAGGTAGAGCGCGACGCAGACGGCACCGTGGCAGAAGTGCGCTCCGTGACCGGCAACAGTTGCCCGCGCGGTGACAAGTACGCACATCAGGAACTCACCTGCCCCATGCGCGTGCTCACCACCACCGTGGCCGTATCCGGCGGCGACGAAGCCCTGCTCCCCGTGCGCACCGCCGAAGCCATCCCGCTTGAACTCCACGCCCAAGCCATGGCCCTCATCCGAGGCCTAGTCGTCAACGCCCCCATCCGCATGGGCGACGTCGTGCTAGAGAACCTCCTAGACACCAACATCAACCTTATCGCCAGCATGAACATTGACCCAGCCTAAGCAGCTAATTAGGAACGGGGCTCTTTTAGCTACCCCGCCATCCACCCCGCACCTCCTCAATTGCGGTGAAATAGTTCCTGATTTCCGCCAAAAGGGGGTGCGGACGATTTCTTGGACCGCGCCTAGGCGTATCCAAGCTTCCTGCGGTACTCCATCGGGCTCAGCCACCCGAGGGACTTCTTGATCCGCCCCTCGCGATAGTACACGAGGTAGGCCTCGAGCCTTCCCATGAACTCCTCGGCCGTCACGCCCTCCCAGTCCCTGTAGTGGAAGAACTCGTTCTTGAGGCGCCCGAAGAAGCCCTCGCAGGCCGA
>CABUWD010000082.1 GCA_902495155.1 uncultured Collinsella sp.
CGGCAAGGGGCCTCTTCGCCTTTGAGCCATGCGTTGCAGCCAGACTCCATGGCGCGACGAACGCGCTCGGGATCACTCGTCACGCAATAGGCATCGTTGCCCCAAAAGTCATCGCCCAGGCTATAGACTTTTAAAAATGTATCGTCGGTCTCTTGCTCCAGATAGTCGGCCAAACGCATCAGAGCATCGTTGTCGATTGCGTGCGAGGCGACTACTTCGCCGTCGACAAACATCACCTGGCCGTTACAGAACGCGCCAGTCGAAAAACACTCGGAACGATTTTTGAACATCCAGCCCATCGCGGACGGTTGACGACCCGAAACCGGACCAAAGTGCAGACCCGCCGCTTGCATGGCATGAATACCCTCGATGGCGTAGTCGCTGGCGCCGTCATGCCCGGCTGGAATCAGCGTATCGTCCATATCGGTCAGCACAAGTTTGATCATAGAACCCCCCAGTCATTTTCACCGTAACCATTGTAACGACCTGCCAATAAGGGACAGGTTTATTTTGGCAGGTTTTATCTGGGAAAATGCAACGCCCCAGTTGCCCCCTACCAAAATAAACCTGTCCCTTTTTGGCAGGTGCGTTAGTATAGGGAACAACAGATTCGATGCGGGAGTGCCGGCGGTGCAAACCACAAGGCTGAGAGGGCATGGGGCCCAATCCTTTGAACCTGTCAGTTAATGCTGGCGTAGGGAGCATGCCGCCTTTACAGGGGCGCTGTCTATGCACAGCGCCCCTTTTCTATGCCAAGGAGGCATGTGCAGTGATTGATTCGGAACAGCTTAAGCAACATATGGTCAAGGCCGTGGAGGAGATTCGCGCCACCAATCCAATGGCCGGCTCCATCACCAACACGGTGACGATTGACTTTGTCGCCAACGCGCAGCTCGCCGTAGGCGGTTCGGCCGCCATGGTCTATCTGCCCGACGAGGGCGAGGCGCTCGTTGCCGGCGGCGGCGCCATCTATCTCAACATGGGCACGCTCTTCCCCATCTACGAGCAGACGATCCCCCGCGCGGCCAAGGCGGCACACGACGCCGGCAAGCCCTGGGTGCTCGATCCGGTGGGCCTGGGCATCGGCAGCCTGCGCACCCAGCTGGTAAACGAGCTCAAGCAGTACAAGCCCGCCATCGTGCGCGGCAACGCCTCCGAGATCATCGCGCTCGCCGGCCTGTGGGGTCTTGAGGGCGAGGCGGCTGATCTGAGCCGCGTGCGCGGTGTCGATACCACCGACACGGTCGACGCCGCCCGCGATGCCGCCGTGGCGCTCGCCCGTTACACCGGCGGCGCCGTAGTGGTCTCGGGCGAAGTCGACCTGATCACCGACGGCACGACGGTGGCCAAGTCCCACGGCGGCAGCCCGCTCATGTCAAAGATCACCGGCTGCGGCTGCTCGCAGGGCGGCGTGCTGGCCGTGTACGTCTGCGTCACCGATCCGTTTACGGCAGCCATCTGCGGCACCGCGGTCTACAACGTTGCCGGCACGCGTGCCGCCGCCGTCGCCGATGCCCCGGCAAGCTTTAAGGTCGCCTTTATCGACGAGCTCTACCGCGCAACCGCCCAGGATATTGCCGACAACCAGCTCGACCTCGAGGAGGCATAGGCCATGTCCGAGCCCGCAACCAATGCCGGCATGAATACGCTCGTCGCCGTGGCCATCGCCCCGTGCGGCACCGGCGATGAGCTGTCCGCCGAGGTCGCCGAGGTCGTGCGCGTCATTCGCGAGAGCGGCCTTCCCAACCGCACCACCTCGATGTTCACCGAGATCGAGGGCGACTGGGACGAGGTCATGCAGGTCGTGCGCGACGCAACCTTTGTGTTGGCGAGCAAGGGCATCCGCACCGAAGTCGTGCTCAAAGCCGATATTCGACCCGGATTTACCGACACCATGACCGGCAAGCTCGAGCGCATGGAAGCTCAGATCAAAAAGCAGGAGGAAACACGATGAGTATCCGCGACAACCTTGATATCTCGGCCTATCTGGTGCTCGGCCCCGAAAACACGCTCGGGCGCCCCGTGGGCGATGTGGTGGCCCAGGCACTCGACGCCGGCTTTACCTGCATCCAGGTGCGCTCCAAGGTGGCAAGCGCCCGCGAGATCATTGAGCTGACCGGCGACGCCGCGCAGGCAATCGCACGCGCTGGCAAGACCGGTCAGGTCGCCCTGTTAATCGACGACCGCCTGGACTGCGTACTCGCCGCGCGCGAGCAGGGCATTGCTGTCGACGGCGTGCACGTGGGTCAGAGCGACATTCCCGTCGAGGTCTGTCGCAAGCTGCTGGGGCCCAACGCCATCGTGGGCCTTTCCGCCCGTTGCGAGGAGATGCTCGAGTACGTCAAGACCGCCGACATGAGCCTAGTCGACTACCTGGGCATCGGCCCACTCCACGAGACCGAGACCAAGCGCGACTGCGGACGCGCGGCCGACGGCTCTATCATCACCAAGAGCTTTGAGGACCTGGCCGCCCTCCACGCGGCAAGCCCCGTGCCCATCGTGGTGGGCGGCGGCGTCAAGACGGCCGACCTGCCACAGCTCAAGGCCACCGGCGTCGATGGCTTCTTTGTGGTGAGCGCCGTCTGCAGCGCTGATGACCCCTACGCCGCCGCCAAGGAGCTCGTCGACACCTGGCAGCAGGCGTAAGTCTAGGCCGAGCAGCTGATTCGCAGCCTCATATCTTCAGCAATGGAAAGCGCATCCCAGTTTGAGCCTCCATTCCGGATGCGCTTTCCGCCGAGATGGCGGCAGCAGCCTCTACCCTGCCAGATATGCCTCCAGTGCCGGCAAGGTCGCCTCCGCATCGCGGCGACCAATCTGGTAGATGCGCTCAAGTTCATCGGGCTCGCGACACAGCGACGGCACCTTCACCGATTCGCTCGGACGCACCACAAAGATCTCGCCGGCAGCCTCGCGACGTGCCAGGTCATCGAGCGTGGCATTGTAGACCTCATGCCGGTGCTCAAGCGCTGCGACAAACTCCGGATAGTGACGGAACACGCGCCGCAGCATGGGCATCACGCTGTTGGGCTGCTTCACAAAGCCCGCCGGCTGCGTGAGTACCACGATATTGCGGTCATACCCCTGCGCAAACAGCCACGCGCTGGGAATAGAATCAGCCACGCCACCATCCAGATACTTATGCCCGTCAATAGCAACGGGACGCGTCGCCACGGGAATTGCCGACGACGCCCGAATCCACTCGATATCGCGCTCGTCGCCATACGGCAGGTCGTGATAGACGGCCTTGCCCGTCTCGATATCGGTACACACGCACGTAAACCGCATGGGGCAGGCGCGATACGCCTCCAAGTCGATGGGGTCGCGCTCGATAGGCACCTCGTGATAGGCAAATTCTGCATTGAACATGTCACCGGTTCGCAGCCAGCTTGTCACGCTCGCATAGCGCTTGTCGGCACAATAGGCTTTGTTGTAGCGAATGGCGCGCCCAATCTGCCGCGATTTAAAGTTATAGCCAAACGCTGCGCCCGCCGAGACACCCACCATATGGTCGCAGGTCAGGCCATGCTCCATCCAGACGTCGAGCACGCCCGCCGTATACATACCGCGGTAGCCGCCTCCCTCGAGTGCCAGCCCCACCGTGCGCGTCGTATTTGACTGTGCCATGCGACCATCTCCGTCCCCACAAATTCAAACGGAACAAGTATACCCGTCAACATATATCGTCTCAGTCGCATTTTCATCGAACATCGCATCGTCGCGCTACCGCCTGTCGAATAATAGCCGCCCACAGCATGTGCACCCATATATAATTGTGTATTGTTGTTTACACTACTCAGCTGTTATCAACAGCGAACATTAGCCGACAAATTAACTCAACAACGCAGCAAGGCGGGGGCCTGGATACATGCAAAACGCCGAGCAACGACGCGTGTACACAACGAGCTCGCCCGACGCAATACGCCCCAACCTCAGAAAGCCGCTTAGAACATGGATACTGTCAGCAATTACACCGAAACGCTCGAAAAGACCGTCCGTGACCTTCTCGATCGTCAGGAGGATCTGATTAGGACCGCCTTTACCGACCAGCTTACCGGACTTGGCAACCGTGGCGGCTTTGCCCGTTCCCTCGAGGAGCTCTGGGAGCAGGACACCCCCGTTACCATGGCGTACATCGATATCGACAATCTCAAGCACTGCAACGACGTCTTTGGCCATGACGAGGGCAACCGCTATATTTTGCAGGTAAGCCTCTATCTCAAGCTATATATGAAAGTGGACGAAGCGGCGTTTCGCATAGGCGGCGACGAGTTTGCCATCCTATCTACGATTGCGACCGAGGACGACCTCGCCGAACGTCTGGAACACTGCCGAACGGTCCTGCTCAAAAACAACGATTCCGAGATGCCCCGCTCGTTTAGCTATGGAGTGTCGCATGCCGACCCCGCCCTGGGCGAAGCCCCCAATCGCATGACGCTCGATGCCGACCATCGCATGTACGACTACAAGCTACGTCATGCCATGCACCTCGATCGACGCGATATCACGCAAGTCCATGCCGACGACTTCGAAATAAGCGATCGCATTTTCGACGCCTTTTCGATGCTCAACGAGGGCCGCTATTTCTTTATCGAGAACTTGGACAAACATCGCACCCTTTGGTCACAAGGCGCCTTGCGCGATCTTGGCCTTCCCTCGGAGCACATAGACAACTGTCGCGATTACTGGAAAACGCGCGTGCATCCCGATGACCTTGAGGCCTACATCAACGACATCGACCAGGTCTATAACGGCACCAAGCACCGTCGCGTCATGCAGTATCGCGTGCGCAATGCCGTCGGCGACTACGTCCTCTGCCGTACTCGCGGGTTTCGCATCGACGGCGACGAAAATGTCCCCTCGCTCTATGTCGGCGAGCTCGTCAACCACTCACTTGCCGAAACCGTCGACGCCGCGACAGGCCTCGGCACCCAGCGCATGTTGGTCAATGCCATCGACGCCTGTCGTTGTGACCGTTGCGAGACGGGCCTTATAGCGGTGCGCGTTCGTGGCACGACAAAGCTCAACGAGCTTTACGGGGCCGAGGCTGTCGACAACATGCTTGCCGAATACGCAGGCCGCATGCTGTCGATCACCCGCGGCAGGAGCAGGGTCTACCGTTCACGTAGCGTCCAGTTCGTCGTGCTCAGCAACGACCTGGACCACGAGGCATTCGAGCAACTGACCCGCCACCTTAAAGAGGCCGTTTTCGCTCCTGTGCAAATCGCAGGCGACACCATTGCTCCCGTCTGTCTTGTCGTCCCGGCCTTTTACGAACGCCTGGACTCCCAAGCATCGACTGTTTTGGGCGAACTCGATCGTCGCCTTCGCACGGCCGGCGGACTTGTTCCCAACGACAGTCTGCCCATACCCGAGATAGAACGCAAAGGCGCCGTCGCCGAGCACCTCGACATGCTCACAGGCCTCTACCGCCCCAGCGAGTTTATGCGCCGTGCCAATGCCATCATCAAGGCAAGGCGCGACGACGCTTGGTGTATCGCCACCGTCGACATGGGCCACATGCGCCTATTTAACGAATGGTATGGACAGGCCGAAGGCGACCGTATGCTTGCCGATGTGGGCACGGTGCTCAAGGATATCGAGAACGCCGACATGGGTGTCGCGGGATACTGGGGACAAGACGACTTTTGTCTGCTCATACCCTTTGAGCACGATTTCGTTCACCGTGTCTATGCGCGCGTGCGCGAGACTGTAGCCAAGCACAACGACGGCGTAGGTTTTTGGCCGTCCATGGGCGTTTACCCCATCGACTCCAATGAGGAGATCACCATCGATGCGCAGGCGAAGGCCATGTTTACCAATCGACGCGCAAAAAACGACTTTAAGGAGCGCATTGCCATTTTCTGCCCCGCGGAGTACGAGCGCGAAGTCGCGTTCCACCGCACGCTGACCGAATTCCAGTACGCGCTCTCAGATGGTCGTATTACCTACCACTTGCAGCCCCAGGTCGATATGGAAACCGGTGAGATTATTGGCGCCGAAGCACTCACCCGCTGGATTGACAAGGACGGCTCTCTCATTTCGCCCGCAACGTTTATCCCCGCACTCGAGGAAAGCGGCTTTGTGGTGACGCTCGACAAGTACATTTGGCAGGGTGTCGCCTCATGGCTGCGCGAGCGCATCGATCGAGGACTTCGCGTGGTTCCGGTTTCGCTTAATGTGTCACGCGTGGATATCCTTGCCTGCGACGTTGCCAAACATATGGGGGCGCTCGCCGCCCAATACAACCTACCGCCCGAGCTTATGCGTATCGAGATCACCGAGACGGCTTATACGGGAGAATCCGAAGCCGTGGACAAACTGACAGCCGACCTGCACACGCGCGGCTTCTCGACCTATATGGACGATTTTGGCACCGGTCAGTCCACGCTCGCGATGCTCAAGAACGTCAACGTCGACGTCATCAAGCTCGACCGCGCCTTTGTACCCACCGACCGCGATCAAGGCCGCAGCACGCAAATCATTTCATCGATGCTCGAAATGGCGCAGTCGCTCCATCTGCCCGTCGAGGTCGAAGGCGTCGAGACAAATGAGCAGGCGGACATGCTACGACAAATGGGCGCCCGCTACGCTCAGGGCTTCCTCTACTACCGCCCCATGCCGGCGAAGGATTTTGAGGCATTGCTCGATGGCGGCAATAACAACTGATTCGCTCGCGCGCAAAACGCCACCACCGAAGGGGGAATTTGCCTCCATTAGCTAACTTATATCCCCAATTCAAACCGAATTGGGGATATGATACAAACCGTTGTTCCGCCCAAGGAGGTTATCCATCATGAACGAGTCATATCGCCTGGGCAAGCAATCGATTATTGCCTATCTTCAGCGGCTTGCGAATGGCCTCTCGACCGCCGAGCTTGACGTTGCCGCCCTGCCCGCAGAGTTGCGCGGCATTGGCGAGCAGTTGAAAAAGACGCATACCATCCTGCAACAAGAGCGACGGCTGCTTGAGAGCAACGCCCATATCGACCCGCTCACCAACTTGGGCAACCGCAACGGATTCGACCGTCACGTCGAGCAGCTCTGGCGCAAAGGCGACCCCTTTACCTGCGCCTATATTGATATCGACCATCTCAAACATTGCAATGATAGGTTTGGCCACGCCGAAGGCAATCGCTATATTCTGGGTATCTGCCGCACGCTCTCCGAAACCATGGAGCACGATGAGATGCTGTTCCGTATCGGTGGAGACGAGTTTGTGCTCATCTCGCTCTCCGCAAACGAGACTGAACTCGAGCAGCGCTTGGAGCAGGTACGTGCTGGACTGATCGAGGCGAGCTCAGGTGGCAAGGCGCCCATGATCGGCAGCTTTAGCTTTGGCTGCTCGCGCGTCGATCCACTTGCTGGCGACACGCGTCGCCAGATGACGATGGACGCCGATCGCAAGATGTATCGCTATAAGCTTATGCATCGTGTGCAGCAACCGAAAGACAATGGCGCGCCGCAACGCCCAATCGTCAATCAGCTTCCCTGCAACGACCGGGTGTTCCAAGCGATCTCCATGAGCTCCGAGACGCGCTATCCGTTTATCCTTAACCTCGATACTGGAGAATCGCAATGGTCGGTTAACGCCGTGCGCGATTTTGACCTGCCCTCCCAGCACCCTTTTAACTCAGTCGATATGTGGCTTGCCCGCGTTCATCCCGAGGACCGCGACAACGTACGCGCCGAGCTCGACATGGTGATAAACGGCACGTGGCACTTCCACTACATGCAGTATCGCGTAATGGATGCCACTGGAAAATACGCGCTTTGCGACTGCACGGGCTACCGCTTGGATGGAACCGATACCGAGCCCAACATGTATGTAGGCATTATCGTCAACCGAAGCCTAGCGGATACGACCGACTCGGTAACGGGCCTGGGCGATGTCCACGCGCTGGTCAACGCTATTGGAGAGATGCGCCGCGTGGCGCGCGAGGCGGGCTTTATTGCCATTAAGGTCGACGATATCGCCGAAGTCAATGCCCGCTTTGGATTCGATGCAGGCGACCGCGTGCTCGCCGAAAGCGCCGCCTGCCTCATGGATTGTTCGCGCGGCAAGGGCCGTCTGTTCCGCTCGACGGGGCCAACGTTCGTGGCGCTTTTCGATGCGCTCGGCACCGAGGCAATCGACGAGCTCGCAAACGAAATCGAACGATTCCTGGGTTCTCCCGTGCTCATCGGCTCGCTTGAATATCAGCCGCCCATTCGCGTGGCCACGCTTCATCTGGACAGCGTCGACCGACAGCCCGTTTCCATTTTGAACGAGCTCAAAGCGTTGCTTGGGAAAGCCGTGCAGGTGCCAGGTACCAAACTGGATTAGCGCCGCGCCCGCGCCGCCCCCCCCACCGTGCGATAATCCTCTGCAGAAGTCACCAAAAGCAGAGGGAGTTTGTGATGAAGGTTCTTTTGGTCAATGGCAGCCCCAAGGCAAACGGCAATACCGCCCGCGCACTCGCCGAGGTCGCCAAGCAGCTCAATGCCGAAGGCATTGATACCGAGGTGTTCCAGCTGGGTGCCAAGCCCATTCGCGACTGCATCGGCTGTGATCAGTGCGGCAAGCTCGGCGGTCGCTGCACCTTTGACGACGACGTGGTGAACGAGCTCATCGCTGCCGCCGAGCAGGCAGACGGTTTTGTCTTTGGCTCACCCGTCTACTATGCGCACCCCAGCGGGCGCATCCTTTCGGCCCTCGATCGCGCATTCTATGCCGGTGGGCATGCCTTTGAGCACAAACCCGGCGCCGCAGTCGCCGTCGCCCGTCGCGGCGGCACGTCGACCACGTTCGATGTGCTCAACAAGTACTTCACCATTAAGCAGATGCCCGTAGTTGCTTCCACCTACTGGAACAACGTGTTTGGCCGCGTGCCCGGCGACGCCGATGGGGACGCCGAGGGCCTTGCCACCATGCGAAACATCGGCAAAAACATGGCCTGGCTCCTGCGCTGCATCGAGGCAGGACAGGCCGCCGGTATCAACGCACCCGAGGCAGATCGTGCAACGACCAACTTCATCAGGTAGAACGGCGGAGCATGAATATCCAGATTTTTGGCACCAAAAAGTCCTTCGATACCAAGAAGGCCCAGCGCTATTTTAAGGAGCGCCGCATTAAGGTGCAGTTTATTGACCTTAAGGAAAAGGAGATGAGCAAAGGCGAGCTCACGAGCGTGATGCAGGCGGTCGGC
>CABUWD010000083.1 GCA_902495155.1 uncultured Collinsella sp.
GGGGCGGGGCATAAGGTTTATCGCGAGTTCCGCACGAGCCGAAGGCCACTTTATGTGGCCTTCGTGCGAGCAGGACTGTCCGCAGCAGCGAGTAAAGCCTAGCCGACCGGCCCCAATCAAGTTAAAAGGAGCTGATATGTGCGATTGCACAGATCATAAGGACGAGATTCCTGTCTACGACGCGCAGGCCATTGAGTCCAGGTGGATGAAGGCCTGGGAGGACTCCAACCTCTTTGCCGTCGACACCGACGAGAGCAAGCCCAAGAAGTATGTGCTCGAGATGTTCCCGTATCCGTCGGGCGACCTGCACATGGGCCACGCGCGTAACTACACCATCGGCGATGCCATGGCCCGTCAGGCTCGTATGCGCGGCTTTGACGTGCTGCACCCCATCGGCTTTGACGCCTTTGGCCTGCCCGCCGAGAACGCCGCCATCAAGCACAACACGCAGGCTGCCGCCTGGACGTATAAGAACATGGATCAGGCGCTCGCCACGATGAAGCGCATGGGCTTCTCCTACGATCTGGATCGCATGGTCAAGACCTGCAGCCCCGACTACTACCGCTGGGGCCAGTGGATCTTTGAGAAGATGTGGGAAAAGGGCCTGGTCTACCGTAAGAAGAACCCGGTTAACTGGTGCCCCACCTGCAAGACCGTTCTGGCCAACGAGCAGGTTACCGAGGGCAAGTGCTGGCGCTGCGGCACCGAGCCCGAGAAGCGCGACCTGGAGCAGTGGTACTTCAAGATCACCGAGTACTCCCAGGAGCTGCTCGACGATCTGGAGAAGCTCCCCGGCTGGCCCGAGCGCGTCAAGCAGATGCAGGCCAACTGGATCGGTCGCTCCGAGGGCGCCGAGGTCGACTTTACCCTGTGCGACCAGGATGGCGAGCCCATCGAGGGCGACGAGGGCAAGATCACCGTCTTCACCACGCGTGCCGATACCCTTTTTGGCGTCTCCTTCTTTGTCCTGGCTCCCGAGTACGCCGGCCTGCACGAGCTCGTCGAGGGCACGGAGTACGAGGAGGCCGTCACCAAGATCGTCGAGGACTCCAAACACATCTCTGCCGTCGAGCGTGCCCAGGGCACCCTCGAGAAGCACGGTGCCTTCACGGGCCGCTATGTGGTAAACCCCGTCAACGGCGAGAAGGTCCCCGTGTGGGTTGCCGATTATGTCGTTGCAGACTACGGCACCGGCGCCGTCATGGCCGTTCCCTGTGGTGACCAGCGCGACTTTGAGTTTGCCCGCAAGTACGACCTGCCGATCGTGCCGATCATCCTGGACGATGACGATCGCGCCGCCGTCGAGGCCAGCGGCGAGACCATCGATACCTTCCATGCCGAGACCGTCGACTGGGATTGTGCCCACGCTGCCGAGGGCACACTCGTCCAGTCCGGCAAATACACCGGCATGCGTGGCGGCAAGCACTCCGAGGGCGAGGCTGCGATCGTGGCCGACCTCGAGGCCATGGGTTGCGGCCGTCGCAAGGTCGAGTTCCGTCTGCGCGACTGGCTTATTTCCCGTCAGCGTTATTGGGGCAACCCCATCCCGGCTATTCACTGCGAGCACTGCGGCATCGTGCCCGTGCCCGAGGATCAGCTGCCGGTGACGCTGCCCGAGAACCTGGACCTGGGCGCCGGCGAAACCCTCGCCGAGTGCAAGGAGTTCTACGAGACCACCTGCCCGGTCTGCGGCCGCCCGGCCAAGCGCGAGACCGATACCATGGACACCTTCACCTGCTCCAGCTGGTATTACCTGCGCTATACCGATCCGCACAACACCGAGCTGCCCTTCTCCCGTGAGGCCGCCGACCGTTGGATGCCCGTCGATAACTACATCGGCGGCATCGAGCACGCCATTCTGCACCTGCTCTACAGCCGCTTCTTTACGAAGGCCCTGCGCGACCTGGGCCTGCTGAGCGTGGACGAGCCCTTCACTAACCTGCTGTGCCAGGGCATGGTCAAGGACGAGAACGGCGACACCATGTCCAAGTCCAAGGGCAACGTCGTGCCCCCGAGCTCGGTCATCGAGCCTTACGGTGCCGACACCATGCGTCTGGCGATCCTGTTTATCGCCCCGCCCGAGAAGGACTTCGACTGGGATCCCAAGGCCGTCGAGGGCGCCAACCGCTTTATCAAGCGCGCCTGGCGTATCGTTTGGCAGCTCGTCCAGTCCGGCGATGCCAACGTGGCCTTCGACAAGTCCGCGCTCGACGAGGTTGCGATGAAGCTCTATCGCGAGCGTCACCGCACCATCGCCAAGTGCACTGAGGACTTCGACCGCGGCCAGTTCAACACCGCGATCTCGGCCGTCATGGAGCTCGTCAACGCGGCGAGCGCCTATCTCAACGCCACTGAGGGTGCTGACCGCGACAAGGCTCTGTGCTACGGCGTGGCTAAGGATATCGTGAGCGTCCTTGCCCCCATCTGCCCGTTCTGGGCCGACGAGTTGTGGCACGAGGCGCTCGGCTGCGAGGGCAACGCCTATACCGCTGCCTGGCCCGAGTTCGACCTGGCCGAGTCCATCGAGGACACGGTGCAGATCGTGGTCCAGGTGCTCGGCAAGGTCCGCGGCCGCGTCGACGTTGCCCGCGATGCCTCTAATGAGGATATGCAGGCTGCCGCCGAGGCCGCCGTCGCCAAGTGGCTCGAGGGCAAGACGGTCGTCAAGGCCATCTGCGTGCCCGGCAAGCTGGTCAACCTGGTGGTTAAGTAAGCACTGTGCGCTTAGCTGACGCATAAAAGACGAGGGGCGATCCGGTTGGGTCGTCCCTCGTTTTTCATGTACCTGCCCTGATGTCTGCGGTCAATTGTCCTATTCTTGTGGAGAAGCTGTGCGCACGCTGACCTGCAGATTCGTACTGTGCTTGCACGTTTCCGCAGCTATTGGTATAGTTTGCTTGCAAATGAAGTTGTAATTGAAAGAAGTGGGGTTTCGGCCCCGCTTCTTTTTTGTATGGATGGAGGTGCCGCAATGGTCAAGACCAAGACCGAGCAGGCGATCATCGACGCGCTCGAGGCCGTCGCTCCCCAGCACGATGTCGACATCGTCGACGTCGAGCTCGTGGGTGCCACCAAGGCCCCCTGCGTGCGCGTGCGTATCGAGGGTGCCGAGGGTCAGAGTCTTTCGCTCAACGACGTCACGGCCAACACCAAGTGGGTCGGCGATGTGATTGAGGAGCTCGACCCCATCTCTTCGAGCTATACGCTCGAGGTGTCGAGCCCGGGTATGGCGCGCCCGCTGCGCCGCCCGTGTGACTTTGCCCGCTTTGTGGGCGAGAACTGCGAGCTCACCTCCACCGCCACCGAGGGCCGTCGTAAGTACGCCGGCAAGATTGCCGCCGCCACCGAGACGAACGTGACCCTCGAACTCGAGGACGGCGAGTCCGTCACCCTCGATTTCTCTGATGTTAAAAAGTGCAAGTTGAAGCCCACCTACGACTTCAAGCCCGCGAAGGAAGGAAAGTAAGATGGCAGCATCCGACATGATGTCCGCCCTGATGGAGCTTTGCCAGGAGAAGCACATCGACCAGCTCTACCTGATCGACCGCCTGGAGCAGTCGCTCGCCAAGAGCTATGCCGAGATCCTGCATCTTGAGTGGGGCGCCAAGGTGACCATCGACCGCACCACCGGCAAGATCTACGTCTACCGCCTGGAGCCGATCGACGATTCCATGGACGAGGAGGGCAACTTCACCGAGTTCGAGGAGATCGACGTCACCCCCAAGAACACGAGCCGCATCGCTGCCCAGCACGCCAAGGCTGAAATCAACGCCATCGTGCGTAACTCCGCCCGTGAGCAGATCTACGAGGAGTTCTCCGGCCGCATCGGTGACCTCATCAGCGGTACCGTGCTGCAGTCCACGCCCGACTTCACGATCGTCAAGATCCGCGAGGGCGTCGAGGCCGAGCTGCCGCACTTCGACCAGCGCCGTTACGAGAACGAGCGCAACGAGCGTCCGATGGGCGAGCGCTACCTGCACAACCAGCACATCAAGGCCGTGATCATCGACGTTCGCGACCCCAACTCCAACCTGCAGCCGGTTCGTGGCGAGCACAGCCGTCCGCCGATTGTCATCTCCCGTACCCACCCCGAGCTCATGCGTCGTCTCTTTGAGCAGGAGGTGCCCGAGATCTATGAGGGCACCGTCCAGATTAAGTCGATCGCCCGCGAGCCCGGCCAGCGTTCCAAGGTTGCCGTCCACTCGCTCGACGACCGTCTGGATCCCGTGGGCGCCTGCGTCGGCCCCAAGGGCAGCCGTGTTCGTGCTGTCGTGGGCGAGCTCCGTGGCGAGCGCGTCGACGTCATCCTGTGGGATGCCGATCCTGCCGTCTACGTCGCCAACGCCCTGTCGCCCGCTAAGGTCACCCGCGTCCTCATCGACGAGGAGAAGGCCTACGCCGGCGTCATCGTGCCCGACGACCAACTGTCCCTCGCCATCGGCAAGGAGGGCCAGAACGCCCGCCTCGCCGCGCGCCTGACCGGCTGGCACATCGACATCAAGTCCGAGACCCTTGCCGCCGACATCCTCAAGAACGTTCCCGTTCACGAGGAGCCCGCCGCCGACCTGATCGGTGACGAGGAGGACGAGGACGTCCGCCGCTGTGAGTATGTGTCCGAGGACGGCATCCAGTGCCGCAACCAGGCTCGTCCCGGCTCCCGTTTCTGCGGTGTCCACGACACCGACGCCTTCGATGATGCGGAGGACCTGATCTAGCGCGCGGTCGCGCCGGGCGGGTCCCGGCGCGTCTCACACGCTCGTTCAGTCTCTAGGCACCCAAGGTGCCAGAAAGGGTAGGTGAAGTCATATGGCAAAAGTCCGTGTGTCCACCCTGGCCAAAGAGTTCGGCATGACCTCCAAGGAACTGATGGGTCATCTCGCCGATATGAAGATTCCCGCTAAGTCCGCTTCCTCCACCTTGGAGGACGCCTATGTCGCTATGGTCCGCAAGCAGCTCGCCTCGGTGATCGAGGCCCGCGCCCAGGAAGTCGAGGCCGCCAAGCAGGCCGAGGAGCAGGCAGCTGCCGCCGAGGAGGCCGCACGCGCCGCCGAGGCCGAGCGCGAGCGCATCGCCGCCGAGAAGGCCCGCGAGGAGGAGCGCCGCCAGTTTGCCGCAGCCCAGGCAGCCGAGGAGGCTGCCCGCGCCGAGGCCGAGGCCAAGAAGAAGGCCGAGCAGGAGCGCCTTGCCCGCGAGAAGGAGGAGGCTGCCCGCGAGGCCCAGCGCCGCGCCGTTCCCGCTTCCGACTCCGGTTCGCGCTTCCGTTCGCTTCTCGACCAGATTGCCGCACAGGAGACCGTGCTCAAGGAGAAGAAGGACGCCGAGGACAAGGCCAAGGCCGAGCGCGCCGCCGAGCGCGGTAACCGTCGTGGCGGCAACAACGACCGCCGCGGTGGCCGTCGTAACGATCGCAACGCCTCCGACAACAATTCCGAGCGCAACGCCTCCGAGAGCCGTCCGCACAGCCATCGCACCAACGCCAGCAACAACGTCGCTGCCGGCATGGACTTCCCCAACCCCGATAAGCAGGGCAAGGGCAAGAAGCGCAAGGGCGGTCACAACAACGAAGAGGACCACTACAGCCGCATGGCTCGCGAGGCCGAGGAGTACAGCCGCGAGAAGGTGCTCGAGGAGGCTCGTGCTGCCGTCGAGGAGGCCTCTCGCGAGTCCACCGGTCGCCGCAAGAAGCGCAAGGAGAAGCGCGAGCGCGAGGCTGCCAAGGCTCAGGAGGAGCGCAAGATAGAGGAGGCGCTGGCCCAGGGCGTGAACCCCGAGGACCTCGACGCCATCAAGGTCTCCCAGGGCGTTACCGTCCAGGAGCTTGCCGAGGCGCTCGACGTTCCGGCCAACGACATCATCAAGCGCCTGTTCCTGCTGGGCACGCCGCTTACCATGACGCAGTCCATGTCCGACGACCTCGTCGAGCTCGTCGCCGACGACCTGGGCCGTCAGATCAAGATCATCACCCCCGAGGAGGAGAACACCTTCTCGTTCTACGACGATCCCGCCGACCTTAAGCCGCGCGCCCCGGTCGTCACCGTCATGGGCCACGTCGACCACGGCAAGACGTCGCTGCTCGACGCCATCCGTCACACCGGCGTCGCTGCCGGCGAGGCGGGCGGCATTACGCAGGCCATCGGCGCTTCGCAGGTCATGATCAACGACCGCAAGATCACCTTCATCGATACCCCGGGCCACGCCACCTTTACGGCCATGCGTGCCCGTGGCGCCAAGGTGACCGACATCGTAATTCTGATCGTGGCTGCCGACGACGGCGTCATGCCCCAGACCGTCGAGTCGATCAACCACGCCAAGGCCGCCGGCGTACCCATCGTCGTCGCCGTCAACAAGATCGATAAGCCGGGCGCCAACCCCGACCGTGTGCGTCAGGAGCTCACCGAGTACGGAGTCATCCCCGAGGAGTGGGGCGGACAGAACATGTTCGTCAACATCTCGGCTAAGCAGAAGATCGGTATCGACGAACTTCTGGAGACCGTGCTGCTCCAGGCCGACGTGCTCGAGCTCAAGGCCAACCCGGACACCTTTGCCTCCGGCAACGTCCTCGAGGCCAAGCTCGACAAGGGCCGCGGCTCGGTTGCTACCGTGCTCGTGACCCGCGGTACCCTGCACGTGGGCGATACGCTGGTCGCCGGCCTTACCTACGGCCGCGTCCGCGCCATGCTCGACCCCAAGGGCCGCGCCGTCACCGAGGCCGGTCCCTCCGACGCCGTCGAGATCCTGGGCCTACAGTCCGTGCCCAACGCCGGTGACGAGTTCCGCGTGTTCGAGGACGAGCGCGAGGCACGTGCGCTGGCCGACGAGCGTTCGCTGAAGGCCCGTATCGAGGAGCAGAGCCGCGTCAAGCACGTCACGCTCGAGAACCTCTTCGAGACCATTGCCGACGCCGAGGTCAAGGAGCTCAACCTGATCATCAAGGCCGACGTCCAGGGTTCCATCGAGGCCCTTCAGGACTCGCTCGACAAGATGGATCAGTCCGAGGTTCGCATCAACACGATCCACTCCGCCGTTGGCGCCATCAACGAGACCGACGTCGTCCTGGCCGACGCCTCCAACGCCATCATCATCGGCTTTGGCGTCCGTCCCGACGGTAAGGCCCGCTCTGCTGCCGAGCGCGAGGGCGTCGAGATCCGTTGCTATGACGTCATCTACAAGTGCCTCGAGGAGCTCGACGCCGCCCGTATCGGCATGCTCAAGCCCACCGAGGTCGAGGTCGCCACGGGTACCGCGACCGTCCTGGACACCTTCAAGGTGCCCAAAGTCGGTATCGCCGCCGGTGTCCGCGTCGAGGAGGGCGAGATCGCCGCGACCGATTCCGTGCGCCTGGTGCGCGACGGCATCGTGGTCTTCAACGGCAAGATCGCCTCGATGCGCCACTACAAGGACGAGGCCAAGAGCCTCAAGAGCGGTTCCGAGGGCGGCATTGGCCTGGAGAACTTCCAGGACATCAAGCCCGGCGACCAGATCGAGGGTTACCGTATCGACCAGGTTGCCCGTACCGAGTAGGGGGTAGCGCTATGAAGCAAACGCAGGCAACCCGCCGACTGGGCGAGCAGCTTCGCGAGAAGCTCGGTTATATCCTGCTCTTTGAGGTTTCCGATCCGCGCCTCGACCTGGTCACCCTGACTGCGGTCGAGGTCGCGGTGGACCGTTCGTTCGCGCGTGTGTACGTGTCGTGCGATGCGAGCCGATACGACGAGGTCATGGAGGCGCTCGCTAGCGCTAAGGGCCGTATCCGCAGCCTGTTGGCTCGCTCGCTCGATTGGCGTGTTACGCCCGAGCTCGATTTTCGCATCGATCGCTCGACCGATGAGGCCGAGCGCATCACGCGTGCGCTGGAAAACGTTCCCGCCACGCTTGCGATCGAAAAGGACGAGGACGGCTATCCGATAGCGGATGCCGCCCAGGAGGCAGCTTTAGATGACTAATTCCGCCGACCTCGCCTCGTGCGAGTCTGCAGATATTCAGCGACGCATCCTCGAGCTCATCGAGGGTGCGTCCTCCATTGCGATTTCGGGACATACTTCTCCCGATGGCGATGCCTTGGGCTCCGTATTGGGTCTGGGCCTTTCGCTCATGAAGTTTTTCCCCAACAAGGACATTGCCCTGCTGCTGGCAGACGATGACCCGGTTCCGCGTATCTACCGCTTTATGGAGGGTGCCGATCGTTTGGTGCCGGCATCTACGTACACCGGCAATCCGGACCTGTTCATCTCGGTGGACGTACCGGTCGTCGAGCGTCTCAATAATTCCGCCGAGGTGCTTCGTCGCTCCAAGCATGTGGTGTGTTTCGACCACCATCCGGCGCGTGAGGAGTTTGCCGAGCTCAGCCTGAGGCGCGTTGAAGCTGCAGCCTGCGCCATGATCATTGACCGTTTCTTGGACAATTGTGGCATTGTCGCCCGTGATGGCGTTGCGACCTGCCTGCTGTGTGGCTTGGTTACCGATACCGGCCGTTTCCAGTACCAGAATGCCGATGCTGCTGCGTTCCATGCGGCCTCGCGTCTGGTTGCCCACGGTGCCGATCCGGCGCGCGTTGCGCTCGAGGTCTACCAGAGCATGCGCGTAGAGTTTTTGCATCTCAAGTCCATCGTTATGGGCCGCATCAAGACAGTGGCGCACGGGCGCGTCGCGTATAGCTATGCGTACCAGAGTGACCTTGAGGCTTGCGGTGTCACCTCGGATGAGTGCGACGGCCTGGTTGACGTGGTGCGCTCGGTGATGGGCGTCGAGGTTTGCCTGTTCCTGAAGGGCATTGAGGGCGATACCAAGGTGCGCGGCAACCTGCGCTCCAAGGGCGACCTCAACGTGTCCGAGATCGCTGCTGCCTTTGGCGGAGGCGGACATCCCGCTGCCGCCGGTTTCTCCAATAACGGAACGATTCTCGAGACGCTCACCGTGGCACTTCCCATGCTGGCCGAGCTGGTAGGGGAGGATCCCGCTTCGGTGACCGTCGAGCTTTAACTTTTTGGATGGTACATGGCTCGTCGTACGCCTTCTCAACTGAATATGCTGCTCGCCGTCGATAAGCCGGTGGGCTGCACGTCCCACGATGTGGTCTCGCAATGCCGACGCGCCCTCCATGAGCGGCGCGTCGGCCA
>CABUWD010000084.1 GCA_902495155.1 uncultured Collinsella sp.
GAGCTTCAAAAGAGGCTCCTATCTCGTATCTCTGCGGCTACGCCCGCCCGTATGGCGGCCGACTTACGCCCTTGCTTGCTCAATCTGCCCGATGAGCCAATCGCACCAGGCATCCATGCCCTCGCCCTTGCGCGCGCTCACGGCAAACCGCGGCGCCTGCGGATTGAGGTCATCGAGTGTCTTAGTATACCTATCCATGTCAAAATCGAAAGCCGGGGCCACGTCGACCTTGTTGAGCAGCTGCGCGCCGGCATGTTGGAAGATGCCCGGATACTTGATGGGCTTGTCGTCGCCCTCAGGCACCGAGAGGATCATGATGGACAGGTTCTCGCCCAGGTCAAAATCGACCGGGCAGACCAGGTTGCCCACATTTTCGATAAAGATGACGTCGATGTTCTCCAGACCGACGGCCTGGTCGAACGCGTCAACGGCCTCCATGATCATGTTGCCCTCGAGGTGGCACAGGCCGCCCGTATTGATCTGGATGGCGGGCATGCCGGCTTCCTTCATGGTGATGGCGTCGACATCCGAGGCGATATCGCCCTCGATAACGGCGCAGCGCAAGCCGGCCTTGTCGCGCAGGCGCTCGTTGGTGCCCAGAATCGTGGTGGTCTTGCCCGAACCGGGGCTCGACAGCACATTGATCACATAGGTGTTTGTCTCTTTAAATCGCTGTCGCAGCTGATCTGCCAGGCGCTCGTTGCGCGACAGAATCGGCGACGCGATATCAATCGTTTTCTCAGCCATACTCGGCACTCCTTACTTTGGCCCCTTTATACCCCATCACCAGATGGCTAGCGGGCTAATCTTCGGGGGTTTCGATTTCAATACTTGCGATGTCGAGCTCGCGACCGTGCAGCAGGCGCACGTTGGCGCCGCCACATTGGGGGCAGCGGCAATGGAAACGGTCGTGCTCAAAGACCTCGCCGCAGTCCAGACACTCGCTTTGCGGATGGACTTCCTCCACGGCGAGCTCGCAGCCGCGCGTGAGCGGGTCCTCGTCGCGAAACGTCTCCCATGCAAAGTCGAGCGCCTCGCGCACGACCTCGGTCATATCCCCGATACGTAGCGTAACCAAAACGGCGCGCGAGGCCCCCGCCCCACGCGCCGCGCGAATCACTGTATCGAGTATGCCGTTGACAATGCCAACCTCGTGCATACCGATTTACTCCTCGTCGTCCTCATCGTCCGAGAACAGGTCCAGACGACTCACAAACAGGCCCTCCTTGCCCTCGCGCGCGGTAATGACCACGCGGGCAATGGCGAGCGAAATCTCGTAGAGCGAGAGCAGGGCGCCATACATGAGACCCAGCGTAACGGGCGAGCCGTCGGGCGTGATCACAGCCGAACCCACGAGCAGGCCTACGTACACGTAGCGCCAGGCGCTGCGGAAGGCCGCGTAGGACACGATGTGAAAGACGGACAGGTAGAAGATGATGAGCGGCAGCTCAAACGCCACACCAAAGCCGATCATAAAGAGCAGCTCCATGTTGACGTAGTTCTCCAGATCGGGCAGCGCCGTGGCGACGGCCGAAGTCTCGCCGATGAGCCACTCAAAGCCTGCCGGGATAATGATGAAGTAGCAAAAGATTGCGCCCAGGAAGAACAGCACCGTCGAGGCGAGCACCGTAGGCACAACCCACTTGCGCTCGTTGGGACGCAGTGCCGGCAGGAAAAATGCCAGAATCTGCCAGATGATCATGGGCGTGCACATGACCACGGCCATCTTGATGGCCAGCGAGAAGCGCAAGCCAAAGCCGCCGAGCGTGGTAGTGATGTAGAACTTACCGTCCGGCACAAAGGAGCGGATGGGGTCTTCCAGGATGTCGAGCACCACGGGCGTGGCGAAATACAGCACGATGGCGGCGGCAAACACCGACACGACCACGATAGTCAGGCGGCGACGGAGCTCTCCCAGGTGATCGAAGAGCGGCATGCGCGCAGGTCCGATAGGCATTACTCATCGCCTCCCTTCGAGGCGTCGGCGGTGGCAGCCTCGGCAACGGCCTCGTCCTCGGCCTCGAGCTCGCGAGCGAGCTGGTCGACGACGGCCTTGCGCTTGCGGGGACGACGGGCGTAGAGGTCAGCCGTCGTGGGCTCTGCCGGCTCGGGCTCGGGCTCCGGCTCTGCAGCAGGCTCGGGCTCGACGACAGGCTCGACGGCAGCGGCAGGCTCGGCACCCTCGGCCTCGGACTCCTCAGCAGCACCCTCGCCCTCGGCGGCAGCCTCGCTCGCGGCTTTCTCGGCAGCAAGACGAGCGCGACGCTCGGCAAAGGTCTCCTTCTTTGCGGGCGCTGCCGTCTCGGCGGCATCCTCGTCCGCATCGGAATCGTCATCGACGGCAGTCTTCTTGGGCTTGACCGGTGCCGAAGCGGCCTCACTCACCGGATCGATAATCTCGGACTGAACAACGGCCGTCATCTTTTCCTGCGTCTCGCGGAACTGACGGATGGCACGGCCGATCGTGCGGCCCATCTGTGGGAGCTTATCCGGACCAAACAGCAAAAAGCCGAAGACCACGATGATCGCGAGCTCACCCTCTCCAATACCAAACACACATACCTCCAAGGCTCGATGTGAGTCGAGCCCGCACCGCGCCATTCGGCCGGAACTCGTCTATTCATTCGGTCAAGTATAGCGCCCGGACGCCAAAACGTCCGAGCGCATCACAAACATATGCCAAACGGCACGCCCTTTTGAGGGCAAAGGTTATGCAGCGGTAATCGAAATCTCCTGGTCGACACCCAACAGCTGAACCACGCGCATCACCGGGGGCTGCACATTGGTGCAGCTAAAGCGCTTGTCGTGGTCGGCCGCGTGGTGCGCGGCGCCCACGAGCACACCAATGCCCGTCGAATCGATGTAGCTCACCTGGGCAAAATCGAGCTCAACGGCCTCAGTGGGCTGCTCGAGCGCCAGGTCGATGGCATTGCGCAGGCTATCGGCGTTAGAGATATCGATCTCGCCGGTTACCTTAATGGTGTAGAGCTCTGGCGTGGGGTTGGTGGAAATACCCAAATCCATGTATACGCTCCTTTACGTATCGAAAGTGCGGATAGTACGGGAAGCCGCGCGCTAGGCGCGCTCGGCACGCGCAAGCTCGGCAGCGACGAGCTTGACGGCCAGCACCAGCACATCGAGCGCAGCCTCTAGGTCCTCGACCGTGGGATAGCTCGGCGCGATGCGGATGTTGGTGTCGCGCGGATCCTTGCCATAGGGCCAGGTGGCACCGGCCGGCGTGAGCTTAACGCCCAGGTCTGCGCAAAGCGCGGCGACCTTTTGAGCCGAGCCCTCGGGACCATCGAAGCTTACAAAGTAGCCGCCGCGGGGGTGCGTCCAGGTGGCGCAGCCCGTGTCGCCCAAGCCCTCGGTGAGCTTGCGCTCGACAGCCTCAAAGCGCGGGCGCAGGAACTCGGCATGCTTTTTCATGTGCTCCTTGACCGCCTCGATGGTGGGAAGGAAGCGCACGTGACGCAGCTGGTTGAGCTTGTCGGCACTGATGAGGCCGGCCTTCAGGCGCTTGGAGAACTCCGCGATAACCGCGGGGCTCGCACCGATAAAGCCGATACCGGCACCCGGGAAGGTGATCTTGGACGTCGAGGCGAATGCCACCACGCGGTCCTCGGTGCCCGCCGCGCGGGCAAGATCGAAGATGTTGGCGAGCTTGTCGGTCTCGTCGTACAGGTCGTGCACGCAGTAGGCGTTGTCCCAGAAGATGCGGAAATCGGGCGCGGCCGTGGGCATCTCGACCAGGCGACGCACGGTGTCCTCGCTAAAGGTGATACCCGTGGGGTTGGAATACTTGGGCACGCACCAGATGCCCTTGATGGAATCGTCGGCGGCAACGAGGCGCTCGATCTCGTCCATATCGGGGCCGTTGTCGGTCATCGCGACGGGAACGTTCTCGATACCCAAGTCGGCAGTAATGCCAAAGTGGCGATCGTAGCCGGGAACCGGGCACAGGAACTTGACCTTCTTGCCGTCGTGCGCTGCCTCGTAAGCCTCCCAAGGGTCGCTACCACACGAGCCGCAACGCCAGAACATACCGGCGATATCGTGCTCGATCAGCAGGCTCGACGAACCCAGTACGAGCGTCTGCTCGGCGGGGCAACCCAGGAACTCCCCCGCTAGCTTGCGTGCCGAGGGAATGCCCTCAAAGCAGCCGTAGTTGGAACAGTCGACATTGCCGTCGTGCAGATCGGCATCGGCATTGAGGATATCGAGCATGGGTCGAGAGATGTCCACCTGGGAGGGCGACGGCTTGCCGCGGGCCATGTCGAGCGCCAGGCCCTTGGCCTTGACCTCGGCGACCTCGGCCTTGAGCGCCTCGATGGCGGCATCGAGTTCGGTGGTTTCCATCTTCTGGTAGATCGTCTGCATGGGTGCGACCTTTCACGAAGCGGTACGTTGCAATTCTTCTAAGTATAGACCGCCACCGTCGCAACGTTATGAAGCCGTGATAGATTAAGTCCATCGCAATGAATTACGAATCGCCGCGCATGCCGGCGTGGAGCGCCCAAGGAGGCACTATGGAGTACGGATCGTTCCAGGCCGAGGAATTCGGCGACCTGCAGCGCCTGGTCGACGGACTGTTTTACGACCGTCACGCCATCGACCGCCTGGATCTGATCGTACAGGCCGAAATCTTGGACCTGGCACCCGATCTCATGGAAATCGTGAACCTTTTGCCGCCCGGCTATTACGACCGCCAGTCACTTTGCGACCAACTCAACTCCGCCTTGGCCGCCCACGGCTGGGGCACCGTCTACGGAACGGTGGAATAAGCCTAGTCATTGGAGACGTGGCCAAATAAATGAAACGCCGTTTGTGACAGTACTCACAAACGGCGTTTTTGCATACGAGGGTATCCGGAGCATGTCCGGCCCCGGTTTTCGCGCGCCTACTCGTTCTTGGGCGCGGGGTGCTTGCAGATCACACTCATGTAGATCATGCCAAGTACGGCCGCGGTGACAGAGCCGGCGAGAATAGCGGCCTTGGCAGCCAGAACCTCAAACTGGGCCGTCGGGAAGGCGAGGCCGCTGATGAGAATCGACATGGTAAAGCCGATACCGCCCAGAATGCCCACGCCGGCAATCATATGCCAGTTGACATTGTGCGGCAGCTCGCAGGCCTTGAGCTTGACCAAGGCGAACGTCATGCCAAAGATACCGATCGGCTTACCCAGCAGCATGCCAAAGTACACGCCGAGCGTCACCGGGTCGGTGAGCAGCGTGCTCATGTCCACGCCCACTAGGCGAACCTGTGCGTTGACGAACGCAAAGATCGGCAGGATCACAAAGTTGACCGGCGTGGAGATCAGACGCTCCATGCGAATGAGCGGCGGGGTCACGCGGTGCATGACGCGCTCGACCTTGGTAGTCGAGACGGTAAAGTCATGCTGGCCCAGGATGTGTGCCTCGTCATCGTAGCGGTCATCGAGCAGCGGCAGGCACTCGCCCAACCAATCGGTGAGGCTATCGAGCTTGACGCCGCACTTGGCCGGGATGGTAAAGGCCAAGATGACGCCGGCGAGCGTAGCATGCACGCCGCTCTTGAACATGCAGAACCACAGCAGCAGGCCCAGCACCGAGTACGGGGCAAGGCGGTAATGCTGCGTCTTGTTGAGCCACACGAGCGCGCAGGTCACAAGCGCGGCGGCGCCCAACCAAAACGGATTGGGGCTCTGACCGTAGAAGATGGCGATGGCGGCGATGGAAATGAGGTCGTCGGCGATGGCAAGCGTCGAGAAGAACACACGCACACCGTTGGGCACGCGATTACCCAAAAGCGACAGCACGCCCAGCGCAAAGGCAAT
The DNA here is from genome assembly GCA_902495155.1 of uncultured Collinsella sp. Lineage (GTDB taxonomy): Bacteria > Actinomycetota > Coriobacteriia > Coriobacteriales > Coriobacteriaceae > Collinsella. The sequence goes on from CABUWD010000084.1 coordinate 5,816, forward strand.
ATCGGTTGCCATGGGAATGGCCCAGCCGTTGTGCGCGCCGGCATGGTTAAAGATCAGATAGATGCAGGCGGGAACGACGACGCCGCCCACGGCCGCCAGCATGGGAAGCATAGCCTGGCGCGGGTTTTTGAGCTCGCCGACCGTCATCTCGTACTTAAGCTCAATGCCCACCAGCAAAAAGAAAATCGCCATGAGGAAGTCGTTGACGAATAGCTCAACGGTGAGACCGGCCGTAAGGTTGCCCAGACCCACATACAGCGGGGTCTCCAAAAAGTGATGGATGGCCTCGTAGGCATCGGTATTGGCGCAAATGACGGCGGCAATGGCGGCGAAGACCATGACGGCGGCGGAAATCGTGCCGTTCTCGGTGATGCGCTCCCAAATGTCGTGGCGCTCAAAACGCTTGCGCTCACGAACGTTAAACAGCTGCTCGGGTGCTGCCATGGGCGGCTCCTTTCACGGGAAAGCTCCCGTCTTAAAAAAGCACGGCCCGCCCAAGTGGCGGTGCCGCGCTCTAACGTATTACGCTTGCATCTAGCCTACCCTGCACGACAGGCACGCAGGCGTGGCCGAAAAGCGGAACCACAGGTTGAACATTATTTGCTCAACGGCACGGGCGCGCCTATCCAAGAGACGACGCGGCGCCGTGCACAAAAAACGACCGGAGCGCGGGGCTTCCGCGATCCGGTCGTGGCGTTTGGTCAACTAAACCTAGCAGACGGCCATGATGGGGGCAGCGACCTGCTTCTTACGGGAGAGGACGCCCGGCATCCAGACGCCGTCGTGCTCGTCGGCAATGCCCAGGCCCTTCTGAGCGGCCTCGGTCTCGCCCTCGAGCAGGACCTGCGAGCCCTCCTCCATGATGTCGGTGATGCACAGGACGATGCCGTCGGCACCCTTCTCGGCGGCGTAGGCGCGCATGGCCTCGCGAATCTCGTCGATCATGCCGAGCGCGCGGCTCTTGTCGACGGTCTCGTACTGGCCGATGAGCAGCTTCTTGCCGGCGGGCTCGAACATCTTGATGTCGTTGCCAACCATCTCGGCTGCGGTGAAGGAGCCGGACGGGCGGGTGAGGAAGACCTCCATGCCAAACTTGACCGGGTCGACGCCCACCTGCTCGCCGAGCTTGGCGGCGACGGCGCGGTCGACATCGGTGGTAGTGGGGCTCTTGAGCATGAGTGTGTCGGTCATCATGGCCGAGAGCAGCAGCTTGGCCTGAACGTCGGAAAGCTCAACGCCGAGCACGCCGGCGAGCTTGGTGACGATGGTGCAGCTGGAGCCCCAGGGCAGGCAGATGTAGTGCAGCGGGCCGGCGGTCTCGAAGTCGCCGATGCGGTGATGGTCGACGACGCCAAAGACCGTGGCGTCCTTAAGACCGGCGACGGACTGGGCAGACTCGTTGTGGTCGGTGAGGACGACGAGCTGACCGGCCTCGACGGACTCGATCACGCGGGGCTCGGCAATGCCGGCGTCGGCGAGCAGCTTGGCGGACTCGGCCGGAAGCTGACCAAGGGCGCAGGCCTCGTAGGTGTTGCCGGCATACTCAACCTGGTTGAGCAGCTGGGACAGGACGACGGCGCTCATGATGGCGTCGTTATCGGGGTTCTGGTGACCAAAGACAAGAACGTTTGCCATGGATATCCTCCACTTGATATGTGTACTTGGACGTAGCTATGGTAGCACGCCGATGCCGAGCCTTCGCAGACGGAAGGGCCACGGCATATTTTGGGGCGCAGGCACGGGGGCCAAGGCTGTCCCTTTTGCACCATGTTGGTGCAATGTAACCTGTCCCCCTTGCACCAGCTATTTACCGGCAGCGCGCAGGGCTACGTAGGCGGCACCGATGATGCCGGCGTCGTTTCCGAGCGAAGCGACCTTAATGGGCGTCTCGCGCGAGGCGGAAAGCGCGTACTGCTTAAAGTGCTCGCGAACCTTGTCGAGGTAGACATCGGCCGAGGCAGAGGCGCCGCCGCCGATGAGGAACATCTCGGGATCAACCACGTTGGCAATAAGCGCCAGTGCGCGGCCGAGATAGTCAGCCATGGTATCGGCCGCGGCCAGCGCGAGCTTGTCGCCCTCGCGGCAGGCCTGGAACACGTCCTTGGAATCGGAGGGGCCGGTGAGCTCGATGGGCTCGACTTCCGCCTTCTTGCACTCGGCCAGGTAATTGCTCACCACGCCGGTGGCGCTGGAATACTGCTCCAGGTGGCCATGGCCGCCGCAGCCGCAGGTGCGCTCCTCGGCCGGGTTCAGGCACATGTGGCCAATCTCGCCGCCGGCACCCACAACGCCCGATACCACGTCGCCGTTAACGATAACGCCGCCGCCCACGCCGGTACCAATGGTGACCATCACCACGTTCTGTACGCCCTTGGCAGAGCCGAGCCAGGCCTCGCCCATAGCAGCGGCGTTGGCGTCGTTCTCATACTTAACGACCGCGTCGGGGCAGTGCTCCTGGATAGCGATCTTGAGCTCGGGCAGGTTGATGGCGATGTTCGCCTTGACCTTGGCATCGCCCGATGCCGGGATGGGGCACGGAACGGCCAGGCCAATGCCCGACACAAAGGCACGCGGAATCTGGGCCTTGGCGACCACCTGGTCGATAGCCTCGGTCACCGCGGCAAAGCCCGCAGCGTCAACGATGGGAGGCGTGGGCACGCTGGCCTTGGCAAGCAGGTTTCCGTCCTCATCGAACAGACCCTCCTTGACCGAGGTACCGCCGACGTCGATGCCGATGTAATACTGCTTAGGTTCCATGGGAGCCCGCCTTTCTCGTTTAAACATTGCCTGTATGGTACCGCTCCCAAGGCAAAAACCTACCAAAAAGGACAGGTTTGTTTTGGCAGGTTTTATCTGGGGAAGCGCAGAGTACGAGATTCGGTTCGCTGGGTGTTATATCGGTTCGGCCCCGTCCTCGGACCGATCATTTCTCAACACGACACTACTCAGATGTTTATCATTTAAAACGCTCTAATTTTACAAGCGGGGCGACTTTTAATTTTATCTTTCTCGAACTTTTCAATAACTCAATAGAGATACTTAGGTGTTGACTATACTTTCTTTTATTCTCAATCAAGTTGGAAAGGAGGTTCCATGATTCCCAAATACGAGGCGATAGCTGCAGATATTCGTCGCACTATCGAGGATGGCGCTCTTAAACCGGGCGACAAGCTTCCCACCGTCGTTGAGTTCTGCGAGCTCTATAGCGTTTCCAAAATCACCGTCAAAC
>CABUWD010000085.1 GCA_902495155.1 uncultured Collinsella sp.
GCCGAGCTCACCCGCCGCGGCCTGCGCGTGGGTTCGCTTAAGCATCATGGGCATCACGGCTTTGATATCGATGCACCCGCTAAGGACACCTGGCGCCATCACCAGGCCGGATCCAAGCATGTGGGGCTCATCTGCGCCACGCGCTGGGCGGAGTACGCCGACACGCGCGAGGAGGACGAGATGCCCGCGCGAGAGCTGCTGTCGCGTTACAACGATGTCGACGTGGTGATCATCGAGGGCTACAAGACCGAGGGCTTCGACAACATCGTGGTCGCGCGCTCCGGTGTCGACCGTCTGCGCGGTAAGCGCTCGCTCGACCTGGTCGACGGTCACACGCTGGCCCTTGCCTGTAACGAGGCCCTAGCGCGTCAGGCCTTCGACGCCGGCCTTGCGACCCGAGCCATCAACATCAACGACGCCCGAGCCATCTGCGATCTTATCCAAGACCACCTGGCCTAAAACCTGCCAAAAAGGGACAGGTTTATTTTGGCAGGTTTTATCTGGGCAAACGTCATTTCCACCACAAAGGGGCCAGGCTCCTTTGTGGTGGTTTTTGCTTTGGTAGATGTGTGGGACATGCCTTAAAATCTACCAAGTAGTTCATGACGGGCGAAAACGGAGAGAAGGGTCCTGATGCGTCCTTAATGTTTCATGCGGATAGATTGATTTGACAGACGGTGGCGAATGCCCACCGTCCGTATTCGTATGAAACAAGGAGTCTCCATGCTCGCCTCTCTTTTCTCAAAGCCTCAGTCATCGCTGTCCGTGCAGGCCAAGCGCCTGGTGGCGATGCGCTTTCTCATCTACACCGGTTTTCAGACCAGCTACTTTATCGGCGTCATCGGAACGCTCACCTATGCAGACGATGCCTCGCTCGTGGCGACATCGCTGGCCGTCCTTTTTATGAACGTATTCGTGATCTTGGGATCCTTTGCGGGTGGCGCGGCGCTCGACGCCTGGGGCCCGCGCCGTCATTTCTTGCTGAGCATCGTGGGCACGCTGGCAACCGGCGCGGCGATCCTCGTTTTTGGCAGCGCGACCGGCATCGTCCTGCTCGGCGCGGTGCTCCTGGGCTTTGTGATGGGGTTCGCCCAGCCCATCGCCACATCCTATCCGGCTTACCTCACCGACGATCCTGCCGAGCTCAAAGACATCAACTCCGCCATCGCCATGTTTTCAAACGTGAGCATCATCGTCGGACCCACGCTGGGCGGCTTTGTCGCGGCGGCTGCATCGTCACGCGCGGTGTTCGTGCTCATGATGCTCTTTACCGCACTGGCGCTCGTCGCCGGTTGGGGCTTTAGGCCGCAAGCAGGTCGCGTCGCCGCGCGCGAAAGTACTCCCGCGGATAGCAGCACAACGGCAAGTACTGCCAGTCAAAACTCCGACTCCAGTAAATCTACCCGCGCAACCTTCGCGACCAGCATCAAGACGGTCTTCACCAACAGCGTCCTCGCGTTACTGTTCTGCATCATCTTCCTCTCGAACTTTGGTTACGGTGCCTTCGATCCGCTGGAGTCGTTCTTCTACCGCGATGTCCTGTACGTCGGTGTCGAATGGATGGGCTGGCTCTCGTCGGCCAGCGGTGTGGGCGCGGTGCTGGGTGCCGTGCTCGCGCTCCGCTTGCCGCCGCACTTGGTCAACCTTAAAACCCTGCTCGTGGCACTTATGTCCGTGGGTCTGGGAAGCCTGCTCTATGTGGGGACGCCGTACGTGGGCGTGGCTCTTGTCGGCCAGGTTGCACTGGGCATAGCTTGGGGCATCGTCAACCCGCTCCACAACACGATCGTGCAAACGAAGGCTCCGCTCGAGCAGCTCGGTCGCGTGAACTCGGTCATGGGCTTTGGCAACATGTTCGCCGGCGTAGCCCCGCTGGCGATTGCCCCGTGGCTGGCGGCGACGTTTGGCGTGCAGCAGACGCTCGTTGGTGCGGGCATGGTCGTGACGGCGGTTCCCGCGGCGCTGCTGTTGTTTGGCCGCCGGCACTTGGATCGTGCCACAAAGCAGTAAAATCCATCACAACATTCGATGAAAATCGCGATTTTGCCGAAAAACGTCGAATGTTGTGATGCTTTGCGCCCCGGGCCAGGTCACCCTTCGGGTCCGGCCACCACAAGGGGGGCAGGCACCTTTGTGGCGATCGGGTCCCAACGGTCTGTGCCTTGGTATACCATGTACGCCGTTCACGAATACACCCCGCATCGCCGCACAACCCAGAAAGGCCCCCATGGACACCACCTTCAGCCATATCAAAGCCGTGTTCTGCGATATCGACGGCACGCTGCTCACGAGCCAGCACACGGTGTCCCCGCGCACCGTGGCGGCGATTCGCGCCCTGCGCGAGCGCGGCGTACTCTTTGGCCTGTGCACCGGGCGCGACGCCCACGCGACCGAGGCCATGTACGAGCTCTGGGGCATCGAAGGCCTGGTAGACGTGATGGTGGGCTGCGGTGGCGCCGAGGTCATCGACCGCGCGCACGACATCAACGAGCTGAGCTATCCGCTGCCGGGCGAGACCATCGCGCGCATCTGCAAGCACATGGCGGACCTTCCGGCAACGCCCGTCTGCCCCCGAGACGGCGTGTTCTACGTGCCCGAGAGCAACGCGTGCGTCGAGCACCTGTCGCGCGTCGACGGCGTGCCCTACCAGGTGGTCGATTTTGCCGAGTTTTTGCGCGAGCCGCAGCCCAAGGTGATGTTTACCATGGCGCCCGAAGTAATGCCGCGGGTCATCGAACGGGCGTCGACGTTTGCCGATGACACTGTTAAGGCGGCGGCTCTGCAAACCACGCAGCGGCTCTACGAGTTCATGGATCCGCGCGTGTCCAAGACGCGCGGCCTTGTGCGCGTGGCGGAGCTCAACGACATGGAGCTCCAGGACATCTGCGTGTTTGGCGATGCGGACAACGACACCTGCATGGTGGCCGACGCCGGCGTGGGCGTGGCCATGGCAAATGGCAGCGATGCCACCCGCTCCGCCGCCGATTTTGTAACCGCGAGCAACGACAAAGACGGCATCGCGATCTTTATCGAGGAACATCTGCTGTAGCGCCGGGGGGGGAGAACCACCGCAAAGGGGGCAGGCTCCTTTGCGGTGGTCTCAGGCGATTTGGGCGAATTGATGCCTAAAATCTGCGCGAAAACTCAAATATGGTTGTCTGAACATCATGCTTCTGACCACCGATGAGTTAAAGATATTCCCATCAATTTGGTAGTCTATTCCTCCCGGTTAATGATCTACCGTTCACGGTCGATTTTCGACCGTTCACAGGACGCATGCTCTTGAGCAAAATGTTGTGCAAATAAATAAAATGCTATTAAAAAACCGATAGCTAGCTTAATTACCAGTAGAAATAGATATTTCATAGCGAATAAACGAAGGTTAATCCGAGCAAATGTCAAGAGAATTGAGAATTCGCTACAAAACTATCGGTATTTTTGCTTAGATGTTCAAACAATCGTTACAATATGTACTACAAGCGTGCGCAATTACAGATTGCGCAGATACGTTTGATAGTGAAAGAGCAAGATCGCGGTCTCTTGGGGAGGAGACATCGATGAAAGCGAATTCAGAAAAAACTAAGCAGAGTAAAAAAGCGACGCGCCGTGTACTGGCAGGCGTTTTGTGCGGAGCCTCCGTGTTGAGCCTGGTACTGTCGCTCGTCATGCCCCCGATCTCGCAGGCCATTGCCAACGATGTCCAGACGGTTTCTGCTGAGGAAACTGTGATGGGGGGGGGGTTCCTCACGTGAGTCTACTGATGTAGACAACACCAACAACGGGGATACCGAAAACCAGAATAGTGACGAGACCGAGGGCGACGAGACTGGCTCTTCAAATAGTGCTGAGCAGGCTCAGAGTGCGAATGCGGCTTCAGCGAGAGCGACGGCCACCGTGAAGCCGGGTATTTACGTTCCCACGTCTATCGGTATCGGTACGAATATCAATGTCTCAACCCCTGATCCCGGTGTGGCCACCTACGTCGGCCGCGACATGTACATCGGTGGTAAGCCGAGCGATAAGCCGAGCGACGGCACTATCGATCTTGATGCGGACAACGCCCCCACCGGCTCATATGCCGCTGAGGCGGAGGGCCTTACCGTGGTCCGTGGCAAGCTTGCCATGAATCCACTCAAAGAGAGCTGGCCCTATAATAATAGTGGCGGCGCTGGTTTCCGCTTTGGCACCGTTGGTTTTGGTTCCCAGTTCCGTCCTGTCTACGGCAGCACCGTGCTTGCGGTCGCCGGAATCGACAGTGCGATCACCAAAATGAGCGTTGGTTACAACGGCAACTTGCCGGGGGCGACTACCGTTGGCGCTTGGAACAAAGGCGCTTGGGTCGGACAGCAGAGACCTTCTGAGGGCGCGACTCCTTCCGGCTTTGCCTACACCGCGCAAATCGCAGGCCCCATCACATACTGGCGCGATAGCGACTATAAACGCCAGTCTGTGGTGACAATGCAGGGTAATTGGTACGAGGGCTTGTCTGCTCTGGAAAGCACCCTGTTCAATAAAGCTGTTGATTTGACTAATGTCAACGGTAGCGATTATTCGAGCTATAACGGTACAAATGGATACCTCTCGAAGCTATCGAAACAGCTCGACTCGTTTGAAGATACCGGCGAGGTGGATGTCAACGGCTTTGCAGAGCCTAATAGCAACTACGTCATCAACAAGTACAATAACGACGGAACAAGCTATACACTCAAATTCGATGGTAGCGACGATGGTAGCGGCAAGTCTGTTTCCGGTGCGCTCGATACCGGAATCCCGAGCAATAAGATTCGCAACACCGAGCGACTCATCACCTTTACCGGCGATGGAACTTCTATGCAACAGGTCTTCACCATCGCCGGTTCCGAGCTCTCCAACTTGAAGGATGGCGTCTACTACCGCGGCGTCGACTTTAAGTTCACCAATATCCCCGAAGGCGCATCCATTGTCGTGAACGTTACAGGTACTAATCCTGTCGAGTTCCACAACGGCTGGCGCTTCTGGTGGGGAGATACAGAAATATCTCGCGGTTACGAGAGTCAGTACGCCAAGAAAGACCTTGACGCGAAATACTCGCTGGCCTCCCAGTCCATCATGTGGAACTTCGTCGATACCACCAGCCTTACCATTCGAGGCGGCATCGCGGGAGAAAACCGCGCGGACTGGGGATACGGCGGCACAGCCACCGGTGCCAAGTGGACTGACGACGATCCTGCGGCGGCTATGATCGGATCGATTCTCGTTCCCAACGGAAGTTTCGACGACCATGTGACTACCAACGGCCGCGTTTATGTGGGCGTCGATTTCTCAATGAACAGCCCGAAGGTTGCCGCAGCATTTGGTGAGGGTAACTCGGCTTCCGTCATCGATATGGATCAGGAGCGTCACAACTTCCCGTGGTCTGGGTCGTATACGCCCGACGGCTCCGCCGTTGCGTGGAGCAAGGTCGACGCTGCGGACGGCATGACGCCGCTTTCTGGTTCCTCGTGGACGATATACGGCACTGTCGATGATGCCAAGAATGAAACGAATCCCATCGTTACGGTAACGGATGGCGGTGCCAATGATTACTCTTCGGATGATGGCGAGCTTCAGTTCAACTATTTGAATCAGAAGGCCAAAATTGGCGATCCCAACGATAAAGACTACTTCACGTACTACATTCGCGAGGTCAAGGCGCCGGCTGGTTATCAGAAGTCGGACACCATCTACTACGCAACCATGAACAACACCGGCGAGCAGGTGAACTATGTTCAGGGTCATGTGGACACGGTGAACGGAAATGAGCTCGTTTCATTCGATGATTCCAACACCACGGGCGCCATCTCCAACACCAAGATCACCGGTACGGTGTCTTGGACCAAGGTTGAGGAAGGAGACAAGGGATACACTCCTTTGGCTGGTTCCGAGTGGAAGCTTGCGAAACTGGGTGCCGAAGGTACGACCGAGGCGCAGTCTTGGACCGTGAGCGATCAGTCGGCTTCGAGCGAAACCACTTGGGCCGATACCGACGACACGAATGGCAAGTTCACATTGGCCGGTCTGCTGCCGGGCACGTACACGCTCACGGAGACCCAGGCTCCGTTTGGCTACGAACTGAACAAGAACACCTACAAGTTCACGGTGGACAGCACAAACGGCTCCATTACGTGGAAAGAGAACGAGCAGCCGAGCATCGTTAGTGGCACTACGTACATCTCCGACAAGTGCAGCGCTACGTCCGTGAAGATCCCGGTGACCAAATCCGTTCGCAATACGGACTGGCCGAAGGACGACGAAGGCAGCTATGTGCCGTTCGAGTTCAGCATTGTGGCTACGGGTGACTATGCAGCCAAAGTCCCCATGCCCGAAGCGCCCAAGATTTCTGTTGCCCCAAAGGCAGGGGAGACCGATGCCGCCAAGCTCAACAACATCACGGCGACCTTTGGCGCCATGACGTTCAACAAGTCGCACCTGTCCACTGAAGCAGGCACCAATAAAGATTACGCCAAGACCTACACCTACACGGTGAAGGAGGTCGCGCCTACCACCGGTGCCATCGATAAGCTCCGCTACTCCAAGGCCGAGTACCAGGTTGCCGTCACGGTGAAGGCCGTCATGAATGAGACCACTGGCAAGTACACCGGTCTTACCACCTCTACCACCGTTACGCAGATGAAGGACGACATGGGCAACACCCTTGGCAAGAACGGGCAGGGCGTCGCGGTTCAAACCTCCGCCGGCGCGGGCCCAACCGCCATTCCCGCCTCCACCTTCACCAACACCTACTCCACCTCTTTGCCCCTTTCTGGTATGTCGGGCGTCACTCTGACATACCTTGCCGGCGCGGCGGTGCTTTGCGCTGCTGCGGCCTGGATGCACATTCGCCGCAAGGCGAATGCGAAGGGAGGCGAGCGTCGTGAATAAGAAAGTTTGCTCCTTCCCGATCTTGTTTGCGCTGTTTGCCCTCCTGATCGGCACCTGCGCGGTTGTGATCCCCGCTTCCGCGCAGGCCGCGCCGACCTCGACCGGTTCCATCACGGTGAGCGGCACCGTGGCGAGCAGCTACGACGCCTACCAGATCTTTAGCGCCAACGTCGTCGACGGCGACAGCGACGCCAAGATCGCCACCGACCTCGCTTGGGCAAGCGACGCCGCGCGCGACGCCGTCCTGCCTGTGCTGCACAGCGCCGGCATGCCCAAATCCCAGACCACCGCGCAGGAAGCTGCCGAGTGGCTCAACACCGATTCCCACCTTACGAGCGCGCTGAGCGCACAGCTCGCTCGTTCCCTCCAGAACTCTGGCGCCGAGCTCGCGGCCCTTAACGCGGGTACGGAGGCCAAGCTGCCCTGTGGCTACTGGCTCATCGTCGCCGACGACGACGCCATCGCCCAGGGCGAGGCCGGCACCGCGCCGATCATGGCCCTGGTCGGCGGCAGCGCCGTCACCGTCAAGCCCAAGGCGGCGACCCCCAAGGTCGCCAAGCACGTGCTGGAGGACGGCACCGCCGCCTGGCAGAAGGCCGCCGACGCCACGGTCGCCGACGACCTGTACTGGCGCCTCTCGGCCACGGTCCCGGCGGGTCTTACCGCCTACGACGCCTACGCGGTGCAGTTCGTCGACACCATGAGCGCGGGGCTCGACCCCTCCAGGGTCGCCGCGAGCATGCGCGTGTACGTGGCGGCGGGCGCGGACGGCGGCTTCGGTGCCGTCTCGGCCGGCAAGGACGGGCGCGCCGGCACCGAGCCCGCGAAGGGCTGGACCGATATCACGGCCCAGTGCAGGGTCTCGGCCGACGGTAAGACCTTCACCGTGCGCACCGGCGACCTGATCGCCGCGCTCGGCGGGGCCGACGCCTTCACCGCGGGCGCCCGCGTGGTCGCCGTGTACAACGCGCCGCTCAACAGCGCATGCAACCACGGCATCGCGAAGGGCAACCCCAATGAGGTCTACCTGCGCTACCCGCGCTCTCCCTTTGCCGACCAGTCCGGCGACGCCGGCTTCACCCGCACGCCGAGCGATGACGCGTGCGCCTACACCTGGGATCTCGCGCTCACCAAGCGCGGCAGCGACGGCGACAAGCCGCTAGCCGGGGCGGTCCTGAGCATCGCCGACGACCGCGGTCGCACGCTGGCGGCCGACGGCACGTGGGATGCAGAGGGCAAGGCCACCGTCACCACGGGCGAGGACGGCCGCGTGACCGTCTCGGGCGTGGACTCGGGCAAGCTGGAGGTCCGCGAGCTCAAGGCGCCCAAGGGCTACACCGCCTTTAAGGGCACGCGCTCCGTGACGGTCAAGGCCGAGGGCCTGGACGTCGATCAGGTGGCCGCTGCCAAGCCCAAACTCACCATCACGGCCGAGTCGCCCCTGCGCGCCGACAGCGCGGACGGGTCGACGGGCAGCCTGGAGGCGTCGCTCATCAACACGCCCACCGGCACACCCCCTAGCATTACCACCGGAGGCTTTATGCCCTCGACTGGCGATATGGCAATGTACGCCGCGGCCGCCGCAGCGGTCGCCGGAGCCGCGCTCATCGTGGTCGCGCTCCTGGTCAAGCGGGGAGGTGGCAGCCTTACAGAGTAGCCAATGGCCCCACAGAGAGCGGGGCGAGACATAACCAAGCAGATGCTTAGACACAGACAGATGGTTTTAGATCAAATGGATTTCAAGCAGAAAGCAGAGGAAAAGAAGATGAGTATGAGCAAGAACATCGCCCGCCTTGCAGTGACGGCAGGCCTCACGGCAGCGCTGAGCTTCGGCGGCGTGATGGCCCCGGTGACCATGGCGTTTGCTGAGGGTACGGATGGCTCGGTGACCATCAAGAACGTTGATGGTAACACTACCGAGTTCGAGGGCTA